>JAHRAN010000220.1 GCA_020027245.1 Myxococcota bacterium
TTGCAGGCGGCGCGCTGGCGGGCCGGGTCGCCGTGCTCGATCAGCCGGTCCGGGAGCGCCAGACAGCGGGTTGGCAGCAGCACGCCCGCGCGGGACAGAAGCTCCAGCAGCGCGCTGCCGAACCCCCCCATGCCCGTGTGCTCCTCGACGCTGAGCAGCGCGCGGCAACTCCGCGCGAGCGCAAGACAGCGCGCCTCGTCGAGCGGTTTTGCAAAGCGCGCGTTCAGCACCGCAACCGAGATGCCATCGGCCTGCAGCTCGGCGGCGGCTTCGAGGGCGTCGTGCACGCAGGTGCCATACGCGATGATCGCAAGCGTGTCGCCGGAGCAGAGCAACTCGGCCTCGCCAATCGGCAGCGCCTTCAACTCGGGGTCGAGCGGCACGCCGAAACCACTGCCGCGTGGATAGCGCAGCGCCGCCGGCCCCGGGTACTCGACGGCGGTGCGCAGCATGTGTCGAAGTTCGTTCTCGTCCTTCGGCGCCATCACGATGATGTTCGGCAGCGTGCGCAGGTAGGCGATGTCGTAGAGACCCTGGTGCGTTGCGCCGTCGGCGCCGACCAGACCGGCGCGATCCATCGCGAAAGTCACATCGAGGTTCTGCACGCAGACATCGTGCACCACCTGATCGTAAGCGCGCTGCAAGAAGGTGGAGTAAATCGCCGCCACCGGCTTCATGCCCTGCGTCGCCATCCCCGCGGCGAAAGTAACCGCGTGCTGCTCGGCGATGCCCACATCGTAGAAGCGTTCGGGGAAGCGCCGCTTGAACATGTCGAGGCTGGTGCCGTCCGCCATCGCCGCGGTGATGCCGACGATGCGTTCGTCCTGCTTCGCCAGCCGGATCAAAGTCTCGGCGAAAACTTTCTGATACTTGGGCGGGCCCGGACGCGAGGGCGCAAACTTCCCGCTCTCGACATCGAAGGCGCCGACGCCGTGGTAGCGGAAGGGGTCGTTCTGCGCGGGCTGGTAGCCAAAACCCTTGGCCGTGAGCGCGTGGACGAGAATCGGCCCCTCGCCGCTCTTCAACATGTCGCGCACGTGCTCGAAGGTTTCGAGCACCACCTCGATGCGGTGCCCCTGAATCGGCCCCATGTACTTGAAGCCGAGCGCCTCGAACAGAAGCCCCGGCGAGAAGAAAACCTTCAGCGACTCCTCGGCCTTCTGCGCCCAGTGCAGCATGTCTCCGGGCAGCGAACTCAGGAACTCCTTCACCCAACCCTTGAGGCGGCGCACCATCGGCGCCGAGAGCTTGCGCGAAAGATAGCTCGACATGGCGCCCACATTCGGCGAGATGGACATCTCGTTGTCGTTCAGCACCACCAGCAGATTCTTCTGCTGAATGTCGCCGGCGTGGTTCAACGCTTCGAAGGCCATACCCGCCGTCATGCCGCCGTCGCCGATCAGCGCGATGCTGATGTTGTCGCGTCCCTGATGTTCGAAGGCGCGCGCCATGCCGAGCGCCGCCGAGATGGAGGTGCCGGCGTGCCCCGCCCCGAAGGCGTCATACGCGCTCTCCGTCCGACGCAGAAACTTGCCGATGCCGCTCTCCTGCCCGATGCGCTCGAACTCCGCGCGCCGCCCGGTCAGCATCTTGTGGGCATAACCCTGATGCCCGACATCGAGACACAGCGTGTCCCGGGGCGTGTCGAAGATGTAGTGGATGGCGGTCAGCAACTCGACGGCGCCGAGACTCGAAGCGAGGTGGCCGCCGGTCTTCGACACGCGCTCGATAATTTCTGCGCGCAGCGCCTCGGTCACTTCGCCAACGCGCGAGCGCGGCAACTCGCGCAGGTCGGCGGGCGTGCGGATGCCGTCCAACAAATTCCGACGGGCGAGTTCCCGGCTCATCGTTATTGACTCCTCCGCAGCGCGTACCCGGCAAGCTCGCGCAGCGCGGTCGCCGCTGCGCCCAGGTCGCCAATGTGCGCGAGCGCGCGCTCGAGCAAAGTTTCGGCCCGCGCGCGCGCAGCTTTAACACCACCACCGTCGCCGCCGCCGCCGCCGTCGGCGGCGAGCACCGACAACAGCGAGCAGGTGTCCCCGTCGTCGTGGTCGAGCAGGTCGTCGGCAATCTGAAACGCCAGGCCCAGGTCTTCCCCAAACTTGCCGAGTTGCGCGCACT
This sequence comes from Myxococcota bacterium, assembly GCA_020027245.1. Classification (GTDB taxonomy): domain Bacteria; phylum Myxococcota_A; class UBA9160; order UBA9160; family UBA6930; genus JAHRAN01. The sequence continues at coordinate 2,122 of JAHRAN010000220.1, forward strand.
GCGCCGCACCCGCGCCCGCAAAGCGCGCGCCGAGAACCGTCGCGCAGGCGAAGAGTGCGGCGGACTTGCGGCGGTGGATGGACTCCACCCGAGGCAAAGCATCCGCGCCGCCCGGCTCGAAGTGCAGATCGTCGTACTGCCCGCCGACCAGCGCCGTCGAACCCGCACAGCGCGAAAGATCCAGCAGCGCCTGCACCCGCGTCGCCGGCTCGACTGTTTTAAGCCCCTCGCGGCACAACACCTCGAAGGCCAGCGCCTGCAGCGCGTCGCCGGCGAGCAGCGCCGTCGCCTCGCCGTAGAGCCGGTGCACCGTGGGCGCGCCGCGCCGCTCCGCGTCGTCGTCCATGCAGGGCAGGTCGTCGTGAATCAGCGAGTAGGTGTGCAGCAACTCGACGGCGGCGGCGGGGGCAAGCGCCTGCCGGGCGGGCGCGCCCGCCGCTTCACAAGCGGCGAACACAAGAGCCGGCCGCAGCCTTTTGCCACCCGGGAACAACAGGTGATGCATGGCAGCGTGCAACGGCGCGGGTGCGGTGTCTGCCGGCGGCAACCAGGCTTCGAGCGCCGCGTCCACCCACTTTTGCGCGTCGCTGAGAAACGCGGGCGTCGGCGTCAAAACGGAATGTCCTCGTCTTTATCGGCGCTTGCGGCGGCGTCAGCGGGGGCGGCGTCGAAGGGCTCGCGCGCCGGGCCGTTCTCTTTGTCCACCAGCTTTTCGATGCGCTGCTCGGCGCGCCCCAACTCTTCGGCGCAGCGGCGCGAGAGCGCGACGCCCTCCTCGAAGATCACGAGGGAATCCTCGAGCGGCAACTCGCCGCCCTCGAGCTGCTCGACGATCTCCTCGAGACGGCGCAGCGCCTCCTCGAAGGAAAGGCTCCGGGCATCGTTATCCGCAGCAGAATCGGCCATCGCCTGGGACGGTACCAGAAATCGGGGCGGCTCAGCCCCGATCGCCTTCGCGCGCGCGCACGGCTCGAACCTGCGTTTCGAGTTCACCCTCGTGGACGCGCAGCGTCAAAAGCGCGCCGGGTGACAGCGCCGTGGCGCGGCGCACGATGCGGCCATCGGGGCCCGTTGCGATGGCGTAGCCGCGCGCGAGCACGGCCAGCGGCGACAGCGCATCGAGCGACGCCAGAGCGCCGGTAAGCCGGGTGCGCGCGGGTGCGAGCGCCCCGTCACCCGCGCGCTGCAGGCCCTCGAACGCGGCGTCGAGACGCTGCCTTTGCAGCGGCAGCAGCGTGGCGAAGGCGTTGCGCAGTCTGCCCCACAGCGCCTGCTGCGCCTGCCGACGCAGCGCGAGGCGCACGGCCGGGGCGTGCGCGTGCAGCCGCGCATCGAGTTTGGAAAGTGCAACCCGCCCCATCGCAACCTGCCCCTTCGCCCCGCGCGCAAGCCCGGCCCGGGTGGTGACGATGTGCTGACGCCAGAAGGCGCGATCCGGCAGGGCCAGGGCGGCGGCGGCGGACGGGGTCGGCGCGCGGGCATCGGCGGCGAAGTCGGCGATGGTGAAGTCCACTTCGTGGCCGACGCCGCTCACCACCGGCACAGCGCAGGCCCGAATGGCGCGCGCCAGCCCTTCGCTGTTGAAAGCCTGAAAATCCTCGAGCGAGCCGCCGCCGCGCACCAGCAGCACCACTTCGACATCGGGTTCGGCCTGCGCGCGCGCGAGCGCGGCGATGATCTCGCGCTCGGCGCCATCCCCCTGCACCCGGGTCGGCGCAATCAACAGCGGCACGCCGGGAAAGCGCTGCGCACTCACACGGGTGACATCCCGCACGGCCGCGCCGACGGGCGAAGTCACCACGGCGACGCAACGCGGGAAGCGCGGCAGCGCGCGCTTCGCGGCCGCGTCGAAGAGTCCCTCGGCTTCGAGCCGCGCGCGCAGTTGCTCGAAGGCCAGTTGCAGCGCGCCCTGCCCCAGCGGCTCGAGCGCGCGCACCATGAGCTGCAGCTCGCCGCGGACGGCATACAGGTTCAACTCGCCATGGGCGACGAGTTCGAGACCGTCATCGAGCTCGAAGGACAAGTGCTTTGCCGCCGCGCGAAACAGCACGGCCCGCAACTGCGCGTCATCGTCCTTCAAGCGGAAGTAGAAGTGGCCTCGCTCCGAGCGGAACAGATCACAGAGTTCGCCGCAGACCGACACCTGCGCGAACTCCTCTTCGAGCAGCGCGCTCAAATTGCCCAGCAACTCACTGACGCCGAGCGGCGCGGGCTGGACTTTGTCTTCGGCGCGGCTGGCTTCCATCTAGGGACGGGCGCTTTCGGCTTCGCTCTCGTCTTCCGCCTGCGCAGAGCGCTTCTCGGCCGAGCGTTTTTCAGCCGCGCGCTGGGCGTCGCGCAGCCTGGCGATGCGCTCGAAGTAGTCCCAGCTCTTCAACACTTCGAGGGCGCGCGCGCGCTGCATGTCCGGCGCTTCGCCGTCGTCGCCGTCGGCGGCGGCGGTCACCGGCCCGGCATTCGAATCGGGAGAGGAAGTGTTATCCACCACCGCCGCACCGGCCTCGCCCGGCCCCGGCGGCGCGGTCTCGGCTTCGAAGTCGCGCCGTGGGACATTATTAAAGCCGTCGGTGGCGTCGCGGTGGGTGATGTGGCCATCGAGCTGCCCCTCGCGCAGGCGCTCGGCGGGCGCGCTCGCATCGGCGCTTTGCCCGGCGCGGGCAGACACCAGAATGTCCGGCTCGATGCCGAGCTCCTGAATCGAGCGCCCCGACGGGGTGTAGTAGAGCGCGGTGGTCAGGCGCAAACCGCCGGCGCCACGCGGCAGCGGGTAGAGGGTCTGCACGGAGCCCTTGCCGAAGGTGGGCGCGCCGAGCACCAGCGCGCGGTGATGATCTTGCAGCGCGCCCGCGACGATCTCGGAGGCGCTGGCGCTGCCCGCGTTCACGATCACCACCATCGGGTATTCGCCCTCGATGTCGGCGTGGGCGTGGAACTCCTGCGTCTCGTCCGCAATCCGCCCGCGCGTCGAAAGCAACACGCCGCTCGCGAGGAACAGATCCGCAACCGCCACCGCCTGATCGAGCAGACCGCCCGGGTTGTTGCGCAGGTCGAGCACCACGCCGCGAAATTCACCGCCGGACTCGTCCTCGAGTTTTCTGTGCAGCGTGCGCAACTCCGAAGCCGTGTTCTGCTGAAACTGGTGGACCTGAAGCAGCGCGTAGCCCGGCTCCAGCAGGCGACCGGTCACCGAGGTCACCTTGACGCGGTCGCGGCGGATGCGGAAGGGCAGCGGCGCCTCGAAACCCTCGCGCTGAATGCGGATCGTGACGAAGGTGCCCTTCGGGCCGCGCATCTGATCCACCGCTTCCGACAACTCCATGCTGCGCGTGCTGCGGCAGGGTTCGAGCCAGCCGTCGGGAATTTCGTTCGGGCAGAGCGCCACGATCTGGTCGCGCGCGCGCACGCCGGCGCGCGCCGCCGGGGTGCCCTCGAGCGGCGCAATCACTTCGATAAAACCATCGCGCGCCTTCGAGACCTCGATGCCGATGCCCACGAACTCACCGCGCGTGTCCATTTCCATTTCGCGGTACTGCCTCGGGTCCATGTAGGCGGAGTGCGGGTCGAGCTGCCCGGTCATGCCCCGCACCGCGCCACGGATCAGCGTGGTCTCGTCAATCTCCTCGACATAGTTGGCGCGGATCAGGTTCAGCACATCACTGAACAGGCGCAGCTCGTCGTAGCGGCTGGTGGCGAAGCTCGGCGCGCCGGGCGTCAGCGTGAAGAGCAGCAGCGCAACGAGCAGGCCCCCGAGAAATCCCAAGGCGAAACGGGAATGCGCAGGTCTGAACATTTAATACACACACCTTTCCACCCGCTCAGGGGCAGGGACAACGGACACGGGCCAGTGCGGGCCGTGGCGGGAGTGTACCGGAGATCGCCCGGCGGTCAGCAGCGGGACGACGGCCATCAGGGCAGCGCGCGCAGCCAGTCCTCGGGGTTCTCGGCGCCGGCGCCGTGGCGGATTTCGAAGTACAGGCGCGGGCCGGCCAGCGAGCCGGTTTCGCCCGCCGCGCCAATCGCATCGCCCGCCCGCACCCGCTCGCCGGACTGCACGCGCAGCGCATCGAGATGCCCCGAGACGGTGAAGAAGCCGTCGCCGTGCTCGATGATCACCATCCGCCCGTAGCCGGAGAACCAGTCGGCGAAGCGCACCAGCCCGGCGGCCACGGCGAAGACCCGCTCGCCGCGCGTGACCTCGAAGTCCACGCCGCGCCGGAAGATCTCGGTGCGAAATTCCTCGTCCACCACGCGACCGAAGCCGCGCCGCACGCGACCGGCCACGGGGCGCGGGAGTTCACCGCGCAGGCGCGCAAAGGGCGTCGGGCCGAAGCGGCGCTGCGAAGGGCTGCGCGCCAGATCAAAGAGCTTCTCTTCGAGCGCGCGCGCCGCCTCTTCGAGTTCCAGCAGCAGCGCGCGCTCGCGATCGCGGTCTGCGCGCACCCGCGTGAGCAACTGGCGGCGGGCGCGGCGCTCCGCCTCGAGCTGGCGCTGCCGGCGTTCGAGCCCGGCGCGCGCGCGGTCGCGCTGCTGCTTTGTCGCTTGCAGGGTTTCCCGGGCTGCTCCCAACGCCGCGCGCTCAGCGGCGAAGCGCTGAAGCAGGGCGCGGTCGTGATCGAGCATGCGCTGCAGCGCGCGGATGCGCGTGAGCCGCTCGCGCAGCGTGCCGGGGGCAAAGACCAGCCGCACCGGGCCCGCGCCCCCAACCTTGTAGAGCGCCACCGCGCGGCGCGAAACGGCGGCTCGTGTGCGCGCGAGCCGCGCTTCGTGCGCCTCGGCCTGCCCGGCGCTCGCGCTGCGCCGCGCCTCGGCCTGCTGCGCCGCAAGCTTTGCCCTCGCCACCTCGCGCGCGACGGTCTTAACCGCCTCGTCCCCGGCGGCGAGTGCGGCGAACAGACCGTGCTCCTCGCGCTCGTAACCGGCGACGCGCGCGCGACGCTCGGCAATCGCCGCCTGCAGGCTTTCGAGTTCGGCTTCATCCTGCGCCGCCGCCGGCGTCGGGGACAGCGCCGCCAGCAGCGCGAAAGCCAGAATGCAGGCCCGGCGGCGGCGCCAGCGTCGCGCGCGCTTCACGAGCGCAACTCGTCTTGCAACAGGGCGATGGTTGCGCCGAGCAGGCCGAGCAGCGCGCCGGCGGCGATCAGCCCGCAGGCGGCGCCGATGCCGAGGAACACCGGCTCGGCGGTACCGATCAGCAACGAGAGCCCGCCCTCGAAGGCGGGCAGCAGCAACCTGTAACACAGGTAGAGCAGCACCAGGCCAAGCAGGCCGCCGCAGGCGCCACAGGTAATCCCTTCGAGCAGCAGCGGGCTGGCGACGAAGCCGCGGCTGCCGCCGATCAGCCGCACGATCTCGATTTCATCGCGGCGGGCGTAGAGCGAGAGGCGGATGGTGCCGGCGACGATCAGGAAGGTGGCGGGCAGCAGCACGCAGCAAAGCGCCACGGCCGCGCCATAGAGAAGTGAAACCACATGGGCGTAGCCGCTGACCCACTCGTGGCCGTAACCGAGTTCGCCGATGCCCGGCAGACCCGAGAGCGACTCGACCAGAATGGCCACGCCCTGCTCGTTGCGCTGCTCGGGGGCGAGCAGAATTTCGAGCGATGCCGGCAGCGGGCTCTCGCCGAAACCCTCGAAGAGCGTGGCGTGCTCGGGCTGATGCTGGCGGAAGCGCTCGAGCGCAGCCTCGCGGGTCAGAAGCTCGACCTCGAGCACACCCGGCGCGATGCGCGCGCGCGCGGCCAACTGCTGCTGCGCCTCGATGTCGGTCTCCTCCGACAGATAGACGGAGACGCGGATCTCTTCGCCGAAGTGGTCGAGCAGGCGCTCCATGTTGGCGACCAGCAGCACGAAGGCGCCGATCAGCAGCAGGCACAGGCCGATGGTCGCCACCGCCACCAGACTCGTCACCGGGCTCGCGCGCATACTCGAAAGCGCCGTGCGCAGCGCCGTCTGCGCAAACGGCAAACTCATGGCTGCGCACCGGACACGCCATCGTCCACCAGCTCGCCGGCTTCGAGGCGCAGCACGCGGCGGCCGTAGCGCCGGAGCAGCCCGTGGTCGTGGGTCGCAACCAGCACGGTGGCGCCGCTCGAGGCAAAGGCTGCGATCAACTCCATGATCTCGATGCTGAGATCGGGGTCGAGGTTGCCGGTGGGCTCGTCGGCGAGCAGCAGTTGCGGCCGGTTCACCAGCGCGCGGGCGATGGCGAGGCGCTGCTGCTCGCCGCCCGACAGGGAGAGCGGATGATGCGCGCGGCGCGCTTCGAGACCGACGCGCTTCAGCATGGCGAACACGCGCGCGCGTTTTTCGCGGGCGGGCACGCCCATCACATCGAGCGCGATGCCGACGTTCTGCTCCACCGTATGGCGCGGCAGCAGCTTGAAATCCTGAAACACGACGCCGATGCGTCGTCGAAGCGGCGCCACGCTGTGCCCGCCGACCCGGCTGATGTTGCGCCCGAGCACCAGCAGTTGCCCCTCGCTCGGCCGCTCGGCGCCGAAGATCAGCCGCAGCAGGGTGGTCTTGCCGGCGCCGGAGGGGCCGGTCAGCAGCGCGAACTCCCCGCGCCCCAGTTCGAGGTTGATGTCGCGCAGCGCGAAGCTGCCGGCCAGATACGACTTCGAAACATGGAACAGGCGCACCAGCGCGTCCGACGCGCCGCGCGCAACGTTGTCACGCGGCATCGGCGCACCGGGTTCTGCGCGCACGCCGACGGAAGCGCGAACAACAACCGCGAGGCGGAGCCTTGCAACCCCGGATCATGTCCCGGCCCACCCCCTGTCTGCGCCGAGTTTGAACAAGCCCCAAAGCGATTTCAAGCAAGCGTGCGGGCAAAGCGCGCCGGTAGTGGCAGTGGGGGGTGGTCGAAGCAGCGCAGCCGCCACCCTCACCCGGCGATGGGCTACAAGGCCCGTCGCCTCCCTCTCCCTTACAGGGAGAGGGTTAAGAAGAGATGAAGCGGCGCCTCATTAAGGTTCGGGCTCGGTTCCCCTCTCCCTCTGGGAGAGGGGTTAGGGGTGAGGGCACTTCAGGCTGGGGAGGGGCGAAGCCCCTCGGGCGAGGGTGGCGGCCACGGGGTGACCGACCTGTCCCCGCTTGCCGAAATTGAAAGTCAATTTCATAATCGGGGGATGGCCTCCATCCCCCTCGCCGAGTTGCCCGTCGGCGCGTGTGCGCGCGTCGTCCAGGTGGACACCCCGGGTGCGGTCGGGCGGCGGCTCTTTGACCTCGGCTTTCAGCCCGATGCGCTGGTGCGCTGCCGCCGTCGCGCGCCGCTCGGCGACCCGCGCATCTACGAAGTGGCGGACAGCCAACTCTGCCTGCGCCAGCGCGAAGCGGCGGGGATTCGAGTGCGCGTGAATGCCTGAGGCGCAGGCTGCCGTCCGCCTTGGTCTGATCGGCAGCCCGAACTCGGGCAAGACCACCCTGTTCAACGCGCTGACCGGCCTGCGCGCGAAGGTCGGCAACTACCCGGGCGTGACGGTGGAGTGGCGCGAAGGCGACATGCGCGTCGGCGGCCGCCGCCTGCGCGTCATAGACCTGCCCGGCGCCTACAGCCTCGACCCCGTCTCCCCCGACGAAGCGGTGGTGAAGCAGGTGATCGAGGGCGCGCTGGCCGGCATCCCCGCACCCGACGGGCTGGTGGTCAGCGTGGACGCCTGCACCCTCGGGCGCTCGCTGACCCTGGTCGCGCAGGTACTTCACACCGGCCACCCGACCTGTCTGGTCGTGACCATGATGGACGAGTTGCGCGCGCGCGGCGGCGACCTCGACCTCGTGCGGCTTTCGGATGCACTCGGCATCCCAGTGGTGGGCGTGATCGGCCACCGGGGCATCGGCCTCGACGAACTGCGGCGGCTGCTGCCCGACCCGGCGCGCTGGTCGCGCCCGCCGCTGCTCCCGCCCGAAGCGCCCGGTGAGCGGCGCGCCTGGACCTTGTCGCTGCTCAGCCGCTGTCAGCGGCGCGCGCCGGGGCGCAGTCGTCACAGCGAGGCGATTGACCGCGTGGTGCTGCACCCCGTCGCCGGCACTCTGCTCTTCGCTGCGGTGATGGTGCTCTTCTTCCAGTTGATCTTCGCCTGGGCGACGCCGGCGATGGATGCCCTCGACACCGGCATCGGCGCACTTGCCGAAGCCACGCGCACCGCACTGCCGCCGGGCATCCTCGCCGACTTCCTCTGCGACGGGGTGATTGCGGGCGTCGGCGCCGTGGTCGTCTTCCTGCCGCAGATCGTGTTGCTCTTCGCACTGCTCTCGCTGCTCGAAGATCTGGGCTACATGGCGCGGGCCGCATTCGTCGTGGATCGCGTGATGGGGCGCATCGGCCTCGAAGGCCGCGCCTTCGTCGCGCTGCTCTCCTCCTACGCCTGCGCCATCCCCGGCATCATGGCGACGCGCAGCATCCCGTCGCCCCGCCAGCGTCTGGTCACCATTCTGGTCGCGCCGCTGATGACCTGCTCCGCGCGGCTGCCGGTCTATGCGCTGCTGATCGCCGCCTTCGTCCCCGCTACAAAAGTATGGGGGCCGCTTGGCCTGCAGGGGCTGGTGCTGCTCGGCCTCTATCTCGCGGGCGCCGTCGCCGCGCTGCTGGTGGCGGCGTTGCTGCACCGCAGCCTGCCCGGCGAAGCAAAGCAGCCCTTCTATCTGGAGCTGCCGCCCTACCGCTTGCCGCCGCTCAAGCTCGTCGCAAGCCAGGTCTGGACTGCCGCCAGCGCATTCTTGAAGCGCGCCGGCGGCATCATCCTGCTGACCTCTATCGTGCTCTGGGCGCTGCTCCACTTCCCGCGCGTCACGCCGCCAGCAGAGCTTGCGCCGGAGCAGGCCGCGGCGTATCAGCTCGAGCACAGCGCGGCGGGCGCCATCGGCCACGCCATCGAGCCGCTGATCGAACCCCTGGGCTTCGACTGGAAGATCGGCGTCGGCTTGGTTGCAAGCCTGGCCGCGCGCGAAGTGATCGTCGCGACGCTTGGCCAGATGTACGCCGCGCAGGAGGGCGATGTCTCGCTTCGCGCGGCCATCCAGCGTGATGTGCACCCCGACACCGGCGCGCCCGTGTTCACGCCAGCGACGGTGGCCTCGCTCTTGGTGTTCTTCGTGTTCGCGCTGCAGTGCATGTCCACGCTGGCCACGATGCGGCGCGAGACGAACTCCTGGCGCTGGCCCGCCTTCGCATTCAGCTACCTGTTGCTGCTCGCCTACGGCGCGAGCTTCCTGACATACCGGATCGTGCATGCGCTCAGTTGAACCCCGAGCGGCTGTCCGAACCAGTGGCCGTGATGCGCTTGCTTGAATTCAAACTTGCAGGACGCGCGCTGCGTTTCGGTGTGATCGCCGTCGCGCTCGTCGGCGCAATGTTCGCGTTGACCGGTTGCACAGCAAAGGTGCAGCGCGTGCTGCTGCACGAGGACGCGTTCATCAAAGTCGTGCTGCGCACGCGGAGCGAGGCGCACAAAGGCGCGCCGGCGGCGAACTTTGCCCACCCGGCTGCGATTTCGAGGCTGCGTCTCGCGCACCTGCTCTCGCAACTCGAGCTGCGGGATGCTGCGGGCGAGCGACGGCCCGCGTTCCACACGGAGCTCGTCTTCACGCTCGGGGAGCACATCGAAGCCGCGCTTCGTCAGGCCGCCGCTACGCAAGAGGTGGTGATTCAGGCGCTGCGCAAGGAGCGGCAGATGGGGCTTTTCACACACACCTTTGTCACCGCTTTCGTGTGCTGGCTGGACAGCGACGAGCGGCTGCAGATTCACCTGCAGCGCGCGGACTGGCGGCTGCCGCCGGGCGAGGACATTGACGACCTGCGCGAGCCGGTGGCGGGCCGCGCGGTTCTGGACTTCCGCGTCATGGCATCCGAGGGCATTGTTCCGCTTGGCGCGCAGTCGGTGGCCGTGAACTGGCGCGACCCGCGCTTCCAGAAGCCACGCGAGTTTCGCGTCGGCAGCGATGGCCGGATGCAGCGACGGCGCATCCTGCTCGAAAGCCCGGCGCCCGACAGTGATTCGGCTGACGAGTAGCGCGCCGAGCCGCTGACCGAGGTGCGACAGCACTCCGGCTGCGGCAGTGGGGGGTGGTCGAAGTGGCGGCGACGGGCTTTATGGCCCGTCGCCCACCCTCACCCGGCGACGGGCTTCAGCGCCCGTCGCCCCCCTCTCCCTTGCAGGGAGAGGGTTAAGAAGAAATGGGCGCCGCCTCACTAAGGTTCGGTTCCCTTCTTCTCCGGTTCCCCTCTCCCCCCGGGAGAGGGGTTAGGGGAGAGGGTTCTTAAGGTTGGGGAGGGGCGAAGCCCCTCCGGGCGGGCGCAGCCCGTCGGGTTAGCTCTACGCTCTGGCGCGATGTCGAACGCATCTTTCAGACAGCGCCTCGCCGACGCCGCCATCTTTGGCCGCGCCGGTGACGGCTTCGGCATGGGCGTGCTGGCGGGGCTCGTGGTCGGCGTGCTGGATGCCCTCGCGCTCTCGGCGCGCGGCTTCGGCAGCGATGCGCAACTGCTCTGGTATGGCCCGCTCCTCTACGCCACCACCTGCGGCCCGGCGGGCGCAGTCGTCGCGCTGCTCGGCGGCGGCTGGCTCGGGCGCGGCCGCCGGCGCGCGCTGACGCTTGCCGCGCTGCTCACACCACTCGGCGGCGCCGTCATCTTCCAACGCCTGCGCGACGGCGCCGGCACATCACCTGCACTCGAGTTGCAGATAGCGCTGACGCTCGCGTGTCTGGCTGTGGCGCTCGCGCTGCTGCTCGTCGGGCCACGGCTGCTCGGCGACGCACGGGCTGTGTGGCGACGCCCGCTGTTGGCGCTGCTCGTGGTCGTGCTGCTCGCAGGGTTCAGCGGCGCGCGCCTTGCACCGACGCAGGCGATCACCCGCGTCACGCCGGGGCCCGTTCCCGCGCTGCTCGCCGAGCGACCGAACCTGATGCTGATTCTCGCCTCGGCGCTGCGTGCGGATCAACTCGACTGCGCCAGCGCCGCCGCCCGCGCGCGGACGCCAAACCTGTGTCGTCTCGCCAGCGACGGCGGCAGCCTCTACGACGGCTTCGCGCACAGCACGAAGGCGTTGCCAGGCGCCGCCTCGTTGCTCGGCTCGCTCCTGCCCACCACGCTGCGCGCGCCTGGCGAAACACGGGCGCGGCTGCCCGCTTCGAGCGTCACCCTGGCCGAGGCGCTGCAACGGCGGGGCTATACGACCGGCGCCTTCGTCGCAAACCCGAAGCTCGACGCCACTACGGGCCTCGCGCAGGGCTTCGACGCATACCACGCCCTCGAGCCGAGACTTCTCTTCGGCGCGCGCAAGTCTTCCTCGGCGTTGCTGCTCTACCAACTGTTGCGGCGTCTGCGTCTCGCACTTCCGCTGACGGCGCGCGCGGGCGACCACTACCCGGACGCGCAGGCGGTGAACGCGCACGCGGCGGCCTGGCTCGAACGGCAACGCAAGGGACGCTTCTTTTTGTTCCTGCACTATATGGATCTGCGCGAACCCTGGTTCGCGCGGGCGGGCGACACATACGTGGCGCAACCGGCGCCATCACCCATGGAGACCGCGCCGCAGCGACGAATCTATCAGCAGCGCCTCGCCCGCTTCGACGCGCGCTTCGCTGAACTCGCGGCGCAACTCGAAGAACTCGGGCTCTGGCGGAGCAGCCTGATTGCGCTCACCAGCGATCACGGCGTGGCCTTCGGCGAGCACGGCGACCCGAGGCGCGGACGCACGCTTCACGACGAATGGATCCGCGTGCCGCTGCTGATCAAGTGGCCAGCCGAGGAGCGGCGCGCGCCGGAGCGAATGCGCGCCGAGCCGGCCCGGCTGATTGATGTGGCGCCGACCCTGCTTTCGAGTGTCGGCGCGCGGATTCCCCCGCTGATGCAGGGCCTCGATCTGGCCAGGGCGGCGAGCGGGCCCGGCGGCGCGCGCAGCGTGTTCTCGGAAACGCGCTGCGCGGGCCGCGTGCTGCGCGCCATCCGCACCGCGCGCTGGAAGTGGATCGAAGCGCCCGAAGGCGCGTGCGGCCAGCCGGGTGAGCAACTCTTCGACCTGAGCCTCGACCCCGAAGAGCGCGACAACCGGGTCGAGCGCGAGCCCGGCACCGCCGCCGAACTCGCCCGGCTGGCGAGTGAGCAGGCCGGGGTGCCTTAAGCCACCCCGTCCCACCTTTTGACCGCCCCAAGCGGCTGACCGGAGCGCGAGCCTCCGACAGCCGCCCGCCGCGGCCAACAGGCTGGGGGGCGCGAGCCTCCGGCAGCGTCGGCGCGGTCAACGGGCTTGGGGGGGGCGCGAAGCCTCCGGCAGCGTCGGCGCGGTCAACAGGCTTGGGAGGGCGCGAAGCTTCCGGCAGCGTCGGCACGGTCAACAGGCTTGGGGGGGCGCGAAGCGCCCCCGCCGCCTTGACGTTTTTGTTCGCGCGCCGGTACGCTGCGCGCATTGCCCGAACCGGGGGGTGGGGGCGTTTCAATGGCCAGGCAAAAGGCTCGCTTCCGCCTGCTCGGCGGGCGGCGC
>JAHRAN010000096.1 GCA_020027245.1 Myxococcota bacterium
AAGGGCAGCGCCACGAAGACCATCGAGGAGCCAAAAGTCGAAATGCCCCGCGCGACGAAGAGGCGCAGAAAGGCGCCCTCGCGCAGCAGCCTGAACCCATCTCGAAAGCGCGTTGACTCCGGCACGGACGGGAGTGTGGCGCATTCGCCGGGGCGCTTCGCGCCCCGGCTGCGGCAGTGGCGATGGTCGAAGCGGCGGAGCCGCCACCCTCACCCGGCGACGGGCTACAAGGCCCGTCGCATCCCTCTCCCTTACAGGGAGAGGGTTAAGATGAGATGAGGCGGCGCCGCTCAATTAAGGCTCGGCTCCCCTCTCTTCTCCGGTTCCCCTCTCCCTATGAGGGAGAGGCGCCGTCTCCCCTATGGGAGCCAGCGGGGGTTCGGGTGGCGGCCCCGAACATTAATGGGGCGGCGGTTGCGATTCTTTTCCCCCTCTCCCTTTGGGAGAGGGGCCAGGGGAGAGGGTACTTAAGGGTTGGGGAGGGGCGAAGCCCCTCCGGGCGGGCATAGCCCGCCGGCTGCCCCTACTGTTCGCGCGCGTGGACATCTTCGATGCGCTGCTGCTCTTGCTCGGGGGCTTCTGCGCTGGCGTCGTGAACACGCTGGCGGGCGGAGGCTCGCTGCTCACGGTGCCGCTGCTGCACTTCGTGGGCCTGCCGGGGACGCTCGCCAACGGCACCAACCGCTTCGGTGTGCTGTTGCAAAGCGGCGTGGCTGGCTGGCGCTTCCGCAGCGAGGGCGTCCCCGGCTTTCGCGCCGCAAGGGCGCTGCTCCTGCCCGTCGCCAGCGGCGCGCTGCTCGGCGCCTGGGGCATCGTCCAACTCGAAGACGCCTTCTTCGAACGCGCCTTCGGCGTGTTGATGCTGCTGCTGCTCGTCCCGACGCTGCGCGCGCCAGAGAGCGACGGCGCGCGCCAGCCGCACAAACCCCTGCCCACGGTGTTGCGCGTGCCGCTCTTCTTCGTCATCGGCCTCTATGGCGGCTCCTTTCAAGCCGGCGTCGGCCTGCTGCTGATTTACGCCATCCGCTGGAGCGGCGTTGATTGGGTGCGCACCAACAGTATGAAGGTGGTGCTGAACTTCTGTTTCACGCTGCTGGTGCTGCCGATCTTCCTGCTCTCGGGGCAGATGCACTGGAGCTACGCGCTGGTGCTCGGCGCCGGCTTCGCCGCGGGTGGCGCCGCCGGCGCGCGGCTCGCGGTGCGCGGCGGCGAAAAATGGATCCGCCTGCTGCTGGCGCTCACGGTGCCCGCGCTGGCAGGCCAGATGCTGGGCTTGTACGGCTGACCGTGGCGTCGAAGGCGGACGCCTTGCGCCATACTCGGGGGGGTTAAAAATATGCCGGTTCATCTCGAGCGCCCTCCGGAGCACGCGCATGTCGCGCTGTTGCGCCTCGACCGGCCGGAGCGCGGCAACAGCCTCGACCCGCAGATGCTCTCCGAGTTGGCGGCGGCGTGGCATGAGATCGCCCGCGACGACGCGCTGCGCGTTGCAGTGCTGACGGGAACGGGTGCGCGCGCCTTCTGCACCGGTATGGACATGCAGAGCACGATTCCACTTGCGCAGAAACTGGCGCGTGGTGAGCGCATTGACGAGCCAAGTTTCGCGGGGCTGCGCAGTGTCGCGACGGCCCTGCTCGCGGGCTTCGACCTCGGCAAGCCGCTGCTCTGCGCGGTGAACGGGCACGCGCGCGCGGGCGGTTTCGACCTGATGCTCGCCTCGGAACTGCGCTTCGCAGCCGAGCACGCGACCTTCGCGCTCGAGGAAGTCGCGCTCGGGCTTTACCCGACCGGCAACGCCACCGTGCTGCTGCCACGGCAGATCGGCTGGGTGCACGCGCAGGAGTTGCTGCTCAGCGCGCAACCGATCAGCGCCGCGCGCGCGCTCGCCATCGGCCTGCTGAACGATGTGGTGGCGCCGGGCGAAGTGCTGCCGCGAACGCTGCACAGCGCCGATACGATTGCGGCCAACGCGCCGCTCGCCGTGCGCGAGACCCGGCGCGGCGTGCGCGAACTGCTCGGCCTGCCGCTCGCCGAAGCCTGGCGGCGTCAGGAGGAAATCGGCAGCCCGCTGCGGCGCAGTGCGGATGCGCGCGAGGCGCAGCGCGCGTTCATCGAGAAGCGCAAACCAAACTGGACGGGACGGTAATCGCGGGCGCTGTGGAATGCGCAAAGGTGCGCAGGCAGAAAGGAGCGAGGCCGACCAGCACGGCGCCGTCGCGTCCGGTCCATGCCCAGGGGATACCCTGCGCCCGAAGTCGCGCGCGCACTACGGGATGCGGAAAGTCGAACCGCCCCCGCGCGGCCGCCGATACCACCGCAAGCCGAGGGCGGACGGCGCGCAGAAACGCCGCGCTCGAAGAACTGCGGCTGCCGTGGTGACCGAGCTTCAACAGCGTCGCATCAATCCCTGCTGCACGCGCGAGCAATGCGGCCTCCCCTTCCGCACCGAGGTCACCGGTCGAAAGCAAACGCTGACCGGCAAGCTCCACGGCGACGACCAGCGAGCGCGCATTCAAGTCTTTCACGCCTTTTTTAACTTTTCTAATTTCTCTAACGGCTACTTGCTGCTGCTGCGGTGGCGGCTCCGGTGGCGGCCAGAGTGCGTGCACCGTCAGGTCGCCACGCTGCCAGGGCGCGGCGCCGGCGCCGCGTTCGTACAGCGGCACCGCGCGCGCACGCGCTTGCTGGCGCAGCGCATCGAAGCCAGCCTCAAAGGCGCTGCCATTCGGCAG
Source organism: Myxococcota bacterium (assembly GCA_020027245.1). Taxonomy (GTDB): domain Bacteria; phylum Myxococcota_A; class UBA9160; order UBA9160; family UBA6930; genus JAHRAN01. Next base: position 2,733 of record JAHRAN010000096.1, read on the forward strand.
CCACACTTCGCCCACCGGCAGCGCGCGCAGCACGGTCGGCAAACCGCCGCGATGGTCGCGGTCGGCGTGGCTCGCCACCACGAGGTCGAGTTTTTTGACGCCCAGCGCGGCCAGCGCGGGCAACACCACGCGCGCGCCGGCGTCGCGGCCGCCG
>JAHRAN010000026.1 GCA_020027245.1 Myxococcota bacterium
TCCGGCAGCCGCTCGGGGCGGTCAACGGGCTGGGGCGCGGCGAAGCCCTCCGGTCAGCGGCTCGGCGCGGTCAACAAGATGGGGCGGGGCGCGCATAGCGCCCCGGGAGGACACAATGGATTTTCGACTCGATGGCAAGGTGGCGCTCATCACCGGCGGCTCCAGGGGCATCGGCCGTGCAATCGCCAGGACTTTTGCGGAGGCCGGCGCGCGCGTGATGATCAGCTCGCGCAAGGCCGACAACTGCCGCAAGGTGGCGGAGGAGATCGGCGCGGGCGCGGACTTCGAGCCGGGCAATATCGGCAGCAGCGAAGACGCCGAGCGCGTGGTCGGCGCAACCGTCGAGCGGCTCGGCGGGCTCGACCTGCTGGTCAACAACGCCGCCACCAATCCCTACGCCGGGCCGACCATTGATGTGGACCTGCCACGCTGGAACAAGACCCTGCAGATCAACCTGACCGCGCCGCTTCTGTGGACGCAACTCGCCTGGCGCGCTGCGCTGAAGCAGAGCGGGGGCGCGGTGATCAACATCTCGAGCGTGGGCGGGCTCTCGACCAGCCCGATCATCGGCGTGTATGGCATCACGAAGTCTGCTCTGATCCACCTGACCCGGCAGCTCGCCGTCGAGTTGGCGCCGGGGGTGCGCGTGAACGCCATCGCGCCGGGGCTGATCCGCACCGACTTCGCGCGCGCGCTCTGGGAGGGGGAGCGGGGCGATCAGATCGCCGAGATCTATCCGCTGAAGCGCCTCGGCGAGCCCGAGGACGTCGCCGCCGCCGCCCTCTACCTGGCCTCTGCGGAGCACTGCGGCTGGACCACCGGCCAGACCCTGGTGCTCGACGGCGGCGGCCTGGTCAGCTCCCCCAAGGCCTAGAGGCGGGCTACGCCCGCCGCACGCCTCGAGAACCCCTCTCCCCGGCCCTCTCCCACAGGGAGAGGGAGCAGAGGTCACTCTGGCGCTTGGTTGATTTTTCCCCCTTTGTCGGGGTGAGGGTGGCGCCGCTGGCCCCGGTTGCGGTGTCCGGCGGCGACCCCTACAATGCCCGCCCGGCATTTCAGGCTGGCGTAGCTCAACGGGTAGAGCGGCGGATTTGTAATCCGCAGGTTACGGGTTCGAGTCCCCTCGCCAGCTCCGGTCGAGTGGGCCAAGGAGCCAGCCAAGCCGGGTGCAGGGACATGGACCTGGACAAGTTAAGTGAGTTTGGTCGAGTTTCGGAGACACAGAGTGGGCAGCCGCCCTTGCAGCGCAGGGCGACACAACCCGCGGCCGAAGACGCGCCGATGAGTGTGTGGCGCGAAGCCGGTCGCAGGGTCGGGTCGTCATGCGCACTTTTGTCTCCAGAGCCGGCGGAACCGCAACACAGCAAGCGCAGGGGAGACGAGAGCGGATGAGCGCGTCGTGCTCCTTGCGAGATGCCGAGGGAGAGGTACCGAAGCGGTCAAACGGGGCAGACTGTAAATCTGCTGGCTATGCCTTCGGAGGTTCGAATCCTCCCCTCTCCACCACCTGCGCCAGGCCGCCGGCAGTGGGGACGGGACGACGCGGGAATAGCTCAGTTGGCTAGAGCACAAGCCTTCCAAGCTTGGGGTCGCGGGTTCGAGTCCCGTTTCCCGCTCCAGCTTCGAACGGGTCAGCGAACCGGGAGATCGAAAACCACAGGAGTTCAACGCTCACGTAGCTCAGTTGGTAGAGCACGTCCTTGGTAAGGACGAGGTCACCGGTTCAAGTCCGGTCGTGAGCTCCACCCGCAGGCTGCAAAAGCGCAGGACGCGAAAGGAAGAGGCACCAAGGATGGCGAAGGAGAAGTTCGAGCGGACGAAGCCGCATGTGAATGTGGGGACGATCGGCCATGTGGATCACGGCAAGACCACGCTCACGGCGGCGATCACGGCGCGTCAGTCCTCGAAGGGTCTGGCCGAGACTGTTTCCTTCGAGAACATTGACAAGGCGCCCGAGGAGCGGCAGCGGGGCATCACCATCGCCACCGCGCACGTGGAGTATCAGAGCGAGGCGCGTCACTACGCCCATGTGGACTGCCCCGGCCACGCCGACTATGTGAAGAACATGATCACCGGCGCCGCGCAGATGGACGGCGCCATCCTGGTGGTGAGCGCCGCC
>JAHRAN010000047.1 GCA_020027245.1 Myxococcota bacterium
GGGTTGGTGCGGCTTGGCGCACCAACGGAGGTCGCCGCTGGTGTTCATCCGGGAGATCCGCAGCCAGTTTGCGCGCTACCGGCCGGTGCTGGTCGCGCGCGATGCAACGCCTCGTGCGGCGGTGGCCGTGGTGTTGACTTCGCTGCGCGGGCAGCCCGAAGTGCTGCTGATTCAGCGGGCGCGCAAGGCGAACGATCCCTGGTCGGGACACATGGCCTTCCCCGGTGGACACCTGGCGCCCGAGGATGCCGGCGCCGAGCAGGCGGCGCGGCGCGAAACCCACGAGGAGGTGGGCCTGTCGCTCGCGCAGGCGGAAGCGCTCGGTCGCCTCGACGACCTGCAAGGCCAGCGCAAGGCGCAAGCCACGGGGCTTGTGATCTCGGCCTTCGTCTATCACCTGCCCGAGCCCGACGAGTTGGTGCTTCAGCAACGCGAGGTCGAGCACGCGTTCTTCTTCCCCTTCGCCGAGCTTGCGAACCCCGCTCGCCATGTGCGCCACCGTCACCGCGATGCCGGCGACTGGGTGCTGCCGGGCATCATCGTCGGCGAGCACGAGCGGCACATCGTCTGGGGTCTGACCTATCGCTTCATCGAGATCATGCACAAAGCGCTCGCGCAGGATTTCCCGAGGCGGGGCGCTGACGCGCCCCGCCCATCCCGTTGACCGTCCCGAGCGGCTGCCGGAAGGGGCGCTGACGCGACCGGCGCTCCTCACCGCTTCTGGCAGCCGAATGACAGGAGGGGCGGAGGAACGCGGTAAGATGGAGGTGAGATGAGCGATTTGACCGGGCGCGTGGCCGTCATCACCGGCGGCGGAACGGGTATCGGGCGCGCGGTGGCGGTGCGGCTGGCCGAGCGGGGCGCGGCGCTCGCGCTCTTCGGCCGTCGCCGCGAACCCCTCGAGGCGGTCGCCCGCGAAGCTGGCGCGGTGGCGGTGGCGGCGGCGGTTAACTGCTTCACCGCGAGTGTGGATGTGTGCGATCAAGCGGCGCTCGACGCGGCCTTTGACGACGCGGCGCGCGCACTCGGCCCGCTGCACCTGGTCGTCGCCAACGCGGGCACGGGCGGGCCAAACGAGCCGGGCGCGGCAGACCGCTGGGACGAAATCGTGCGCACCAATCTGGACGGCTGCTACTTCAGCTTCCGCGCCTTCGAGCGCCACCTGGCCCCCGGCGCGGACTGGAAGCACGCCATCGCCATTTCATCCTGCGTGGCGCGCTTCGGCGTCGCCGGCATCTCGGCCTACAGCGCGGCGAAGGCTGGCCAACTGGGTCTGGTGCGCAGCCTCGCGCAGGAACTCGCGCCGAAGCGGGTGCTGGTGAACGCCATCTGCCCGGGCTGGGTGGAGACGGAAATGGCCGTCGCGCGGATGCGTGAAATCGCCGCGCAGAGCGGCGCCGATTATGCGGAGACCCGCGCGGGCTTGCTTGCCGATGTGCCGCTCGCGCGCATCAGCGAGCCACAGGAGATGGCCGCGCTCGTCGAGTTCCTGATCAGCCCCGGCGGCGCCGCCTTCACCGGGCAGACGCTTGACCCGAACAACGGCGCGTGGATGGGCTAGCGCCGCTCGATCAGAATGCAGTCGGCGATCCAGGCGTCGTCCGTATCTCCTGAGATGTATGCGCGTGAATTTTTTGTTGTGTACTTGCGACCGGTAACTTTGTCGGCTCGCAGTTCGATATCATTAACATAGTCACTAAGTTTTTCACTCGCTGTCTTTTGCTTGCCGCCCGGCCTGCTGCGAAGATACGCAACGGCTCCAAACCGCAAATTTGCGGCTTTCAGCGCAGCGACCACCTTCTTTACATCACGCAAAACAGACTCTTTTGACTTCTGGCGTTTGATCTCGATAACGGCGCGCGGAGTTCCCTTCTTAAAATACAGAACGATGTCGTAGCGCTTGCCTTTCACAAGAGATGACAGGCGCTTCCTTCTGCGCCCGGCATCTTCCACCGTTGCAGTTGATCCAGCCTCGCAAGCAACCGTGCCATCGCCGAAAATTTTCCACAGCGCTCTGGCAACATAAATTTGAACCCATGATTCGGGACCATCCGACATCCAGTAACCACCGGACATTCTGTAGTAGTCACGATGCGCTTTTCTGATGCCCTTCAGAATGGCATCCCGCACCTGAATCGCTTGACGCGCCATCCTGCCTCCTCGGTCGCTGACCTTCCGTTGGTTGCGCCACTACAAGCAGCTCTGGTATCGTAGCTTGCTGCCGTCGCCGCTGGTATCCTCTACGGCGGGGTCGAAGGAGCAGGGTTTGAGTGCGCGCTTTTCCAGCGATGACTGGGCGGTGATTCTGGGCGGGTCGAGCGGCTTCGGGCTGGCGACGGCGCAGCAGCTCGCAAGCCACGGTATGAACCTGTTTCTGGTGCACCGCGACCGGCGGGGCGCGCTGCGGCGCATCGAGCCCGAGTTCGAAAAAATGCGCGCGACCGGCGTGCAGCTTGTGACGCACAACACGGACGCGCTCGCCAGCGAACGGCGCGAGGCGCTGGTCACCAAACTCATGCAACTACTCAACAAGGACGGCGGGCGGGTGCGCGTGCTGCTGCACTCCATCGCCTTCGGCAACCTGAAGCTGCTCGTCCCCGAAAAGCCGCGTGCGCGCACTGCAACCCGCCGGCTCGCCGAAAAGCTCGGCGTCAGCGAAAGCGCGCTGCTCGGCGCCGCCGACGAGTTGCTCGCCGACGGGGTGGACGAACTCGCCGAAATCGCCACGCGCCCCGCGTATCCGGATTACTCCTTTCTCGACGCCGAGGATATGTCGCGCACCATTTACACCATGGGCACGAGCCTGCTCGACTGGGTGCAGGCGCTGCATCAGGCAGAACTGTTTGCCGCTGACGCGCGCTGCTTCGGTCTCACCAGCGAAGGCAACGCGCTGGCCTGGAAAGGCTACGCGGCGGTGTCGGCGGCCAAGGTCGCGCTCGAATCCGTGGTGCGCGCCATCGCCACCGAGTTCGCGCCCTATGGCCTGCGCTGCAACGTGCTGCAGCCGGGCGTCACCGAAACGCCGGCGCTCGCCGCCATCCCGGGCAGCGAGCAGTTGAAGGCGCACGCGCGGCTGCGCAATCCCTTTGCGCGGCTCACCACCCCCGAGGATGTCGCAAAGGTGGTCTATCTGTTGAGCCTGCCGGAGGCGGCCTGGATCAACGGAGAGGTAGTGCGGGTGGACGGCGGCGAGCACATTTCGGGAAGCAGTTCATGACGCTCTATCTGCACGGCATCGGGCACTATCACCCGGAGACCGAAATCACGAACCGCTTTCTCGAAGCGCTCGACATCGGCACCAGCGACGAGTGGATCGTGGATCGCGTCGGCATTCGGGGGCGACGCACGGTGCTGCCGCTCGACTACATCCGCGAGACCCGCAATGTGGACCCGCGCGCGGGGCACGAGGCCGCCGAACTCGGCAACGCGGAACTCGGCGCGCGGGCGGCGCAGATGGCGCTCGAGCGCGCCGGCATCGCCAAAGAGCAGATCGGGCTGGTGCTCTCGGGCACTTCCTCGGCCTGCCATGTGTGTCCGGCGGAAGCCAGCCTGATTGCGCAGCAACTCGGCATCGAGGCGCCGGCCTTCGACATCAACTCCGCCTGCTCCACCTTCGTGGCGCAACTCTACAACCTTTCGCTGATGCACCAGAAGGCGCTGCCCGACTTTGTGCTGACCATCGCCACCGAGTCGCTGACCCGCGCCGTCAACTACAACGACCGCTCGAATTGCGTGCTCTTCGGCGACGGCGCGGCGGCCGCCGTCGTCTCGACCCGGCATCCCGCGCGCGCAAAACTCATGCATCTCGACCTGGCCTCCGACCCGAGCGGCGCCGACAAGGTGGTCATCCCCTGGGCCGGGCACTTCGATCAGGACGGACGCGCGGTGCAGATTTTCGCCATCCGCCGAACGCGCGCCGGCTACATGCAACTGCGCGAACTCGCCGAGCCGGACGGCGACGGGCGCAGGCTCTACTTCATCGGCCATCAGGCGAACCTGCGCGTGCTCGAACAGGTCTGCAAGTACTGCGAGATTCCGCCGGAGCGCCACCACTCGAATGTCGAAACCCGCGGCAACACCGGCGGCGCCAGCGCCCCCTCGGTGCTCTCGATGCAGTGGGAGAAGTTCAGCGAGCAGGACGATGTGGCGCTGGTGGTGGTCGGCGGCGGCCTGACCTGGGCGCGCGCGCTGCTGCGCTTCGGGAGTTCGACATGAGCGATGCACCCGTGGCGCTGGTGACCGGCGCAAGCCGCGGCATCGGCCGCGCCATCGCCCGCGCACTCGGCGACGAGGGCTTTCGCGTCGGCGTGCACTACCGCTCGGGCAAGGACGCAGCCTGCGCGCTGGCCAAAGAGCTGCCCAACGCTTTCACGCTGCACGCCGACATCAAAGAGCCGGCGCAGATTGACGCGCTGGTGGCCGAGTTGAAAAAGAACGAGGGCCGCGTGGATGTGCTGGTGAACAACGCCGGCTACAACGTGAACGCGCTCATGCCGGCGATGCCGCTCGACAGCTACGACGCGGTCGCCGCCATCGCGCGGGGCGCCTGGTATCTGACCAAGCTCGTGCTGCGGCGCTTCATGCTGCGACAGCAGGCCGGGCGCATCATCAACATTTCGAGCGTGGTCGGGCACACCGGCAACCCCGGTCAGGTGCCCTACACGATGAGCAAGGCCGGCCTCGACGCGATGACCCGCTCGCTCGCGCAGGAGCTCGCCGGGCGGAACATTCTGGTCAACTCGGTGGCGCCCGGTTTTATTGACACCGACATGACCGCCGAGTTGCCCGAGGCGATGCAACAGCAAATCCTCGCGCGCGTCCCGCTCGGCCGCATGGGCAAACCCGAAGAGGTGGCCGACGCCGTGCGCTGGCTCGCAACGAGCGCCGACTATGTGAACGGCAGCGTGCTGCATGTGAACGGGGGAATTTTTGGTGGGTAGGATCATCACCCGGGACGAGTGCCTGAAGTTGATCCCCCAGCGGGATCCCTTCCGCTTCGTGGACGAGATTTCGCTGCTCGACGAAAAGCAGGTCGTCGGCCACTACCGCTGGCGCGAGGATCACGAGTTCTACCGTGGCCACTTCCCCGGCAACCCGGTGACGCCGGGCGTGCTGCTGGTGGAGTGCATGGCGCAGTGCAGCGTGGTGCCGATGGCGCTGTATCTGAGTTACCGCGACCACGAAGAGGCAGCGCAGATAACCACCCTCTTCACCGACGCCACGATGGACTTCCTCGGCGTGGTGCTGCCGGGTCAGCGCGTCACGGTGCGCGCGGAGCCGCTCTTCTACCGGCGCCGCAAACTGCGGGTGCGCGCCGAGATGAAACTCGAAGACGGCGCGGTGGTCTGCAACGGCGAACTCGCCGGGCTCGGGGTGTTCACGTGACGCGGCGCGTGGTCATCACCGGGCTCGGCGTGATTGCGCCGAACGGCAACGGCGTCCCGGCATTCAACGATGCGCTGCGCGCGGGCCGCTCGGGGCTGCGCCGCAATGAAGCGATGCAGAAGCACGGCTTCGCCTGTCAGGTCGCCGCTACGCCTTCGGGCGTTGACGAACTCGCCGAGCAGGCGTTCTCCGAGGAGCTGTTGCTGGCGATGAACCAGAGCCACCGGCTCGCCGCGCTGGCGGCCCTCGAAGCCTGGCGCGACGCCGGCTGCGCTGTCCCCGCGCAAGACGACGAGCGCGTCAACTGGGACGCGGGCGCCATCCTCGGCACCGGCATCGGCGGCATTGACACCATCGGCGCGCGCGTCGTGCCGCTGGTGGACAGTTGCCGCGTGCGCCGGCTCGGCAGCACCGCAGTCGAGCAGGTGATGGCGAGCGGCGTCTCGGCGCGCATCTCGGGCCTGCTCGCGCTCGGCAATCAGGTGACCACCAACTCGAGCGCCTGCGCCACCGGCGTCGAGGCCGTGGCCGACGGCGCGCTGCGCATCCGCAGCGGCCTGGCCGAGCGGATGCTGTGCGGCGGCGTCGAAATCGCAAGCCCCTACATCTGGGCCGGCTTCGATGCGATGCGCGTGCTGTGCCGCCAGTGGAACGACGAACCCGAGCGGGCCTCACGCCCGCTGAGCGCCACGGCCGCCGGCTTCATCCCCGGCGCGGGCGCCGGCGCGCTGCTGGTCGAAAGTCTCGACAGCGCCCGGCAGCGCGGCGCCACCATCCACGCGGAGGTGGCCGGCGTCGGCACGAATTGTGGCGGGCACCGGGGCGGCGGCAGCATGACGGCCCCGAACCCCGAGAGCGTGCGGCGCTGCATCGGGCTCGCGCTCGACGACGGGAAGACCGCGCCGGAGGAGGTGCAGGCCATCAGCGGCCACCTGACGGCCACCGGGGCCGACACCAGCGAGGTCAAGGCCTGGGCGCAGGCCCTCGGGCGCGGGCCCGGGGAGCTGCCGCACATCACCTCGACCAAGTCGCTGATCGGCCACACTCTGGGCGCCGCCGGCGCAATCGAAACTGTGGCTGCGGTCTGTATGCTGCGTCAGGGTTTCATCCACCCCTCACTGAACAGCGAGGATCTTCACCCGGAGATCGAAGCCTTTGCCGATTCGGTTCCCCACGAACTGCGCGAGCTTCCCGAGCTGCGCGTACTGATGAAGGCCGGTTTCGGCTTTGGCGATGTAAACTCGGCCTTGGTGTTGCGCAAGTGGGAAGCGTGACCTGAAAAGCAGAAAGGAAGACCATGGAGACCAGCGAGATCCAGGGGCGCGTGCTCAAGATTCTGACCCCCTACGTGAAGGACAACAGCGCACTCGAAAACGCGGGCGCAGAGACCAACATCCTCGAGGACATGAAGGTCAACTCGGCCAGGCTCGTGGATGTGGTGCTCGCCTTCGAGGACGAGTTCGACATCGAGATCGCCGATGAAGACGTGGACAGCGTCAACACGGTCGGCGACTGCGTGACCCTGATCAGCGAGAAGCTGAGCTAGCCAGACCGGTCATCCGTGGCCGACGCCACCCTTCTGAAACCGCAGGAGCGGCGCGCGCTGCTTCGGCAGCGGTGGCTCTCCCGTCTGCTCTCGCCGCTCTGGCTGCCCGCCTTCACGGCTGCGATGTACGCGGTGATGCGCTGGCGCATCGTGGGCGCGCGCGCGCTGCGCCGGGAGTATGCGCGGCTGCGCGCCGGGTCCGACGCGCCACTGCTGATCTGCGCCAACCACCTGACGATGCTGGACTCCTTCGTCATCAGTTGGGCGCTGGGCGGCGCGGGCTACTACCTGCGCGACTTCGGCGGCCTGGCCTGGAACACGCCCGAGCGGCGCAACTTCGCCGACTCGTTCTGGAAGCGCGTGCTGGCATACATGCTGAAGTGCATCCCGGTCACGCGCGGCGCCAACCGGGGAGAAGTCGCGCTGGTGCTCAACAAGGTCGCATTCCTGATGTCCCGTGGCGAAACCGCGATGATCTTCCCCGAGGGCCGCCGCAGCCGCAGCGGGCGCGTGGACCGGACGAACGTGGCCTACGGCGTCGGGCGGCTGGTGAGCAGCCTGCCCGGTTGTCGCGTGCTGCTGGTCTATGCGCGGGGCGAGGGTCAACAAGACTGGTCCGACACACCGGCGCGGGGCGAGCGCTTTCATGTGACGCTGCGCTGCATCGAACCCAAGAGCGACGCGCGTGGCCTGCGCGGCTCCCTCGATGTGTCCCGGCAAATCGTCACTCAGATCGCGGAGATGGAAGAGGCCTGGTTCGATGATCGGCAATGACATCGTGGATCTGCGGCACCCGGCGGTGCAACCGGGCGCGCAGCATCCACGCTTCGATGCGCGCGTCTTCGCACCCAGCGAGCGCGACGCGCTGGCGCGCGCTCCCGTCACCCGCCTGCGCTGGCGCTTCTGGGCCGCGAAGGAGGCCGCCTACAAGGCGCTGAAGAAGTGCGACGCCGCGACCGTCTGGTCTCCCGCCCGTTTCGTCGTGACGCTCGCGGAGGCGGACGCGCCCGGCGCGCAAAGCGGCGCGACAGGTGAGCGGCCTGCGCAGCGGGGCGTCGTCACACACGGCGGCACGCGTCTGCCGGTGAAAATCTTTGAGGACGAAGAATACATTCACGCCATCGCCTGCATGCCGGGCGCGCCCGCGCCAGACATGCCCGACACCTGCTTCGATGTCGCGCAACTCGGCGACCAGCAGGATGCGCGGCGCGCGGTGCGCAGGCTGGCCATCTTTGCTGTCGCGCCGCTGCTCGGCGTCGCCCGCGAGCAGTTGCGCATCGAAAGCCGCGCGCGCATTCCCCACCTGATTGTGTCGGGGCGGCGCGCGCCGTTTTCGCTCTCGCTCTCGCACCACGGCCGCTTCGTCGCCTTTGCCGGCGCGCTT
>JAHRAN010000115.1 GCA_020027245.1 Myxococcota bacterium
TGGTCACTCCGGGCATCGTCTGTTCTTTCCCTGGGACCGGGATAAAGCCACCATGGCACGGCCAGCAGGCGGATGCAAGTAAAAAATGCGTGCGGGGCGAAAAAAATTCGATCGAGAGGAGGGAAGCTCAAACGGGGCGTAGGGCGGGCCGTCGAGGCCGGTTCCGAGGGCTGAGGCTTGGAATTTTACTTGCCCTTAAGAAAGGTGGGGAAGCCTGTCGTGGCGCGCCGCTGCCTCGGCTTCCCGGCTCACCACTCGCCGGTGTTTGGCATCGAGTGCCAGGGTTCACTTGCGGGCAGCGCATCGCCGCGTTGCAGCAACTCGATCGAAATACCGTCGGGCGAGCGGATGAAGGCCATGCGGCCGTCGCGCGGTGGACGGTTGATGGTAACGCCTGCGTCCATCAACCGCTGGCAGGTTTCATAAATGTTCGCCACTTCGTAGGCGAGGTGTCCGAAGTTTCGACCGCCCGTGTAGTTTTCGGAGTCCCAGTTGTGGGTGAGTTCCACCTGCGCGTCGGGGTTTTCGGGCGCGGCCAGGAAGACCAGCGTGAAGCGCCCCGACGGAACATCAACGCGGCGCTGCTCCACCAGCCCGAGTTTGTTGCAGTAGAAGTCGAGGGAAGTTTCGAGGTCGCGCACGCGCAACATCGTGTGCAAGTAACGCATGGTTTATTTCCTCCTCTTTTGTTGCTCAGCGCCCGGGTTGCAGCGCGCAGTGGATGGCGCTTTTGTCTTCGGTCTCGCGGGCCAGGGTGCGGATGGCGGTTTCCGCGTCTTTGAGTGCGAAGTCATGTGTGTGCATTTTGTGCAGCGGCGCGCGGCCGGATTCGATCAGGCGGATGGCGCTCTGGTAGGCGGATGAACTGACGCCGATTGCGCCGCACACGCGGATCTCCTTCATCACGATCTTGTCGGAGACGAAACCCTCGATGGGGCGGAAGCCCTTCACGCCGGCCAGCACGATCGTGCCGCCGGGCCTCACATAGTCGAGCGCTTCGCGCACCGGCCCGGTGGCGGTGGACGAGACATCGAGCACCAGATCAACGCCGCGTCCGTCGGTCAACTCGCGGATGCGCTCGCGCGCGTTCTCGTTCTCCACATCCACGGTGGCGTCTGCGCCGAACTCCCGCGCCAGCGCGAGTTTCGGCGCGTCGAGCGCGAGCCCGGTCACGATGATCTGCGCAGCGCCGGCTTCCCGCGCCGCCAGCACCGCCGCAAGTCCGCGCTGACCCGGCCCGAGAATGGCGATGCGGTCACCGGGGCCGGTGCCGGGAATCTCCACCGCCCAGCGGTAACCGGCCCCGAGCGGGTTGAACAGCACGGCGATTTCCGGCGGCAACTCGGGCGACATCTGATGCACCACGGCGTTCGGGGCGAGCACCATGTACTGGGCAAAAGCGCCGTGCAGACCGTGCGCTTCGCCCTGCGGGATAAAGCCAAAAATCCGCCGCCGCTCGCACAGGTGGGAGCGGCCTTCGCGGCAGCGCGCGCAGAAGTGACACGCCACCATATTCTCGACTGCGACGCGGTCGCCCGGCTCGACCCGCCAGCGCTCGGCCGCGCGCTCGCCAATCTTTTCAATCCGGCCGAGTGGTTCGTGACCGGGGATCACCGGCATCTGGCTGCGCAATACGCCGTCGAACTGTTCAACATCGCTGCCGCAGAGTCCGCAGACCTCGACGCGCAGCAGCGCCTCGTCGGCTCCAATCTCGGGGATGGGAAGCTCGCGGGGCCGAAGCCGGCGCGGCGCTTCGAGCACCATCGCAAAGCTCGTGCGGGGTGTCCTGTGCATGGGGCTTGAATGTAGAGCGTCCCGCCCGCCGTCGCGCATTGCCGCCGCCGGGGCGGCTTCCTACTTTTGGCTGCATGTCCGAAGCCCCGCCCCCGTCGTCGTCCCGCCCGCTGCTCGTTCTCGGCGCCGGCGCGCTGCTCGGCCTGGCGCTCGCCGCCTTTGGACTGCTTGGGGATGCGCAGGTGCGCGGCCCGTTGCCCGATGACGCCGTCGCCTCGGTCAACGGCAAGCTCATCCGCAAAGACCTTTACCTGCGGCTGGTGGCGGGCTTCGACGCGGACACCCGCGAAGCGGTGACGCCCGAGCAGCGGCGTCGCCTGCTCGACCGGCTCATTGACGAGGAGTTGCTCGTGCAGCGCGGGCTCGAACTCGGTCTCGCCGAAAGCGACCGGCGCGTTCGCGCGGACATCACCGCCGCGATGATTCGCGTCGCGCTGCTCGAAGCGGAAGACGAGCCGCCGACGGAGCGGCAACTGGCGGACTTCCACACCCGCGAGCGGGCTTTTTTCACCCAGCCCGGCCGCTTGCGCGTGGCGCAGGTGTTCGTGCGCGCGCCGGACACGGAGCAGCAGCCCGCAGCGCAGGCGCGCGCCGAGCGTGCCCATGCGCGTCTGCTTGCAGGCGTTGCCATCGCCCCGGTGCGCGCCGAGTTCGGCGACCCGGTGCTGCCGCCCGTCCCCGATGCGCTGCTGCCCCCCGCCAAGTTGCGCGAGTATCTGGGGCCGACGCTTGTGCGCGCACTCGCGCAACTCGAAGCGGGCGACATCAGCGCGCCGCTGCGCAGCGAGCGTGGCTACCACATCTTTGTGATGCAAGAGCGCGAGCCCGGGCGCACGCCGCCCCTCGACGAGATTCGTGAGCAGGTGCGCACCGAGTTTCTGCGTCGCGCAGATGACGCCGCGCTGCGCGCCTATCTCGCCGCGCTTCGCCGTGCCGCCGAGCTTCATGTGCGCGCCGAGTTGCCCGACGGGTCGCCATGAGGCGCGCGCGCGCGTGGCCGTTTGTCGCGCTGCTGCTGCTTCTGGTCTGCGCAGAAAGCGCGGCGCACACCCGCAGCACCTCCTACTCGAGTTGGGAGATCGAGGGGCGCGATGCGCGGGTGCGGCTGCGCATTGCGCAACTCGAGTTGACGCGCCTGCCCTGGGGCACGGTGTCGCCGCCCGTCCTGCCAGCGCCGCTGGCGGATTACCTGACGGGCGCGCTGCGCCTCGAAGCGGCGGGCAAACCCTGCGCGTTGGTCTCGTCCCCGCGCGCACTGGCCACTGCACCCGGCCGCGCGCTCATCGAGTGGCGGGTGCGCTGCGCGGGCGCCGCTGCGCTGCAAGTGCAAAGTGCGTTGCTGCTCGAAGTGGCGCCGGGGCATTTGCACTTCGCGCGGGTTCGCATCGGCGAGGGAGCAGCCATCGAGCGCGTGCTCTCGAATGCGCAGCGCGTCTGGCGGCTGCCAGAAGGCGCGGTTGACGCCGCGCCGACTGCGGTGGGCGCTTCCCTCGGCGACTACATTGAGGTTGGGATCTGGCACATCGCCACCGGTGCCGACCACCTCGTTTTTCTGCTCGCGTTGCTGCTGCTCGCGGGCAGCGTGCGCGAAGTGGTGACCATCGTGACCGGCTTCACCGTCGCCCACAGCATCACGCTGGCGCTGGCCGCGGTCGGGCGCATTCAACCCGATGGGGCGGCCATCGAAGCGCTGATCGGGCTCTCGATTGCGCTGGTCGCCGCCGAAAATGTCTGGACGCTGACCGGGCGTGGCGTGCTGCTGCCGCGCGTCGTCGTGCTGGTTCTCGTCGGCCTTGCGCTGCTCGCCGCCACGGGCGTCGGCGCCGTGCCAGCAGCGACCTTCGCGGGGCTCGCGCTGTTTTGCGCCTGCTACTTCCGGGCGCTCGCGCGCAGCGCCAGGCCAACGCCGCTGCGCGTGGCCATCGCCTTCGCCTTCGGCCTGATCCACGGCTTCGGCTTCGCGGGATTTCTAACTGAATTGGTGTTGCCCCGCGAGCGCCTGCTGCCCGCGCTGCTCGGCTTCAACGCAGGCGTCGAAATCGGCCAGCTTGCAATCGTGGCGCTGGCCTGGCCGCTCTTGCGCGCGCTGTTTTCTCTCGGTGGAGGCGGCGAAAAGCGCCAGCGCTTTGTGATCGAGTGGGGCAGCAGCGCGATCTGCGCGCTCGGCGTCTTCTGGCTGATCCAGCGCGCCTTTGCCTGAAGCGTGTGGTGGCTTAAATGGGTGTTAATTAATCGCCGCCGCCGTCGTCGTTCCAGCCGAGCGCGCGCACCATCAGGTGATAGAGCGCGCTCTGCTCCAGCACGCCGCCAAACAGGTATGCGCCGGGGCCCGTCGCATAGACCGCTACATCTTCGCCCGAGTGCACACCGATGCTGAGCGGGACGCCGGCGTTTTGCAGATGGTCTGCAGCCTGCGGGTCGGGGTCGCTGGTCGCTGGCGTGGTCTGCCGCCAGGGATGTCGCCACCTGTTCGGAAGGTGGGGGAAGCGCTTCGCGCCGGCGGGTTGCGCATCGCTCGGCGCTTCGTTACCCGGCCCCGCCGCGTACTGCAGCGTGCTGTAGGGTTGCCCGAAGCCGTCACGGGCCAGCGTCGGCTTCTGCGTCGCCGCGTCGTTTTCGTTGACCCAGCCGAGGATCGGGTTGCCACGGGTTGCGTAGCCGGCGAGGGTGAGGGGGTGACTGTGGTCGGCGGTCACCACCACCAGCGTCTTTGCCGGGTCGCTGAGTTCGAGCGCGCGCACAACCGCCTTGGATAACTCAATTGTCTCGACCAGCGCGCGGTGGGCGTTATTCAGATGGTGCGCGTGATCAATGCGCCCGCCCTCGACCAGCAGCACAAAACCCTGCGGCGCATTTTCAAGCTGCAGCAGGCGCAGCGCCACCTCGGTCATCTGCGGCAGCGAGGGTTCAGCACTCGTGGCAGCGGCGCGGTCGAGTGCGAAGCTCAGATGCTCCGGCGCGAACAGACCGAGCAGTTGGCGGGTGCGCGCGAGATCGAGGGCATCGAGTGCGCGCGCGGTTGTTAGATAAACGCGGCCCTCGGTTTTGTGGCGCCAGATGATGGGCAAAACACGCGCGTCGAGGCGATTGGTGGGCGGCAGCGTTTGCCCCGGGCCGGGCGAAGTTGCGGCGACAAAATTGTTGCGCCCGCCGCCGAGCATCACATCAATGCCGTCGCCGTGGGGGAACTCGAGAAGCTGCCGCGCCAGGTCCGGGAAGCCCGCGCGCCGGGCAGCATCGGGCAGCGCCGCGTCGTTCTCCCAGGCGCGGTTTGGCGCGTGCGCGTAACAGGCGGCCGGCGTCGCATGCGTGAGCCGCGCGGTGCTGACCAGACCGGTCTTGATGCCGCGCGCCTCGGCCTGCTCGAACAGGGTGCTGACGCGGCTTTGCTCGACGCTCGTGTAATCGTCGAACACCACGCTCTCGTCAACGCCGAGAACGCCGGCCTTTGTCTTCACGCCGCTGCAGATGGCGGTCATCGTGCCGGCGGAATCCGGAACCTGCTGGTCGGTGTTGTACACCTTCACCAGCCCGAGGTGTGGAAAGCGCTCGAAGGAAAGCCGGTGCGCCTCGCCCGCGCCGCCGTGCTGTTGACCTGCGAAGATGCGCGCCGCGCTGATGGTCGAAATGCCCATGCCGTCGCCGACAAACAGAATGAGATTGCGCGCCCGCGCCGGTTCGCGCGCGTGCGCTTCGGCCTGCGCGCTGCGCTTTTGACCCGCTTCGAACCAGGGGTTCGGCTTGCGCCCGGCAACGGCTTTGGTCGTTGTCGCGCCAGCCGTGGCGACGAGCAGCAGGCTGACGCAGACCAGCGCCACCGCCCGTTGCGCGCGCTGCACTAATTGCTCCGCAGATCTTCCCGAACGGCGCGGGCCGTTGCGCCTCGCAGTCGGGCCTTGGTGCCGGCAAAATTTTCCCGGGGCAGGGCGGCGAGCCGCGCGGCCTCTTCGAGCGCCACGGCTTCGAGTTCCTCGGGCGCGACCACGCGGTCGAGGTAGCCGGCGTCGCGCGCGCTCTCCGGGCTGTGAAGTTCGGCCAGCAGAGTCGAGCGCAACAGGTGTCGCTTCGAGAGTCGCTCCCGCGCCAGGTGCAGCGCGAAGTTCGGCAGCGTCATCCTGATCGCCACCTCATTCAGCCCCAGCTTGAAGTCGCCGCGCGCGCCGATGCGCAGGTCGGCGGCGAGCAGGATCAAAGCGCCGAGTGCGATGGCGTGGCCACTGCAAGCGACGACCACCGGCAGCGGAGTTTCGAGCAGGCGGGCGAGGAAGCGCACGCCCGCTTGAAGCAACTCCGCCGCGGCTTTGTTCTGCTGCGTGATGACCTTGAGATCGAAGCCGGCGCTCAGGTAGCCCGCGCGACCGATCAGCAGCAGCGCGCGGGCCTCGCTTTCGGCGCGGTCGAGCGCCGCGTTCAGCGCGTCGAACACCTCGGGCGACAGCGCATTCACCTTGCCGTCATCGAGCTGCACGCGCGCGACGGCGCCGTGGATTTCGAAGCGGGGGGGAGCGGCCATCTGCGGAGGATAGTGCAAACCCGGCGATGCCACCTTTGCGGTAGTGGCGGCGGGGGGTGGTTGCGGCAGTGGCGGTGGTCGAAGCGGCGGAGCCGCCACCCTCACCCGGCGACGGGCTTTACTGGCGGCGACGAGCTTTATGGCCCGTCGCCCCCCCCTCCCTTACAGGGAGAGGGTTAAGAAGAGATGGGCGGCGCCGCTCAATTAAGGTTCGGGTTCGGTTCCCCTCTTCTCCGGTTCCCTCTCCCTCTAAGGGAGAGGGTTAGGGTGAGGGTGGCGGCCCCGAACCCTTAATGAGATGGCGGTTGCTCTCTCTCTTGTTCCCCTCTCCCGCCGGGCCGCGCCAGGTGATGAAGAGCAGCAGGCCCGTCGCCACCACCACCAGACCGATGGCGAGGCCCAGCCACAGGCCCGGCAAGCCTGCTTCCTGAGAGAAGGCCAGCCACACGCCGAGGGGCAGCGCGATCAGCCAGTAGCCGATGAAGTTGGCGATGGCGGCGGGCAGCGGCCGGCCCATGCCCCGCAGCACGCCACAACAGACGTTCTGAATCCCGTCGAAAATCTGGAACGCGGCGGCCAGCGGCACGATGGCGACGGCGGCTGCAATCACCACCGCGTCCTTCGTGTAAATCCAGGGAATATGATGACGCCCGAGCATGAAGCTGAGCGCGAAACAGGCCATCACGAAACTGCCGAGTGCGACGCCGATCCAGGCTGCACGCTGCGCGTCATGGTGACGCCGCGCGCCGATCAGGTTGCCGACGCGCACGGTCGTCGCCTGCGACACGCCGGTCACGAACATGAACGAGAAGGACGCCATGTGCATCACCACCACGTGGCCGGCGATGGCGTCGCTGCCGATGCGCCCGGCGATCCAGTTGGAAAGGTTGAAGGCCCACATCTCGAGCGAAAGCTGCAGCGCAATCGGCACGCCGAGCGCCAGCAGTTCGCGGAAGCCCTTGCGTTCGAAAATGCTGCTGTCCCACCGGGCGAAGACGCCGCGCAGCAGGTGGTTCTTGCGCACCACAAAGACCAGCATGATGAGCGAGAGGATGCGCGTCGCCGCGGTGGCGATGCCCGCGCCTTCGAGGCCAAGCGCAGGGAAGCCGAGCTTGCCGAAGATCAGCACCCAGTTGAAGAGCGCGTTGAAGAGGTTGGCGACCAGCACCACCAGCATCGCGGGCCGCACGATCTCGCGCCCCTGCAGGTACTGACGCAGCGCGGTGTTGCAAAGAAAGAAGGGGACGCTCGCCAGTTGCACCTCGATGTAGCGCGCGGCGCCGGCGGCGAGCAGGGGCTCCTGACCGGTGGCGAGCAGCACGCTTTCGCTGATGAGCCACAGGCCGATGACGGGCGGGCTCATCACCAGCGCCAGCACCAGGCCGCGCCGGAACGCGTGCAGCGCGCGCTCGTTGTCGCCGGCGCCGTGGGCCTGGGTCACCAGCGGGTCAATGCCGAAGATCAGGCCGCCAGCGAAGAACAGCGTGCCGAAAATCCACGGGTTGGCGAGGCCGACGGACGCCAGCGCCTGGCCGCCGAGTTGCCCCACCATCAGCAGGTCCACGAGCCCCATCAGCATCGTGGCGGCCTGCGCCATGGCGACGGGCCAGGCCAGCGCGGTGAGCCGTCGCAACTCCCGCCGCATCAACTCAGCCCGCCGGGGGCGTGCTTGCCACCCGTCCCATCTTTTGACGACCGGCTGCCGGAAGTTTGCACACCCCGCCTCATCTTTTGACCGCGGCTTGAAGCCGCTGTCGGAAGCTGCTGTCGCACTCCGCCCATCCCGTTGACTGCGGCGAGCCGCCGCAACTCCCGGCGCATCAACTCAGCGACGGGCGGCGAACAGCGTGGACTGCGAAGGAAATCGGAGCAGGACGAAGACCACGCTGGCGATTACGGCGATGATAAGGGTAGCGGCGGCCATCAAGCCAGCGCCCATCCACTCGATGAAATGCGCGCGCATCCGTACCCGGGTTGGAGCGACGGCGACTTACCCCTCTGCCAACGGGAGAGGGAACCGCGTCCCGCCCCCGGACTTCTGGCTGATCAGGGTTTCGAGTTCGCGCAGGGCGCGTGAAGGCTCCTCGACCTTGATGGTGTGCATGCCGAGTTCGCGGGCTGCTTTCAGGTTGCGGCCGATGTCGTCGAGGAATGCGGTTTGCGCCGGGCGCACGCCGAGTGCGGTGCAGGCGTGGTGATAGATGCGCGGGTCGGGCTTGCGCAGGCCGACCACGGCGGACTCGACAAAGGCGTCGAAGAGCACGCGCAACTCGGTGTTGTCGCGTCCGCCCTCTGCGTTCTTCCAGTTGTTGGTGAGCGCGCCGACGCGCAGGCCGGCGGCGCGCAGGCGGCGAATGGCTTCGAGCATCTGCGGGCGCGGCTGACATTCCGCGATGCGCGCCATCATCGTGGCCGCCGAGAGCTTGCCGCCCGCCGCCGCGCATTCGGCCTCGAAGGCGCGCTCGAAGTCGAAAAGCGTCAGCTCGCCCCGCTCGAGCCGCGACCACGCGCCCGCCGTCCCCGTGTCCACCACCACGCGGTTCACAAAGTTTTCGGGCAAACCGAGTTCCCGCTCATAGCGCGCGATGGCGTGCAGCGGCGAGTCCACCACCACCCCGCCGATGTCGAAAATAACCGCGCGGATGCTCATAGCGGCGCGAAGCTCTCAGCGTTCCAGCAGGCGCTTGGCGCGCCATGCGTCGGCGCTGAACAAAGCCAGCGCGGTCCAGATGCAGGCGAAGGCGAAGGCGTGGGCGCGGCTGAAGTGCTCGCCGAAGAGCAGCACGGCGATCAGCATGGTGAGCGTCGGGGCGATGTATTGAAACATTCCGAGTGCGGTGAGCGTCATGCGCCGCGCGGCGCTTGCGAACCAGAGCAGCGGCAGCGCGGTCAGCGGGCCGGCGACGAGCAGCAGCGGGCGGATGCTCTCGGGCGTGGTCGGCAGCGCGCCGCCCACGGGCTCGCGCAGCAACAGGAAGGCCAGCGCCAGCGGTGCGAGCAGACCGGTCTCGATGAACAGGCGCGGAATCGGCCGCACCGTCGTCACCTTGTGCACCAGGCCGTAGAGCGCGAAGGTGGCCGCCAGCGAGAGGCTCACCCAGGGCAGGCCGCCCCGATCCAGCAGCAGGCCGACGACGCCCAGGAGCGCCAGCATCACCGCCACAAGCTGCGCGCGGCGCAACTGCTCGCGCAGCAGCAGGTTGCCGAGCAGCACATTGATCAGCGGGTTCAGGTAGTAGCCGAGGCTGACATCGAGAACCTGGTCGTGGCTCACGGCCCAGATGAAAATCAGCCAGTTGCTGCCGATCAGCAGTGCGCCGAGCGGCAGCGCGACACGTTGCCTCGGTTTGCGCAGCGCCTCGGCGGTCTCGGGCCAGCGCCGCAACATTGTCAGCAGCAGCGCGCTGAACACCGCCGTCTCCGCCACGCGCAGCGCGAGCAACTCGCTCGCCGGAACATCGGCAAGCCACTTCCAGTAAATGGGGATGATGCCCCACGCGCCATAAGCGAGCAGAGCGTAAACGACGCCGGTGGGGTTCAATGTTGTACTCTAATCCTGATCATGATTGTGCTGGAGAAACTCCGGAAGCGCTACGGCGATGTTCTCGCCGTGGATGATTTTTCGCTCAGCGTCGCGCGTGGCGAGTGCGTGTTTCTGGTCGGCGGCTCCGGTTGCGGCAAGACCACGACGCTCAAGCTGGTGAACCGGCTGGTGGAGTGCGACGCCGGGCGCGTGCTGCTCGGCGGCCACGACACCCGTGAGACGCCGCCTTACGAACTGCGGCGGCGCGTGGGTTACGCCTTTCAGCAGGTCGGTCTCTTTCCCCAGATGACGGTGGCGCAGAACATCGGCGTCACGCCGGAGCTTCTGGCTTGGCCGCCCGAGCGCGTGCGCGCGCGCGTGGACGAGTTGCTCGAGCTGGTGGAACTCGACCCCGCCCGTTTTCGCACGCGCGCGCCCGATGAACTTTCGGGCGGGCAGCAGCAGCGGGTGGGGCTGGCGCGCGCGCTCGCCGCAGAGCCGGAAGCGCTGTTGCTCGACGAGCCCTTCGCCGCCCTCGACCCGCTGACCCGCGACCGTCTGCAACAAGCCTTCGCCGCGCTGCGCCGCGCACTCGATGTTACCGTCATCTTCGTCTCGCACGACATGAGCGAGGCGCTGCTGCTGGCGGATCGCATCGTGGTGATGGACGCCGGCCGCCCGCTGCAAGTGGGCACGCCGCGCGAACTCTTGACGGCGCCGGCTACAAAGGTGGTGGCGGAGCTGCTGGCCACGCCCCGGCGTCAGACCGAAGCCATAGACAAACTGATAAAGACCGGGACGAAGGCTGCGCCATGAGCGCACAACTCGAACTGCTGCCCGCCTATCTGCTGGCGCACTTGCAACTCGTCGTGCTGGCGCTCGTGCTCAGCACCGCCATTTCGGTACCGCTGGGCGTGGCCATCACGCGCCGCCGCGCGCTCGAAGCTCCGCTGCTCGGGCTGGCCAGCGTGATTCAGACGGTGCCGAGCTTGGCGCTGCTCGCCATCATGGTGCCCGCACTCGCCGCGCTCGGCGGCCTGGTCGCGCACTTCGGCGTGGAGCTTCGCAGCATCGGCTATCTGCCGGCCATCATCGCGCTGACGCTGTATGGCATGCTGCCGATTTTGCGCAACACCGTTACCGGCATTGCCGGTGTCAACCCGGCCCTTGTCGAAGCCGCGCGGGGTGTCGGCATGACGCAAGGGCAGCAGTTGCTGCGGGTCGAGTTGCCGCTGGCGCTGCCCGTCATCGCCGCTGGCCTGCGCACCGCCACCGTGTGGGTGGTTGGCACCGCCACGCTCTCCACGCCCGTCGGTGCGACGAGCCTCGGCAACTTTATCTTCTCTGGTCTTCAGACGCGCAACGATGCTGCGGTGGCGCTCGGTTGTGTGTCCGCCGCGCTGCTGGCGCTGCTGCTCGACCAGAGTGTGCGCCTGCTCGAAACCGGTTTGCGCGAAGGTCGCCGCGGTCTCCTGGCGCTGTTGCTCGCCGCCTTCACCCTGCTCGGGGGAGTGCTGGCGTTCAAGGCGCTGCCCGCTCGCAGCGTTGCCGCGCCCGTCGTCGTCGGCGCCAAGGGTTTCACCGAGCAGTTCATTCTCGCCGAGGTGGTAGGGCAGTGGGTTCGCGCACACAGCGCGCGCCCGGTGACGACGCTTCAGTCGCTCGGCACCAGCGTCATCTTCGACGGGCTGCGAGGCGATGAGATCGCACTCAGCGTGGATTATTCAGGTACCATCTGGGCAGACTTGATGGAGCGCGAGAGTGGAACCGTTTCTCGCGCGGCGGTGCTGCGTGGTGTCCGCGTCTGGTTGCGCGAGATGCATGGCATCGAAACCGTGGCCGTGTTCGGTTTCGAGAACGCCTACGCGCTGGCGATGAAGCGTGAGCGCGCGCGCGTGCTCGGCGTGCGCACCCTCAGTGACCTCGCGCGGGCAGCGCCGCAACTCGAAATCGGCGGCGACATTGACTTCTTCGACCGCGCCGAGTGGCGCGCATTGCGCGCGCGCTACGGCTTCGCGTTCCGCGCGCGCCGCAGCATGGACTCGACGCTGATGTATCAGGCCGTGAACGAGGGGCAGGTGGATGTCATCAGCGCCTACTCGACCGATGGCCGCATCGCATCGCTCGACCTGCTGCTGCTCGAGGACGACCTGGGTGTGATTCCGCCCTACGACGCGATGCTGCTCGCCTCGCCGAAACTGAGCGCCGAAGCGCCGGAACTTTTGCGCGCGCTGGCCCGGCTCGAGGGCAGCATTGACGAGGCGCAGATGCAGCAGATGAACTTCGCCGTGGATCAGGGTTCGCAAAGCCCCGAAGAAGTGGCGCGCACCTTCGTCGAGCGCCAGCGCGGAGGGCGACAATGACGAGGTGGCAGCCAGTAGCGCCCGGCGCCCCTTTCCGGCAGCCGCTCGGGGCGGTCAAAAGGTGGGATGGGGTGCGGAAGCACCCCGGTCAGCCGCCGGAAACCGGGGCTTCGGCGGCGGCGGGCGGCGGCGTGTCGTCATCGGGCGCTTCCAGATAGCCCTCCGGCAGGGCGACCCGCTGGCGTCCGCTCTTCTTGCCCCGTGCGATGTGCATGGCGGCGCGGGGGAAGGGCGCTTCGGCGTCGAAGCCATCGAGCACGGCGCGCAGTTCTTCGAGTGTGCACACCTGAACCAGACGCCGGCGCATCTGCGCGCTTCCCGGGAAGCCCCGGGTGTACCAGCCGGCGTGTTTGCGAAAGGCGCGCAGCGCGGGGGCAACGCCCAGGTGTGCGGCGAGCCCGGATGCATGCGCGAACATGATCTCGCCGATTTCGCCGAGCTTCGGCTGCGCGGGCGGCTCGCGCCCGGCGAAGACCGCCGCCAGATCGCGGAACAGCCAGGGGCGACCGAGGCAGCCACGCCCGACCACGACGCCGTCGCACTGGGTGGCGCGCATCATCCGCAGCGCGTCCCGGGCAACCCGGATG
Organism: Myxococcota bacterium; assembly: GCA_020027245.1. Lineage (GTDB taxonomy): Bacteria > Myxococcota_A > UBA9160 > UBA9160 > UBA6930 > JAHRAN01. The sequence continues at coordinate 12,781 of JAHRAN010000115.1, forward strand.
TCGCCGTTACCGAGCACGGGAATCGAAGTGATGTGCTGCTTCAACGCGGCGATCGCGTTCCAGTCCGCAAAGCCATCGTAGAGTTGCGCGGCGCTGCGCGCGTGCAGGGTGACCGCCGCGCAGCCCTCCTGCTCTGCGATGCGCCCCGCGTCGAGGTAAGTCAGGTGCGCCTCGTCAATGCCGGTGCGGATTTTGATCGTCACCGGCGCCGTCTTTGCGTTTCGCACCGCGGCGCGCACGATGTTCCGCAGCAGCCCGCGCTTCACCGGAATCGCAGCGCCGCCGCCACGGCGCGTCACCTTGCGCACCGGGCAACCGAAGTTCAGATCAATATGATCAACGCGACCCTCACCGACGAGCCGGGCGACCGCCTCGCCCGTGTAGTGCGGGTCGGTTCCGTAAAGCTGCAAGCTGCGCGGCGATTCCTCCGGAGCGAAGTGCAGGAGTTGCTCCGTGCGGCGGTTGCCTTCCACCAGCGCGCGCGCCGTAACCATCTCGCTGAGATAAAGCCCGGCGCCGAAGCTCCGGCACAGTGTTCGGAAGGGCGCGTTGGTGACGCCCGCCATCGGCGCCAGCACAACGGGCGGGTTGACGCGCAGCGCGCCGATGCGAAGCGGCGCAAACTCACCCGCCCGGGCGAGCGGCGTCGCCTGCGCGCAGTCGTCAAGAGCGCGTGCCTGCTGCATCATGCAGAACCCTCATCCAAGCTGACAGTGTTCTTCTCTTATTCCCTCTCCCCTCGGGAGAGGGCTGGGGTGAGGGTTCCACAGGTTTGGCGAGGGGCGTCAGCCCCTCGGCGTGCGCGTCGTCATCCGGTCAACGGCGTGAACCGGCGCGCGCTCGCCTTGCATGAACTTTCCGATGGCGGCATAGACGCGCTGCTGCTGCCGCACCCGGCTCAGCCCCTCGAATGCGGCCGACACCACTTCCACCTCGAAGTGCCCCGGCCCGGCAGCGCGCACCACCACCTCGGCGTCGGGCAGCGCCGCTTCGATGGCGCGCTGCAGCTCCTTCGCCAGGTCATCCGGCTCGGGCGGCGGTGCGTCGAGAATCTGAAGCGCCATGGAGGCGATTATACACACAACTGGCCATGGGGCAGGGAGTTTGATAGAATCTTGGAGATGGCGAAACGGAAGGCGCACTGGGGCGGTCGTGTGGCTCCTATCGAGCTTACGGCTTGAGGGATTCGAAGATGGCCATGCAAGTGCACATGGACCGAGGACGGTATGAACACATCAGATGATGAGTACCTGAAAGTCGTGCTGGACGCGATCCAAGTTTGTGCACGCTACAGGCCGAAATTTGGTAGAGGATCAAAATCTGGAGGACTGACCTTTGATCAATTTAAGGATCTGTATCAGGGAGATGCGTTCTACAGTTGGTTCGGTCTGGACAACCCCATGCTCTACGCAGCTCACAAAGCGGCAGGTGGTATGACGAGCGTTTACCGGCAGATCGGGATTGGCTGCGAGAAGTTGTTTCGCAGGGTTTTGAGAGATTCGCTCGGGCTGTCTGAGGAAGACGTGATCTGGTCGTATCAGGTAACTTTGGCCAGTGGACGGAAACGAACTCTCTACCTGGATGGTCGAGTTCCGCTTGGGAAGATCAAGCAAAAAGACAAGCAGGCTCGGTTCTATGACTGGATGCGCAATTCTGCAAAGATGCTGGATGTTGACGAAAACGTGTTCGAGAGCTTGACCGGCACAATTTTTGAGGTCAGACAGGGCTACAAGAGCAAAGACTCCAAACGACAGAATGCCGATATCGCAAACGCTGTGACGGCCTATACAAAGGGATATTTTCCATGTGCCGTGATTTTGTCAGGGCAGATCGATGGCGATGTACTGATGCGATATCGCGCCGAGAAGTGGGCGGTCGTCACAGGGATCGTCGGTGAGTCAAATCCGCTGATATCGACATATGATTTCATGCGGGATGTGGTTGGATATGATCTGGCCGCATTCTTTGAGCGGAACAGTTCTACTCTTCGTGAAGAGATAGACAAGATTTTGAAAGCGCTTCTAACATCGGAGGTAAAATGAGCATGGATGCACGAAAAAATCTGCGACAACGAGCAGACTACACGCAGAAGTTCAACGAGAACACCGGGCGGCATGGTTGGCTACGTCTGACGCCGGCGTATTCGGTCAAGATAGTTGAGGAACTGATGGACCAGTATGCGCAACCGGCGCGTGTGTTGGACCCATTTTGCGGAACCGCAACGACGGCATTGAGCGCCGCATACCGCGGGCACGAAGGAGTGACGACGGATATCAACCCCTTTTTGGTCTGGTTCGGCCGGGCCAAAACAGCGGAGTACTCTTGCGCCTCAGTAGATTCAACTCAAAGTGCATGCGCACGAGTGATCGAAGCCGTGAACGGTCGGACGATTGAACCAGCCCCCGCTCCCGCTATTCATAATATTGAGAGGTGGTGGTGTCAGGAGGCACTGGAGTTTCTCTGTGTACTCATGTCCAGCATTGAGGCGGAGAGCGAAGAAAATTCATCAGAGCGCGATTTGCTGTTGGTGGCGTTCTGCAGGACTCTTATCAAGCTTTCGAACGCGGCCTTCAACCACCAGTCTATGTCTTTCAAAGATGATGGACAGTTGTCCATTCCGCTTGAGATTGACATGGGACAGGTATTCAGCGACGACATACGATTCGTACTGAAAGGCGCACAGGAAACCCCGGAGGGGACTGGTCGTGTAGTTCTCGGTGATGCAAGAAAATTGTCGGATGCCGTAGAGGGGTCTTTCGATCTTGTGATTACATCTCCGCCGTACGCGAACCGGATATCGTACATTCGTGAACTCCGACCGTACATGTACTGGCTCGGGTTCTTGGATGGTGGTCGGCGTGCCGGAGAATTGGATTGGATGACAATCGGCGGTACATGGGGTGTGGCGACCAGCCGGTTGCTTGATTGGGTACGCCCGACAGAGGCATTCAGAGACCCGGTGCTCGATGCAGCGCTGAGCGGGATAGAGAGTCACGGTCGCAAGAGCGGGAGAGTGTTGGCGAACTATGTAGCGAAGTACATGGTTGATATCTGGGCACACTTTAATTCACTCGTGTCGGTACTGGGGAAAGACGCGGAGGTTCACTACATCGTCGGAAATTCGACATTCTATGGCGTACTTGTATCGGTGGAGAGGTTTTACATGGCGATGCTGGAGCGTCTGGGCTTTGAAGATATTGAGTGTCGCGCGATCCGAAAACGGAATTCTAAGAAAGAATTATTTGAGTTCGATGTCTCGGCGCGTTGGCCCGGACGGAAACGGAGATAGCAATGTGCCTACATGGCTCTTGAGAATTGCGCAACCCGAGCAGGCAGTTGGATTGAGGGAGTTCGCCGAAAGAAGTCACCATCTCAGTAGCGCGGCACCGTGGGGGCGACTTCCCGGGACCAGGCGTCTATGCCCCCTTCGAGGTTCCACACATTGCGAAAACCCAGTGATGCGAAGTGCTCGGCGGCGGCCCGGCTGCGTCCGCCGTGGTGACAGTGAAAGACCAGCGCGGTGTTGCGGTCGCGCGCTTCGAGCGCCGCCGCCGTGCGCTCGTCGAGCAGGCGCGCGCCCTCGATGTGGGCGATGGCGCGCTCGCTCGGCTCGCGTACATCGAAGAGCTCAAAAGCACGCCCGGCGTCGAGCCACTGTTTCAACTCCCGTGGCGTCAGCGTTTTAACCGCCGCCGCCGCTGCCGCCGCCGCCGGCGGCGCGTTCGGGTTGTCAATGCGAAACCCCGCGCCCTCGGTGTTTTCGACCGCATCAATCACCAGCCCGTCCGCGCGCGAAAGCGTGAGCGGGTCGAGCCAGAGTTCGACGCCCTGCGCTTCGAGCCGCTGCTCACCGGCTTCCCCGGGGCCAAAGAAGAATTGATTCTGAAAGCGTGCGTCTATGCGCAGGTGCAGCACATTGCCCTCGGGCTGCTGCTCGAAGAGCGCGCGCAGCGCCCCGGCGGCGGCTTCGGTGATGCGGATGCTCGCGTCGCTCGCCGTCGGCATCGCCACGCCCAGGGTCTCGAACAGCGAGCCATCACTCGCCATCTCCTGAATGATGTCGCAACCGCCGATGAATTCGCCCGCCACATAGAGCTGCGGAATCGTCGGCCAGTTCGAATAGTGCTTGATGCCGTCCCGAAGCTCCGGGTCGGCGAGCACATTCAGCGTGTGATACTCGGGCAGCGCTGTGTCGAGGATGCGGCACACGGTCGCCGAGAAGCCGCACTGCGGCGCGCCGCGCACGCCCTTCATAAAGAGCACGACGCGGTTGTCAGCCAGCAGCGCATCAATGCGCGCGCGCAACGCCGGTTCGATTTCCATCGAGGCCTCCGTCTCCATCGGTGCTTCCATTCGTTTAACCTTAACAGGTTAGATGGGGAGGGGTGGGATTAAATGAGTTTGCAGACGCTCGAGTGCGACGGCGTTCGCAGGCAGGCGAGTTCGCGGCTCATCGAGCCACGGGTGAGTTGGCCACAGGCGCTGCGCTGCGCGGCGACGAGGGCGTCGCTTTGGCTGGCGGCGCGGGCGCGGCTGCAGGCGACAGCGCCCTCGAAGCGGACGCAGACCTCACACTGCGCGGCGCTCTCCCGCGAAAGCGCCCAGGCGACGAGCAGGCCAGCGGCCAGCAGCAGCAGGGTGACGAGCAGCGGCTTCACTGAGCGAGTGCGACCAGGTCGGCCAGAATGCGCAGCGCCTCGCGCTGGTGGAGCGTGAGTTCCTCGCTCTCGTCCTCATCCGCCCCGAGCGGGTCGGCGCCCGGGGCGCCCGCGAGCGGCGCGGCTTCGGACGCGGCGCTGGCCTTGATTTTACCATCTACATCTACATCTACATTTCCATCTACATCCACTTTCGCCGCCGCTTCCGCCTCCTTGCGCTTGCGGTTGATCTCGGAGAGCGTGACGCGCCCGTCGTCCTGCTCGCGCTCGGCGATCTCGGCCAGCAGCTCCTGAAATTCCGCGTCACTTCCGACGCGCTCGGTCGAGCGCCGCGCCAGTTCTTCGAGCAGGGTGTCATCCACCGGCTTCCAGACCGGCTCGACGGGCGTGCGGAAGTCTTCGATCGCGTCGCCGGGGAGAGCGTTCTCGTGGACATTCTCGCCGATGCGCGGGTTGGCGAGCAGCGAGGGCAGCACCACATCCGACACCACGCCGGCGCGCTGGGTCGAGCGGCCGCTCGGTCGGTAAAAGAGGGTGGTCGTCACCTTCAGCGCGCTGGGCGGAGCACTCCGCAGCGGGATCAGACGCTGCACCGAGCCCTTGCCGAAGGTCTGGCCGTCGCCGACCACCACGGCGCGCCGGTAGTCCTTCATCGCACCCGCCAGAATTTCCGAGGCCGAGGCCGAGAGCCGCGAAGTCAGAATCACCAGCGGCCCGTCGTAGTGAATCGCCGCGTCCTGATCCCGGTAGATGTAGTGGTCGCGTTTGTCGGGGAAGGTGTTGACTGCAACCACGCTGCCCTCGCGCAGGAAGAAGCCCGTGATGCGCACCGCGTCTTCGAGCAGGCCGCCGCTGTTGCGGGAGAGATCGAGCAGCAGGCCGTCCACCTGTTCGCGCCTTGCCTGGGCGATGAGTTGCTTCACATCCGTCGAGCCCTGACGGTTGCCCGGCTGTTCGCTGCCAGCGGCCGCGCTTGCGCTGTTGCCATAAAAGGCGGGCAGTTCGAGCAGGCCGAGTTTCAGCGTTTGCCCCTCGACTTCGACTTCCTCAATTTCGAGCCGCGCCGCCTGCTCGGCGAGGTCAATCTTGTCGCGGGTGATGGTCACCTGAAGGCGCTCGCTGTCGCCGCGCAGCACGGTCAACTGCACCCGCGTGCCCTTCTTGCCGCGAATCAGGCGCACGACATCGCGCAGCGCCATATCTATGATGTCCACCGAAGTCTGCCCGTCCTCGGCGACGGCGATGATGCGGTCATCCGGTTCGAGGGCCTTCGCGCGGTCGGTGGCGCCGCCGGGGATGATGTCCCGCACGACGGTGAAGCCGTTGTCCTCGAACAGCGACACGCCGATGCCTTCGAGGGAAAGCTCCATGCGGATGCGAAAATCTTCGAGCACTTCGGGCGGGAAGAACTGGGTGTAGGGGTCGAGGGCGTGGCCGAAGCTGTCGAGGAAGAGCGCGAAGATTTCCTCCTCGGTGAACTCCGCCGTGCGCCGGTAGCTCCGCTCGTAGCGCTGGATCAGCCGCTCCTGCGCTTCCGGCAGCGTGATGCCGCCCCCGAGGTAGTTGGAAATTTGAAAGTGGGCGAGGGTGCGCAGCAGGGTCTCGCGCTGCGCCGGGGTCTCGGGGTAGCCCCGCTTCTTCGGGTCAATCACCAGCGTGACGCTCTCGTCGAGCGCGTAGTTCGGGTCGCCGACGAAATCGCGCATGAAATTCTCGAGCGCGCGCAGACGCTGCAGGATTTCCTGGTGGGTTCCGCGCAACCGGCTGCAGTCGCCCGCGCCGATTTCGTGGAACACATTGCGCAGGTCGCGTTCGAGCACCTGCGCCTGCGCGTCGAGAAACAGCACGCGCTGCGAGTCGAGCCGCCGCAGGAAGTTCTGCACCGTGCGGTCGCGCAACTCCGGGGTGATGCTGCGGTGCTGCACATGCTTGCGCAGCAGCAGCCGGGTCAGCTCGGGCAGGTCGCGACAGGCCGGGGTGGCGTTTGCAAGCGCCGTGCTGAGCACGACGAGCGTGGCCACGAGCAGCGGGAGGGCGAAGGACGCCCGGCTTCGAAACGGGTGCGCGCGCATGACGGACGCCAAGATAGCCGTTGCCACCCCCACCGCCCCCCTGCTCCCTTTCCTTCTCCGACAGCCGCTCGGGGCGGTCAAAAGGCGGGACGGGGTGCGGAAGGCCCCTCGGGGTCAGGGGCTGCCCCGGCGCAGGCTCAGTAGCGGTAGTGATCCGGCTTGTAGGGGCCCTCGACGGGGATGCCCAGGTATTCGGACTGCTCGGCGCTCAGCGCGGTCAGCTTCACGCCGAGCTTTTCGAGGTGCAGCCGCGCCACTTCCTCGTCGAGCCGCTTCGGCAGCACATACACCTCGTTCCGGTACTTCTCCGGGTGCTGATGCAGTTCGAGCTGCGCCAGCACCTGGTTCGTGAAGGACGCGCTCATCACGAAGCTCGGGTGCCCGGTCGCGCAGCCGAGGTTGAGCAGCCGCCCCTCCGCCAGCAGCAGCACGCTGTGGCCGTCCGGGAAAATCCACTCATCGTATTGCGGCTTGATGTTGCGGTGGCGCACACCGGGCAGCTTGCGCAAGCCGGCCACATCTATCTCGTTGTCGAAGTGCCCGATGTTGCCGACGATGGCCTTGTCTTTCATCCGCGTCATCTGCGCGGCGGTGATGATGTTCAGGTTGCCGGTGGCGGTGATGAAGATGTCCGCCCGCTCCAGCACATCGTCGAGGCGGTTGACCTCAAAACCCTCCATCGCCGCTTGCAGCGCGCAGATCGGGTCTATTTCGGTGACGATTACCCGGCAGCCCTGGCCGCGCAGCGCCTGCGCCGAGCCCTTGCCGACCTCGCCGAAGCCGCACACCACGGCCACCTTGCCGCCGAGCATCACATCGCTGGCGCGCATCAGGCCGTCGGGCAGCGAGTGACGGCAGCCGTAGGTGTTGTCGAACTTGCTCTTGGTGGCGGAGTCGTTGACATTGATTGCGGGAAACAGCAGCGCGCCCGCACGCGCCATCTGGTAGAGGCGCTGCACGCCGGTGGTGGTTTCCTCGGAGACGCCGCGAATGTTCGCGCAGAGCCGGCCGAAGCGGCCGGGGTCGGCCTGCGCCTGCTCGTGCAGCAGCTTCAGGATGACGCCCCACTCCTCGCTGTCGGTCTCGGGGTTCCAGTCGGGAATCTTGCCCGCGCGCTCGAACTCGAGGCCACGGTGCAGCAGCAGCGTGGCGTCGCCGCCGTCGTCCACGAGTTGATCCGGCCCCGCGCCGTCGGGCCACTCGAGGGCCTGGTTCGTGCACCACCAGTACTCTTCCAGGGTCTCGCCCTTCCAGGCGAAGACGGGGATGCCGCGCGGCGCATCGGCTGTGCCCCCGGGGCCGACCACCACCGCCGCCGCCGCCGGGTCCTGGGTCGAGAAGATGTTGCAGGACACCCAGCGCAGGTCCGCGCCGAGGGCGGTCAGGGTCTCCATCAGCACCGCGGTCTGCACGGTCATGTGCAGGCTGCCCATAATTTTTACCCCGGCGAGCGGTCTGGCACCGGCGTAACGCTGACGCAGCGCCAGCAGCCCCGGCATCTCGTGCTCGGCGAGGCGGATCTCGTTGCGGCCCCGCTCATGCAAGGACAGGTCGGCGACCCGAAAGGCCGGGCGGCGGGTTTGCTCAGGGGACATCGGGGCTCCTCTCCGTCGGGTCAGCCAGCCGCAGCCAGCCTCTATCCGTTTATGCGGATGGAGTGTTGAATAGCTTCCCCGCCGCGTCAACCCCCGGCGGCCGCAGCCCGTCGCCCGGCCTGAGGAACCCATCTGGCAGGCGCCGTGCATGGCGCCGACGGAGGTCGTCGTCGTCGCTGCTCAGAAGTGAGCGGGGGCGATGGCGACGAGCATGGCGATCAAGAGGGCGACGCCGAGGGCGATGTCGAAGATCATGCTGCGGGTCATGGCGGTACTCCTTCGTCGTGTTGTGGGTTGCCCCGTCACAGAGCAAGCGTCGTGCCAGCCGGAAGCGGCGTCCGCAGCCCCGGAGAGCCGCCACGCCCGCGCCCGCCGCAACCTCGGGCGCCACCACCGCAACCTGCGTTGGCGGTTGGAGTGCTTCGCACTCCCCATCCTTTTGACCGCCCCGAGCGGCTGCCGGAGGAAAGAGAGGGGAAATTAATGAAGCGCGAGGGGGCAGCGGTTTGCTCCCTCTCCCCTCGGGAGAGGGTTGGGGAGAGGGTTCACCAAGGCGTGCGGCGGGCGTAGCCCGCCGGGGCTAGCATCGGCCAGATGCGCCACGGGCTCATCCTTCAGACCGGGTCGGCGACGGGTGATGTAGAGCTCGCGCAGCGCGCCGAGGCGGCGGGCTTCGATTCGGTGTTCAGCATCGAGTTCATGAACCGCCACGGCTATGTGCCGCTCGGCGCCATCGCACAGAGCACGCGCAGCATTCGCATCGGCAGCGGCATCGCCAACGCCTTCACGCGCACGCCGCTGATGCACGCCGCCGCGGCCATGGATCTCGACGAACTCTCCGGCGGGCGCATGCTGCTCGGTCTCGGCAGCGCCACGCGGCGGATGAACGAGGACTGGTACGGCGTGCCCTTCCGCGCCCCCGCGCGCAAAATGCACGAGTTGCTGCGGCTGCTCCGCGCGGCCTTCGAAGCGGCGCGCAAGGGACGCGGCTTCGAATGGCAGGGCGAGTTCTGGCAGCTCCGCGTGCCGCTCTACGCACGCCCGGGTCTGCCCCGCGCCACGCTGCCGCTCTATCTCGCGGCGGTGAACCGGCGCATGGTGCGCACCGCCGGTGAAGTGGCGGACGGGCTGATCGGTCACCCCATCGCCACGCGTCGCTGGCACCGCGAAGTGACGCTGCCCGGCCTGCGTGAAGCCGAGCGCGCCGCCGGGCGCAGCGCGGGTTCCTGCCTGCTCGCGCCCTATGTGTTGACCTCACTCGCCGAAACGCGCGAAGCCGCACTCAAAAACGCGAAGGGGCAGATCGGCTTTTACTTCACCACCGAGCTCTACCATTCCATTCTCGATCTGCACGGCCTGCGCGAGGTGGGGCAGAAAGCCCGCGCCGCCCTTCGCAAGTTCGACACGAAGGCGATGGCCGCGGCGATTCCGGACGCGCTGGTGGATGAAATCGCCATCGCCTGCACGCCCGACGAGGCGCAGGACCGGCTCGCGCAGTGGCGGGGGCTGACCGAAGATCCGCTCTTCTATCCGCCGAGCGTCGGCGTGCGCCCCGA
>JAHRAN010000169.1 GCA_020027245.1 Myxococcota bacterium
GGGACGGGGTGGCTTAAAGCACCCCGGTCAGCCGCTCGGGGCGGGGTTAAAAGGCTGGGCGGTGCGCGTCAGCGCACCGGGCGCGTTGCTCAGCGGCTACGCCGTGAGCGCGTCATAGTCAGCGCCGCCGTCCGTCGGTGCGTCCGCCGCCTCTTCGTCTGCCGCCGCCGCCGCCCTTGCGCGCGCCGCGTCCGCCGGCACCGCCGTCTTTGCGGGGTGCGCGCTGGGCGGCCTCGTCGCCCGCAAAGGGTGCGGGCTCGCGCACGCTGGTTTCGGGACGGTGCTCCTTCATGTAGGCGGCGACAGCAGCGGCGAGATCGCGCAGCCCCTCTTCGGTCGCGGCCATTTCGCGCACCACCGAGATCCAGCGTTCGACCTTGAACTCGCGCTCGCGGGCGGGGATGTGTCGAATCTCCTGCTCGATCTTCACGGTCAGCCGCGAGCGGTGGCGTTCGAGAATTTCCGCGTCGCTCGGCAGCGGGCGCTCGGTCACTTCGAGCTGGTTCACTTTCTGCAGGTTGCGGAAGCTGCCCACATCGAGTCCGCTGACCAGCGAGATGGCGACGCCCGCCTTGCCCGCGCGGCCCGTGCGCCCGGTGCGGTGCAGGTACACTTCGGGCGACTCCGGCGCGGAGTAGGCGATCACATGGCTCAGGTCGCTGATGTCTATGCCCCGCGCGGCCACATCGGTGGCGACCAGCAGCCGCAACTCGCCCGACTTGATGCGCTGCATGGCGGCTTCGCGCGCCGCCTGTGAGAGGTCGCCCGAAATCGGCGCGGCGTCGAAGCCCTGGTTCTTCAAAAACATGCTCAGGAAATTAACATCGCTCCGGGTGTTGCAAAAGATGATCGCGCTCTCCGGGTCTTCGTATTCGAGAATGCGGCGCAGGTTCGTCTCTTTTTCCTGCGCGCTGGTCAGGTAGTAGAAGTGTTCGATCTCGGAGGGCGAGCGCTGATCGCCCACCATCGAAATGAATTCCGGCTCGTTCAGAAAGGCGCGGGAGAGGGCGAGGACTTTCTCGGGCATCGTCGCCGAGAACAGACAGGACTGCCGCTTCTTGTCCGGCAGGTAGCTGCGGATCTCGCGCATGTCGGGCCAGAAGCCGAGCGACAGCAACTCGTCCGCCTCGTCGAAGACGACGGTGCGCACGCTCTGGAAATTCATACGGCCCGAACCCAGGTGGTCGAGGATGCGCCCCGGCGTGCCGACGATGACATGCACGCCGCGCTCCAGCCCCTCGAGTTGCGCGCCGTAACCGACGCCCCCATACACCGCCAGCACGCGCACGCCCCGCTGCCGCCCCAGCGTGCTGAGTTCCTTGGTGATCTGCCCCGCAAGTTCGCGCGTGGGCGCGAGCACCAGCGCCTGAATCTCGTGCCGCTCGGGGTCGAGTGCGCTGACGATGGGAATGCCAAAGGCTCCTGTCTTGCCGCTGCCGGTCTGCGCCTGCACGATCAGGTCCTGACCCTGCTGCATCGGCGGAATGGCGCGCGTCTGCACCGGCATCGGCTCGCTCCAGCCGAGCGCCTCGATGCCGCGCTGCACCTCTTCGCCGAGGCCCTTGAACATGTTGGTGTCGTCGCTCAAAGCCCGCGCAAGCTAGGGGGTGCTGCGCACGCCGTCCAGCCCGGCGACCGGGGTGCTTCGCACCCGTCCCATCCTTTTGACCGCCCCGAGCGGCTGCCGGAGGGCTACGCCCGCTGCCAGCCCGAACCACCCTCACCCGGCGACGGGCTCTCATGGTGTGGCCTCCGGGCAGCGCGCCCGCCGCCATCGTGATACAGAAAATTTGACAATTCCGGTTTTCTTGTATCATATTGAACTGAGAGCGAACACCGGGAGGCTTTATGGACGCGGTTGAATCCCCTGAGCGCCGGGCGGCTTTCGAGGCGCGCATCGCCGCGGGAGAAGTGATCGAACCCAAGGACTGGATGCCCGAGGGCTACCGGCGTCAACTGCTGCGCATGATGTCGCAGCACGCGCACTCCGAGGTCGTCGGCATGCTGCCGGAGGGCAACTGGATTACGCGCGCGCCGACCCTGCGCCGCAAGATCGGGTTGCTCGCGAAAGTGCAAGACGAGGCGGGGCACGGGCTTTACCTCTACTGCGCCGCCGAAAGCCTCGGCGTCTCCCGCGACGAAATGCTCGACGCGCTGCACGACGGCGCGGCCCGCTACGCGAGCATCTTCAACTACCCGACGCTCAGTTGGGCGGACATCGGCGCCATCGGCTGGCTGGTGGATGGCGCCGCGGTGGTCAACCAGACCCTGCTCGCCAAGTGCTCCTTCGGCCCCTACGCGCGCGCCATGTTGCGCATCTGTCGCGAGGAGAACTTCCACCGCCGTCAGGGGTACGAGATTGTGGCGACGCTGGCCAGGGGCACGGCGGCGCAGCGCGCGATGGTGCAGGACGCGGTCAACCGCTGGTGGTGGCCGACGCTGATGATGTTCGGCCCGCCGGACGCCGAGTCTGCAAACAGCGAGGCGTTGATGCGCTGGCGCGTGAAGCGGCAGAGCAACGACGCGCAGCGGCAGTGGTTCATCAACCTCACGGTTCCGCAGGCCAATGCCATCGGCATCGAACTTCCGGACCCCGAACTCGAGTTCGATGCCGAGAGCGGCAACTGGAAGTCTGGCGCGGTTGACTGGGATGAATTCCGTCGCGTGCTGCGTGGCGATGGCCCCTGCAACCACGAGCGTATGGCGGCGCGGCGGCGCGCGCACGAAGAGGGGCGCTGGGTGCGGCAGGCGGCGCAAGCCTTCGAGGCCAGGCGTCGCACGCGCGCACCTCGGGAAATTTCAACAACGCCGCGCCGGGAGCCCGCCCATGTCTGAGCGCAAACCCGGGGCCGAGTCCACCCCGCCCGGGGATTCGCAGCTTCCGCTCTTCGAGGTCTTCGTGCAGGAGAAGTCCGGGGCTGCGCATCAACACGTCGGCAGTGTGCACGCGGCCGATGCGGAGCAGGCGCTTCAGAATGCGCGGGATGTTTATGCGCGGCGCGGCGCCTTGCTGAGCCTCTGGGTGGTGGCATCCGACGCCATCGTTGCGACCACGCCCGAAGACAGCCCCTGCTTCTTCGACCCGGCGCCGCACAAGATCTACCGTCATCCGCAGTTCTACCACACGCCGCAGGGCGTGAAGAACCTGTGAGCGCCGGGTTGCTCGAAACCGTGGCGTCGCAGCCCGCACCCGCACCCGCGCCCGAGGCGAGCGGCGCTCTGGAAACGCAGCGCGCGCGCTTCGAGTGGCTGCTCGGTCTGGCCGACGACCGGCTGATCCTCGGCCACCGGCTCTCCGAGTGGTGCGGCCACGCGCCGATTCTCGAAGAGGAGCTGGCGCTGGCCAACATCGCCCTCGACCTGATCGGTCAGGCGCAGATGCTGTTCGAGCTTGCGGCAGAGACCGAGGGCGCGGGCCGCAGCGCCGACGCGCTCGCCTTTTTGCGCGACAGCCGGGACTTCCGCAACATGCTGCTGGTGGAGCAGCCGAACGGCGACTTCGCGTTCACCATCGTGCGGCAGTTTCTGTTCGACGCCTGGGATCTGCCGCAACTCGAAGCGCTCTGCGCCTCGCGTTACAAAGACCTCGCAGGGTTCGCCGCCAAGGCCTGTAAAGAGGCGCGTTATCACCTGCGTCACAGTCACGGCTGGTTGCTGCGGCTCGGCGGTGGAACGCAGGAAAGCAACCGGCGCACGCAGGCCGCCCTCGACGAACTCTGGCGCTTCACGCCAGAGCTTTTTTTAACACCTGTTTTACCATCCATGTCTTCTACATCCGACGCGAGCGAAGCGCACTTTCAGGAAACCGTGCGCGCGGCGCTCTCCGAAGCCGACCTCACTTTGCCCGACGCTGCGCCATTTCCCGCCCTGCGCGGGCGCGCGGGCTTGCACAGCGAGCATCTGGGTCATCTGCTGGCCGAGATGCAGGTGCTGCAGCGCAGCTACCCCGGAGCGAAGTGGTGAACGCCGCAGGCACACGTTCGCGCGCAATCGCAAAGCTGCGCACGGTGATGGACCCCGAACTGCCGATGCTGAACATCGTCGAGCTCGGACTGCTGCGCGAAGTCGAGGTCGAAGAGGACGGGCTGCACATCACTTTGACGCCCACCTATTCGGGCTGTCCGGCCATCGAGACGATCGTGGCCGAGACTCGTCGCGTGCTCGCCGACCTCGGCCCCGTCTCGCTGCGCATTGCGCACGCGCCGCCCTGGACGACGGACTGGATCACCGAGGATGCCCGCCGCAAGCTGCGCGCCGCCGGCATCGCGCCGCCTGCTGGCCGTGTGGCGCAACCCGAAGCGGTGCGTTGCCCCCGCTGCGACGCCACGGCCAGCGAACAGGTGAGCGCATTCGGCTCGACCGCCTGCAAGTCGCTCTGGCGCTGCGCGAACTGTGACGAACCCTTCGAGCTTTTGAAACTGATTTAAGCGCGCCCGCGCGACACCGGGCTGCCGAACAAGGAGCTGCGATGACGGACTCCATCCTCTGCCACTTCGAAGCGGGCGTCGCCGAGATCACGCTGAACCGCCCCGAGCGGCTGAACAGCTTGAACACGGAGATGGCCGCCGCACTACGCGCTGCGCTCGAGCGCGCCGCCACCGACGATGCGGTGCGGGCCGTGCTGCTGACGGGCGAAGGCCGCGCGTTCTGCGCCGGGCAGGATCTCGACGAGGTGAAGCCGCAAGCGGGCGCCCCGCCGCTCGACCTCGCGCGCATCGTGGATGAGAACTACAACCCGATCATCCGCGCGCTGCGCCGGCTCGAAAAGATCGTGGTGTGCGCCGTGAATGGCGCGGCTGCCGGCGCGGGCGCAAACCTCGCGCTGGCCTGCGACCTGCTGCTCGCATCCGAGCGCGCGAGTTTTCTGCAGGCTTTCGGCGCCATCGGTCTGGTGCCGGACAGCGGCGGCACCTTCTTCCTGCCGCGCCTCGTCGGCCTGCCCCGCGCGGCGGCGATGATCTACCTCGGGGAAAAGGTCAGCGCCGCCGACGCGCTCGCCGCCGGCATGATCTACCGGGTCTGCGCGCCCGACGCCTTGCAGTCCGAGGCCCGCGCGCTGGCGCAAAAACTCGCCGCGCTCCCGACGAAGGGACTCGGGTTGACGAAGCGCGCGCTGAACCGCTCGCTGGCGGCGGAGCTCGACGCGCAACTCGACCTGGAGCGCGACCTTCAGGGCGAAGCCGGCCGCAGCGCGGATTACGCCGAGGGCGTGCAGGCCTTTCTCGAAAAGCGCGCGCCGCGTTTCACGGGACGCTAGCCGGTGCCGCCGCGCGTGAAGCTGGCCGCGCCGGCCTTTGCGCGCGCGCTCGCTGCGTGTCGTCCCTCGGCGCGCTCGCTCGTGGTCACCCTGTTTGGCGATGTGGTGGCGCCGCACGGTGGCGCGGTCTGGCTCGGCACGCTGATTCGCTGGCTCGATGGTTTCGCCATCAGCGAGCGCAACGCGCGCACCGCGCTCGGGCGGCTGGTGCGGGAGGGCTGGCTCGAACGGCGCGCGCATGGACGCCGCAGCGAGTTCGCGCTCAGCGCGAGTGGCCGGCGGCGCACGCGCGAGGCCTCGCGTCGCATCTACCGGGCTGAAGCTCCGCCCCGGCGCGCGCACTGGTCGTTGCTGCTGCTCGCTCCCGCCGGGCGGCCGGGCGCCGGGGTCGCTTCGCGCGCGCGCCTCAAGTCGGCGCTGCGCCTGCTCGGTTTCGGTGAGTTGTCGCCCACCAGCTTCGTGCATCCCGCGGCGAACCCGGCTGAACTCGAAGCGGTGTTGCGCGAGCACGGCGCGAATTCCTCTGCGCTGCTGCTGCGCGCGAAGTTGTCGCCGCACCCGCGCGCCACGGCTCAACCCCGCGCGCTGCTGCTGCGCGGCTTCGAGTTGCGCGAACTCTCGAAGCAGTATCGGATCTTTGTGCAGCGCATCGAGCCGCTTCTGGGCGAACTCGGCGCCGCGCCCGAGCCGGCGCAGGCGTTTCGCGCGCGCGTGCTGGCGGTGCACGAGTATCGCCGCGTGGTGCTGCGTGACCCCCAGCTTCCGGCGGAGCTTCTGCCACGCGGCTTTGCCGGAACGAGAGCGCGCGCGCTGCTGGCCGCGCTCTACAAGCGCACGGCAGGGAGCGGGGCTTTGTTCGTGCGGGAGACCGGCGCCTGCGCCAGGGGGCCGCTGCGCCCGCCGGATGCTGCATTCCATCGCCGTTTCAGGCAAGCTTGAAGCGCCGCTTCACTCACCAGCCACGGGAGATTGCCATGCACACCTTTGCCGCACCCCTCGAACACGCGCGTCGGGTTGGCGCCGACAAACGGGCGCTCACCTGCGGCGACGAGCGACTGAGCAACGAGCAGTTCTATCAGCGCTGCCGGAAACTCGCGGGCGCGCTCTTCGCACTCGGGCTCGAAACGGGTGACCGCGTCGCCATTCTGGCGCTGAACTGTCACCGCTATGTCGAGACCTATGTGGCGGCGCCGGCGGCGGGCTTCGCGGTGGTGCCGCTGAACACGCGGCACGCCGAGCCGGAGGTGCTCTATGCGCTCGAGGATTCGGGCGCGAAGGTGCTGATCACGGACCGCGACCCGGCGCCCTTTGCGAAGGTGGTGAAGCACATCATCCAGATTCCCGACGCGTACGAGCAGGCGCTGGCCACGGCCGCCGCCGCCTCTTTCCCCGAACTCGGCGAGGACGAACTGGCGGGGCTCTTCTACACCGGCGGCACGACGGGGGCGTCGAAGGGCGTGATGCTCAGCCACCGCAACCTGATTGCGAACACCTTTCACTGGATGGCGCTCGCGCCGATTTCCAAGGACGAGGTGTATCTGTTGATGGCGCCCATCTTTCACGCCGCCGGCTCGACCGCAATCCTCGCGACACTCTGGACGGGCGGTCGTCATGTCGTGCTGCCGAGCTTCGAGCCGGGCGCTGCGCTCGAGCTGATCGAGCGCGAACGGGTGACGATGACGCTCGGCGTGCCGACCATGCTGGCGGCGCTGGCCGAGGAGCAACGGCTGCGCCCCCGCGACACCAACTCGATGCGCCTGCTCGCACACGGCGGCTCGCCAATCGCCACCGAGGTGGTGCGGCACTGCAACGAGGCCTTCCCCAACGCCGAGCTGGTTCATGTGTACGGGGCGACGGAGATCGCGCCGCTCGCCACCGGGTTGCGGAACGAAGAGACGCTGCTCGGCGGCGACCGCGCGCGCTCCTGCGGTCAGCCGCTCGCCGGTGTGGCCGTGCGCATCGTCAACCCGGAGGGCAGCGAGCAGCCGCGTGGCGAGGTCGGCGAAGTGGCGGTGCGCGGCCCCAACGTGATGCTGGGTTACTGGAACAAGGACGAGCAGACCCGATCGGTGCTGAAGCAGGGTTGGTACTGGAGTGGCGATCTCGGGTACATGGACGACGAGGGCTTCGTCTTTCTGGTTGACCGCAGCAAGGACATGATCGTGACGGGCGGCGAAAATGTGTACTCGACCGAGGTGGAGGAGGTGCTGTATCAACACCCGGACGTGCTCGAAGCCGCGGTGTTCGGCGTGCCCGACGAGAAGTGGGGCGAGGTGGTGCACGCCGTGGTGGTGCCGCGCCCCGAGGCCGCGACCCTCGACACCTTTGCCCTGCGCGCGTTCTGCCGCGAGCGCATCGC
>JAHRAN010000185.1 GCA_020027245.1 Myxococcota bacterium
CCCCGCACTGGCCTGATCGAAAGCCCGAGCTCTCCGCAGCAACGCCCATCCGGCGGCGCGCGGGGTATGAGGTCGCTTTGCGGATCAAGTCACTCCAGATCGCAGGCTTCAAGAGCTTCGTCAACAAGACGGCCTTCTCCTTCGATTATGGCATCTCGGGCATCGTCGGCCCGAACGGCTGCGGCAAGTCGAATGTGGTGGACGCCATCCGCTGGGCGATGGGCGAGCAGTCCCCGCGCCGCCTGCGCGGCAAGGGCATGGAGGATGTCATCTTCGCCGGCTCCGACGCGCGCGCGCCGGTGGGCCTCGCCGAAGTGGTGCTGATCTTCGACAACAGCGACGGCCGCGGCCCCCCGGACTTCGCCGCGCGCGCGGAGATCGAAGTCGCGCGCCGCCTCTACCGCAACGGCGAGAGCGAGTACCTGTTGAACCAGACGCCGTGCCGGCTGCGCGATGTGCTGGACTTCTTCCGCGACACCGGCATCGGCACCAAGGGCTACACCATCGTCGAGCAGGGGCGCATCGCCGAGATCGTGTCCGCCCGCCCCGAGGAGCGGCGCACGCTGATCGAAGAGGCCGCCGGCATCAGCAAGTATCGCGCGCGGCGTCGTGAGGCCGAGCGCAAGCTCGAGTCCACCGAGCAGAACCTGCTGCGCGTGCGCGATGTGCTGGCCGAAATCCGCCGGCAGATTCTCTCCATCGAGCGGCAGGCGCGACGCGCGGCGCAGTACAAACGCTTCCGCGAGCAGCAGCGCGCGCTGGAGCTTTTGCACGCATCCGAAGAGCGCAGCACGCTGCTGGCCGAACTCGAAACCGCGCGCGCGAAACTCGAAGAGCAGCGCGACGCCGTGCTCGAAACCGAAACGCGCATGCGCGAGCACGAGGCCGGGCTCGAAACGCGGCGCGTTGCACTCGGCGAGTGCGAGCAGGTGCTCTCGCAGGGCAACGAGGCGCTGTTTCAGGTGCGCGCCGCCATCAAGGAACTGGAGAGCCGCATAGCATACGAAACGCGCGAGCGGGAATCGCTGCTGGAGTTTCGCGAAGTCCGTTCGCGCGAGCGCGAGCAGTTGCTCGGGCAGATGCAAAGCGCCGAGGAAGAGGCCGCGCGCGCGAACGATGAATTCGAGAGCGTCCGCCGGGTGCTCGCCGAGGGGGCGGAGGCGAAACAAGCCGCCGAAGACGCGGCGCGCGAGGCCGCCCGGGCGCTGCATGCGCTCGAAGGCGAGCGCGACGCGGAAAATCGCGCGCTGGTCGAGGCGCTGACCGGCATCGCGCGCCTCGAGAACCGGCTCGCGCAGAGCGGCGACCGGCGCGCCGAACTCGACCTTCGCCTGCGCAGCACGGACGAGCAACTCGAGTTGAAGCTGAGTGAAAGCGCAGAGGCCGAGAGCGAGCAGCAGAAACTCGAACAGAGCCTGCGCGCGCTGCTGAACGAGCGCGACCGGCTGATGGGCCTGCTGCGCGACACCCTTGCGCGGCACGAGCAGAACACGGCGCGTGTCAAGCGCTTTGGCGCCGAGTTGCGCAAGCGGAGCGAAACCCGCGAACTGCGGCGCGCGCGGCTCGACTCCCTGCGCGAAGTGCTGGCCCGCGCCGAAGACCTGGGCGCGGGCGCGCGGCATCTCGCGGGCCTGCCCGAGGCCGAGCGCGCGCGTCTCGGCCTGCGTGGCCTGCTGCGCGAAGCCTTCGAGGTGGACGCCGATGCCCTGCGCGCCGTCGAAGCGGTGCTCGCCGAGCGCGCGGAGGGCATGCTGCTGCAGCGCTCTGCCGACCCGCTGCAGATTCTCGAAACCCTGCGCCACGCGGAAGCCGGGCGCGGCGTTCTCGTGCTCGAGCTCGACACCGACGCCGCGCCGACCGCCGCCGCTGGTGACGCCGCCGCCGCGCTGCCCGGTGTCGCGTTGCTTACCAAGCTGCGTTTCAAAGACGCGAGCTTCGAAGCGGCGGGGCTGGCGCTGCTCGCCGGCGTGCGTCTCGTCGAAAACCTGAGCGATGCGTTAGCACTTCGCCCCGCCACGCGCGGCACGGCTGTTTTTGTCACCCGCGCGGGCGATGTGCTGACACCGGACGGTGTCATTCGCGGCGGCGGCGACGCCACGCAGACGGGGCTTCTGGCGCGCGGGCGCGAGCTTTCTGAACTCGAAGAGCAGGTCGCCGCGCTGAACCTCGAAGTGCGCGAACTCGAAACGCGGCAGAGCGAGAGCGAGACCGCGCTGCAGACCACCAGCGACGAACTCGACAACCTGCGCAATCGGCATCACACGGCGGCGCTCGCGGTGGCCAGCCACGAGAAGGATCTCGAACGAACGCGCGAGCGCGTCAAAACCCTCGACGAAGTGCAGCAGGGGCGCGCCGAGGAGCGCAGCGCGTTTTTGTCGGCGGCGGATGAGGCGGACGCGGAGCGCGCAGAGCTCGAAGCGGAACTCGAAAGCGCGCAGGGCGAGAAGCAGAACCATCAGCGCCAACTCGACGCGCTCGCTTTGAAACTCGGCGCGGCGGGCCGCGAGCACACGCGCCTCGAAGCCGAGTTGGGTTCGCAGCGCGAGCGCTACCGGGCCCGCGAGGAGTTGCGCGACCGGATTCAGGCGACGCGAGAGCGCAGCACGCGCGGCGTCAGCGAGACGCGGCTCTGGATTCAGCAGCGCGAAACCGAGATTGCGGACGGCGCGCAGCGCTGCGAGGCGCTGGCCCAATCGGTCGCGCGCGCCGAAACTGAGCTTGCCGGGCGTTTGCGCGATGAGGAGTTGTCGCGGCAGAGCAGCGAGCAGAAGCGCGAAGCGTATGAGCAGCAGGCCAGCGCGGTGCGCGAAGTCGAGGAGGGCGGCCGCGAGTTGCAGCGCGCGCTCGGACTGCAGCGCGACGCCGTGAGCGAGGCGGAACTCGGAACGCGCGAGATGGATTTGCGGCTCGGACATCTCGATGAGCAGGTGCGCGACAAGTGGAATGTCAGCCTCGCCGACTGGCGCCCGCCGTCGCTGCCGAGCGAAAGCGAAACGCCGGACGAGCGCGTCATCGCCGCTGCCGCCGGGGACGAATCCGAAACCAGCGCCGCTGCCGAAAGCGCCGCCGACGCCACCGCCGGGGCGGCGCGCGATGCGCTGCGGGATGCGCGCGAACTCGCCTCGTTGCTCGCGCTCGACGCCAAAGAGCGGAGCAAAGCGCTCACCAGGATTCGCGGGCGCATCGAGTCCATCGGCGAGGTGAATCTGGGCGCGATCGAGGAGCACGAAGCGTTGCGCGAGCGCTTCTCGTTCCTCGAAGAGCAGAAGACAGACCTCGAGAGCAGCGTGAGCCAGTTGCGCGAGGCCATTGCGCGCATCAACCGCAGCAGTCGCCGGCGCTTCCGCGAAACCTTCGATCAGGTGAAAGAGAAGTTCGAGCAGAACTTCCCGCGCTTGTTTCGCGGCGGCAAGGCGTCGCTGTCACTCACCGAGAGCGAGGATGTGCTCGAAGCCGGCATCGAGATCATGGCGCAACCACCGGGCAAGCACTTGCAAAGCGTGAACCTGCTGTCCGGCGGCGAGAAGACGATGACCGCCATCGCGCTGCTGGTCTCGGTTTTTCAGGTGCGCCCTTCGCCCTTCTTCCTGCTCGACGAGGTGGACGCCGCGCTCGACGATGCGAACATAGACCGCTTCAACGAGATCGTGCGCGAGATGGCTTCCGATTCGCAGTTCCTGATGATCACCCACAACAAGCGCACCATCGAAATCGCCGATGTGCTGTATGGCGTGACGATGGAAGAAGAGGGCGTCTCCAAACTGGTGTCCGTTGACCTGCACTGAGCGCCGGCGTCCGACCCCTCCCCCATGAGCCCCAGTCAAAAGGCGGGGCTGCGCGCGGGGCTTTCGCGTACGCGCGCGCGCTTGCTCGGTCGCCTCGGTGCGCTGGCCGGTCGGCAGGTGGACGACGCGCTGCTCGCTGAACTCGAAGCCCTGCTGCTTTCGGCGGATCTCGGCGTGGCCACGGTCGAGGCCTTGCTCGCGCAACTGCGTCACGACCTCCGCTCGGGAGCCGCGCCCCGCGCGGGGGAAGGCTTTGCTGTGGCGTCCTTGCAATGCAGGTTGCGCGATGCTCTCGCGGCGAAGTTGCGCGCGCCGCCCGCACCTTTAACCACCACCACCACGCCGCAGGTGGTGCTGGTGCTCGGTGCGAACGGCGCGGGCAAGACCACCACCGTCGCCAAGCTGGCGGCGCGCCACCAGCAGGCCGGTCGTCAGGTGCTGCTCGGCGCCGCCGATACCTTTCGCGCGGCCGCCCGCGAGCAGCTTACGGCCTGGGGCGAGCGCGTCGGCTGCCCCGTGATCACAGGCCCCGAGGGTTCGGACCCAGCCTCGGTGGCCTTCGACACCGTGCAGGCTTTGCTTGCCGGGCGCGCCGATGTGGCGATCATTGACACCGCGGGCCGCCTTCAGACCAAAGCGCCGCTGATGGAGCAACTGGCGAAAATTGCGCGGGTGCTCGCGCGCGCACTGCCCGGCGCGCCGCACGAAACGCTGCTGGTGCTCGACGCGAACACCGGCCAGAACATGCTCTCGCAGGCGCGCGCGTTCAGCGAGGCGGCGCCGATAACGGCGCTGGTGCTCACCAAGCTCGATGGCAGCGCGCGCGGCGGCGCGGTCATCGGTCTCGCCGACGCTTTTGGAATTCCGGTGAAGTATCTCGGCATCGGCGAGGGGCCAGAGGATCTGCGCGACTTCGACGCCCATGAGTTCGCCGCCGCACTCTTCGAGGACGCGCCCGCATAGCGCGGGCGGTGGTACCACCGGCGCGGCGCGCTAAGGTTTTAACACCCCTTATGTCGCGTTACCTGATGGCGCTCGATCAAGGCACCACTTCGTCCCGCGCGTTGTTGTTCGACGCAAAGGGCGCCGTGGTCGCCGTCCGTCAGCACGAGTTCGAGCAGCACTTTCGCAAGCCGGGTTGGGTGGAGCACGACGCCAGCGAAATCTGGACGACGCAGCTTCGGGCCGCGCGCGGTGTGCTCGAAGCGGCGAAGGCCAGCGCCGCCGATGTGGTCGCCATCGGCATCACCAACCAGCGCGAGACCACCGTGGTCTTCGAGCGCGCGAGCGGCGCGCCGATTCACCCGGCGATTGTCTGGCAGTCGCGCCAGACGGCGGAGATCTGCAAGGCCTGGCGCGCGCGCGGACTGGAAAGCGAAGTGAAGCGCCGCACCGGCCTCGTGCTGGACCCGTACTTCTCCGCCTCGAAACTGCGTTTCATTCTGGACGCTGTGCCCGGCGCACAAGCGCGCGCGGAGCGGGGCGAACTCGCATTCGGCACTGTGGACACCTGGCTGATGTACAAGCTGACGAAGGGACGCATTCACGCGACCGACGCCTCGAACGCCGCGCGCACGATGCTGTTCAACATCCATCAGGGAGACTGGGACGAAACGCTGCTCGCCGAGTTTCGCGTGCCCCGCGCGCTGCTGCCGGAACTGCGCGATTCCTCGGGCGACTTCGGCACAGCCTCCGCTGAATGGCTCGGCCGGGAACTGCCCATCGCTGGCGTCGCCGGTGATCAACAGGCTGCGCTTTTCGGTCAGGCCTGCCTTGCGCCGGGGCAGGTCAAGAACACATATGGAACCGGCTGCTTTCTGCTGATGAACACGGGCGCCGAGCCAAAGCCCTCGGCGAGCGGTTTGCTGACCACGGTTGCGTGGCGGCGCGACGGACGCCTCGTGTATGCGCTCGAAGGCAGCGTGTTCGTGGCGGGCGCGGCCCTTCAGTGGTTGCGCGACGGCCTCGGCTTGATCGCGCAGGCGGCGGAAAGCGAAGCCGCAGCGCAGAGCGTCGAGGACACGGCGGGGGTCTATCTGGTGCCCGCCTTCACCGGACTCGGCGCGCCGTATTGGGACGAGCGCGCGCGCGGCGTGCTGGTTGGCCTGACCCGTGGCGCCACGCGCGCACATCTTTTGCGCGCCGCGCTCGAAGCCATCGCCTATCAGAGCCGCGATGTGCTCGAATGTTTTCGCGCCGACACGGGGCTCGAACTCGCGGCGCTGCGCGTGGACGGCGGCGCCTCGGCAAACAATTTCCTGATGCAGTTTCAGGCCGACCTGCTCGGCATCCCGGTGCAAAGGCCGCCGGTGCTCGAAGTCACCGCACTCGGCGCCGCGGCGCTCGCCGGGCTGGCGACGGGTTTCTGGCGCGAGCAGCAGGTACTCGAAGCCGCGCGCGCGCAGGGCGATTGCTTCGAGCCGCAGATGCCCGCCGCGCGCCGCGAGACATTGTACGCCGACTGGAAGCGCGCGGTCGAGCGCGCGCGGGGTTGGGCGGTGTCGTGAACGCCGTTGTTAAGCCCCCCGCGCCGCTGGTGATCGCGCACCGTGGGGCATCCGCCTGTCGCCTCGAAAACACGCTGCCGGCTTTCGAACTCGCGGTAGAGCAGCGCGCCGACATGATCGAGTTGGATCTGCACCAGAGCCTCGACTTTGCGCTGGTGGTGCATCACGATGCACACTGTCCGGGGCTTTCTGGCAGCGGTGAGATTGGCGACGCACGCCATGTGGAGTTGCCGCTGCTCAGCGATCCACACACCGGAGCGGCCGCGCGCATCCCGCTGCTGGACGATGTCCTCGAGCGCTTTGCCGGGCGCATTCCCCTGAACCTCGAACTCAAACGGCCGCGGCAGGGGCGCTACCAGGGCTTCGAGGCGCGCGTGCTCGATGCAGTGCAGCGTCGGGGCGCCCTGCCGCAAACCCTGTTCTCATCCTTTCACGATGCGGAGTTGCAGGCGTTGCGCGCGCTGTCGGCGGACGCGAACCTGGCGCTGCTGATTTCAGAGCGCTCCGCTGAGCGCTGGCGCGTGCGCGCCAGCGCCCTCGGCGCCGTAGCGCTCAACCCCGAAGCCGCGCTGGTGGACGCCGAGTTGCTGCGCGCCGCCCACGGCGAGGGCCTGCGGGTGTGCGTCTTCACGGTTGACGCCCCGGACACCATGCACCGCCTGCTCGACTACGGCGTGGACGGCCTGTTCACCAACCACCCCGACCGCCTGCGCGCACTGCTCGACACGCGCCGCCGAACCGAGCCTTAATGGAGCGGCGCCGCCCATCTCTTCTTAACCCTCTCCCTGTAAGGGAGAGGGGGCGATGGGCCATAAAGCCCGTCGCCACGGGCCTTGTAGCCCGTCGCCGGGTGAGGGTGGCGGCGCCGCCGTTTCGACCACCCCCCACTGCCGCTGCCGGAGTGCTGTCGCACGCCCCCATCCTTTTAACCGCGACCGGGGTGCTCCGCACCCCGCCCATCCCGTTGACCGCGCCGAGCGGCTGCTGGAGCCGCTGCCGGGCTGGCTCCCCGCTTTCGCGGGAATCATTCCAGCAGCCCCTCGCTGCCGTCGCGCGCTTGACACCGACGCGGGGGTCATTTAGTCTGCTCGCTCCGAAAATGCCCGCTCGGGCGCGCGTTTTCAGGACTCTTGGCGGTTTCAGGCGGGATTTCAGGCAGGCTCCAGGGTGTCCGGACAGTCTCCGCGCGCCCCTCCGACCAGCGAGAACCAGCATGAGAAACCCCGGCTGGCCCCCCAGAGAGCACGGCGGGCAGGGCCTTTACGA
>JAHRAN010000197.1 GCA_020027245.1 Myxococcota bacterium
TTGGGGCGCTGGCCGAGCAGGCACCAGAAGGGGATGAGCCAGATGCAGGCCCAGGCGAAGAGCGAGACGCGCACCCAGGGCTCGCCGAGGATGCGCTCCCACCAGCCTTCCCAGTACCAGGTGGACATCAGGAACTCCGTGCCGAGGCGGTCGCGGAAGAACTGCGTCTCTTCGGGCAGGTTGCCGTACCAGATGACGAGATACTGCGAGAAGAACAAATACATCCAGAAGATCGAGAAGGCGAAAACCATCTTGCCGAGGTCGTGCAGGCGCTCGGGGGTGATGGCGCCCTCGAAGCCGGGGTAGCGGCGGTGCAGCACGGTCAGCAGCGTCGTCACCGAGATGGCCGAGAGGAAACCGCCCCACGCGAAGTAGCCGCCGAACAGGTTCGAGAACCAGGTCGGCTCGAGGGACATCACCTGATCGAAGGCGATGATGCTGTAGCCGAATGCATAAACGAGGCAGATGATGGGCGCGAGGATGCGCATCGTGCGCAGGCTGCGCTGTCGCTCTTGCACACCGCCCCGCCAGTTCGCGGTTTCGCGGGCGATCAGACGCGCGACTTTGTCCGTGGCGGCGACGCCATACATGACGGGGCGCAGCGAGGCGTGCAGGTACCACATACTCAGCACCGAGAGCAGCGCCAGCACCGAAAGGTCAACGATGGCCAGCCGCAGCGGGTTCAGCCACACGTCCTTCCAGGGCACGAGCTCCGCCACGCCGTGGAAGTCGTGCCGCCAGGGGTAGATGTAGGCGCCGCCGACCAGCACATCCACCACGGCGAGCACGAAGGTGACCGGCACCCACGCGGCCAGCGCCTCGGCGATGCGGCGCACCGGGCCAGCCCAGCGCGCGCCCACGATGGTCAGCGCGCAGACGAACACCAGGCCGCCCTGCGCGATGCCGGCAAAATACAAGTAGTTGACATGGAACGCGCGCCAGGTGGTGTTCGGGTCGGCGAAGAGACCATAACCGAAGATGACGAGGCCGAGTGCGAGCAGCAGCAACGCGCCGCGCGTGACGACGACCGGCAGCGCGCCCGGCTTCACCTGATCGCGGTATGAAACGGCAGCCGCACTCACGGCGCGCGCCCGCTTTGTACTTCGCGCTGCAGGTGCCGCACATAGTTCACGATGTGCCAGCGATCCTCGCTGGGGATGCGCTGATAGCCCGGCATGCGCAGGCCACCGCCGCGAATCAGGTTGTAGATGTAGCCGTCGCTGCGCCCGGCAGCGGTCAGCAGCGGGAATACGCCCGCCAGCGGGCCACGCTGCGGGCCTGCCGCCGAGACCGGGCCGTCGCCGAGGCCCCACGCGCCATGACAGGGCGTGCAGTAGGTGGTGTACATTTCCTCGCCGCGCACCAGCGAGCGGAAGTCCGAAGGCTCGGTCGGGTTCAGGATGCCGTCGGCGAGGGGGTCGTATTGCCCGACGGCGGGACGCTCGGCGTCAATCGCCACCGTGCCCTCCGGCGGCGAGAAGGGATCCACGCGGTCCTGATACTGCACGCGCTCGAAGGCCTGCACCGCCTTCTGCCACTTCATCTGCGGGAACCAGCTCTCGCTCCACTGCTCCCAGCAGCCGACGCCGCCGCAGAGCAGCACGAGCACCAGCACAACGAGCACGCGACACTGAAGCTCATGGCGCGACAAGGTTCACCTCCTTCGCATCCGAGGCGCGCAGCAAAGCCGTCACTTCTTCTACATCGCGCTCGGAGCACACCACGGCCAGGCCGAACTCATCGCCCGAGAAGCGCGCGGAGTAGGCGCGGTCTTCGTGCCCGAAGCGGCCATAGGGCAGACGCCCGACGACCAGAAGACCGAAGAGCGTGGCGAGGCCGCCAAACAGAATCGTCAACTCGAAGCCGATGATGGTGTAGGTTGGAATCGAAGCGAAGGGTTTGCCGCCGATGACCACCGGCCAGTCATACGACATCCAGATGGTCATCGCATAGCCGGTGACGACACCGAGCAAGCCGCCGATCAAAGTCCAGAGCCGCACGCGGCTCGGCTTCGGGTCGAGCACATCGTCGAGTTCGGGGAAGGCCGCCGGCGCGTAGATTTCGAGTTCCGTGAAGCCGCGCGCCTGAAGGTGTCGCGCGCAGTCCGCCACCGGCCCCGGCGTCGTGTAGATCCCAACCAGCTCGGGCATCAGTGGCCCCCCTGCCCTGCGCCGTGGGCGCGCTCGTGAATCGCAAGCTCCTTCATCTCCGAGATGGCGATCACCGGGAAGAACTTCATGAACAGCAGAAACAGCATGGCGAAAAACGAGAAGCTGCCGGCGAAGATGGTGAGCTCCGCCCAGGTCGGCGTGTAAATCCCCCACACCGCCGGGTCGTATTCATTGCCGAGCGAAGTGATGATGATCACATAGCGCTCGAACCACATGCCGATATTGATCAGCGTCGAGACCACGAACAGCGTCGGTATGTGCGTGCGCAGCCGACGGAACCAGAAGAGTTGCGGGAAAATCACATTGCAGGAGATCATCGTCCAGGTCGAGAACCAGTAGGGGCCGAAGGCGCGCAACCAGAAGGTAGTCTGCTCGGGCTCGACCCCCGAGTACCAGGCGATGAAGTACTCGATGGCGTAGGCGTAGCCGACGATCCACGAGGTCAGCAGCAGGAAGCGCGCCATGTTCTCGAAGTGGTAGTCGTTGATGTATTCCTCGAGGCCGTAGATGCGGCGCACCGGGATCATCACGGTCAGCACCATGGCGAAGCCGGAGAAGATGGCGCCGGCCACGAAGTAGGGCGCAAAGATGGTCGCGTGCCAGCCGGGCACGATGGACATGGCGAAATCCCAGGACACGACGGAGTGCACCGACAGCACCAGCGGCGTGGCCAGCCCCGAAAGGTGCAGCACCGAGCGCGAGTGGCTCTTCCACTGCCGCGCCGTCCCCTGCCAGCCGAGCGCCAGCGCGGTATAGATGAGTTTCTTCAGCCCGCGGGCGCGGTCGCGCGCGATGGCCAGATCCGGCAGCAGGCCGACGAAGAAGAACACGATGGAAATCGTCGCGTAGGTGGTGATGGCAAAAGTGTCCCACTCGAGGGGACTGCGGAAGTTCACCCAGAGCCCGCGCTGATTCGGGTAGGGCAAAATGAAGTAACTCTTCCAGATGCGCCCGACATGGATGCCGAGGAACTGCGCCGCGGTCAGCACCGCGAACACGGTCATCGCCTCGGCGCTGCGGTTGATGGCGTTGCGCCACTTGGCGCGAAACAGGTACAAGATGGCGGAGATCAGCGTGCCGGCGTGCGCGATGCCGACCCAGAACACGAAGGTGACGATGTACACGCCCCAGAATGTCGGGTGCGTGTAGCCGCCGATGCCGAGCCCTTCATACACCTGATAGATCCAGGTCGCGCCCGCCGCCGTCACCGAGAGCAGGCAGATGGCGACCAGCAGCAGGTAGCCGGGCGAGATGCCGTCCATCACCGCGAGGATGTCGCGGTTGATCTTCGAATCGCGGCGCGGCGCCGCGGGCAACGCCGACGGGGCTGTGGCGGACGGCGCGCTCATGCCTTGCCCTTCCCGCCGTCCACCCCGCCGCGGTCCACTTTGGCGAGATAGGTGACGCCGGGGCGCGTGTTCAAAACATGCAGCGCGTGGTAGCCGCGCTTCGAGGCCGTGATGCGGCGCAGCGCCGAGTGCTCGTCGCGCAGGTTGCCGAAGTGAATGGCATCCGACGGACAGGTCTGCTGGCAGGCGGTCTGTACCGCGCCGTCGGGGATCTCTTCACCGCGCGCGCGCGCATCCTGCCGCGCAGACTGAACGCGCTGCACACACATCGTGCACTTCTCCATCACGCCCTGCCCGCGCACCGTGACATCCGGGTTCAACCCGAGCTCCATCGGCTCGGGCCACTTCGTCAACTGATGGTCGAAGTAGTTGAAGCGCCGCACCTTGTAGGGGCAGTTGTTCGCGCAGTACCGCGTTCCGATGCAGCGGTTGTAGATCATCGCGTTCATACCTTCCTCGTTGTGGTAGGTCGCGATGACCGGGCACACCGGCTCACAGGGCGCGCTGCCGCAGTGCTGACAGAACATCGGCGCGTTGCGCACATCGGTGTTGCCGAGTTGTTCGCGGTTCTCGTGATAGAAGCGGCGGCCGGCGGCGAGGGTGGCCTCGCCGTCGCCCACCCAGCGGTCAATGCGCATCCAGGCCATCTGACGCACCAGGCGCGACTCGTCCTCGCCCACGCGCGGAATGTTGTTCTCCACATAACAAGCTGCGATGCAGGCGCTGCACCCCGTGCACTTGTCCACATCAACGCTCATACCCCAGCGGTAGGGGCTATCAAAGGCGACGGCCTCGCCGGCTTCGTTGAAGGTCTCGGCGTACTGCGCATCGCTGGCGTCGTCCGCCGGGTCAAAGGGCTCGCGGATTTCGTGCGAGCCGCCGCCGTGCGCCGCGCCGTGGCCGTTGCCGTGGCCGTCGTGACCATCGCCGGCGGGCAACTCCGCCAGTTCCGCCAGCGTCAGCATCTCGCCGAGTTGCCGCCCGCGCTTGTTGTCGTTGAACTGCTGCATCGGCAGCCGCCGGTGGCGACCGGTGGCGGTCGCAAAGGCGCGCTCGGTCAGGAAGGCGCGCCCGCCGCGCTCGTCCACGCCGTCGCCCGGCAGCAGATCGAAGGCGTTCACGCCGCGCTTCGTGCCGGCCAGCCCCTGCCCCGCCTTCGATGCAAAGTGCCCGACCCGGTGGCCCTGACCGGTGGGGATGGCGATCACATCGTCGCGAATGCCGCCGCGCACATAAGCGGCCACCTCGACCGCGCCCGAAGAAGTTTCGACGCGCAGCACATCGCCCATTGCAACGCCGAGCCGCGCCGCGGTGGCCTTGCTGATCTCCGCCCAGCTTTCCCAGCAGACGGATGTAACCGGGTCGGGTATCTCCTGCAGCAGCGAAAGCGATGCGCCCTCGCCCGCGCCGAGCAGGCTGTGCGGGAAGGTGACGAGCGTGAGGTCGCCCTCGCCGGTCATCACCGGCGCGGTGATCTCGAGGTTGCTCGCGCTGGTGGTGACCGGCGGCGGCGCAACTTCTTCGTAGATGCCACCGGCGCGCAGGGCCTCGTGCAAGTCCGTGTCATCCCAGGCCGCAAACAGGAACGCGCGGAAGTCGCTCGCCGGCATCGCCCGCGCCGCCGCGCCGCCGAGCCGGCGCGCGATCTCCATCAGGCTGTCTGGTACCGCCATCGTATCGTGCAGCGGACGCAGCGTCGGTTGAATGAGCGAGCGAATGCCCGGGCGCGGCGCGGCGTCGCCCCAACACTCGAAGGGCGCGTGCGCCGGCAGCAACAGGTTGGCCAGCGCGCTGCTCTCGTCCTCGGCGGTGGCGAAGGAAACCACGAGGCCGACCTGCGCGAGCGCCGCTTCGAAACCGGCTGCTGCTGGCAGCGTGTGCACCGGGTTCGCGTCGTGCATCAACAACACGCCGACGCGGCCATCTTGCATGTCGCCGATCAGCGCGAGCAGGTCGCGGTAGGCGGCGCCCGTGCCGGGCGTCGGCGCAACCCGCACGCCGCGGCCACCGAGCACCTGATTGAGCAGCAGCACCGCGGCGTTGTCGCCGACGGCGCGACGGCTCGTCACCGCGGGGCCCGGCGGCAGCGCGACGGCGTGCTTCGCCCGGGCGAGCGCGCGTCCGAGCTTCTGGAGCGCAGCCGGGGCGACATCGGCCTCGCGCGCGATGCGGGCGACATCCACCTGCGCGAGCGCGCTTCGATGCGCCGCCGCGCCGGGGGCGCCGTGCTCGGCGGCGATGCGCGCCAGCGCCAGCGCCAGCGAGCCCTCGCTGCCGGGCTTCGCCGCTAACCATTCGTCGGCGCTCGAAGCCGTCAGCGAGAGCCGCGCGCCGATATACACCAGCCGCGCGCCGCCATCGGGGTGCGTCTCCGGGTCGCGGGCTGCTGCCCACTGCCGCGCGTGCTCCACCGGCGAGTGCCCGCTGTCGAGCATCTCGGAGCCGAAGTCGAGCAGCAGGTCGGCGCCGGTCAAATCAAAAACGGGTTCGCCGGTGACGCCGTGCACCTCGAGCGTGGCCGCGCGCAGGGCCTCGTTGGCGAAGGGTTCATAGACGGTGCGGCTGCCGCCGGTGGCCTGCACGAAGCGCTCGAGGATGGCGCTCTCGCTCGGCCCCACCGCGCCGCCGAGGAGCCGCGTGCGCTCCGGCGCCTCGGCGATGGCCGCCGCCACGCGCGCGAGCGCATCGTCCCAGGTGATGGGTTCGAAGTCACCGGTGTCGCCCCGCGCCATCGGCCCGTGGATGCGGTCGGGCGAGTAGTTGCGCTCCACCGCGGCCTGCGCCCGCGCACAGAGCCGCCCGCGGTTCACGGGATGGTCGGGGTTGCCCTCCACCTTGATCGGCCGCCCCTCGCGGGTCTTGACATGAATGCCGCAGGCGACGGGACACTCGCTGCAGGTGGAGGCGTAAAAGACGGGGTTGCCGGGGGTGATGGCCTCGGGCTGCACCACATAGGGGATCAGCTTCTCCACATGGTCGGAGCAGCCAACGGCCGCCGCCGAGCCCGCGCTCGCGCCGACCAGCTTCAGAAAATCGCGACGGTCGAAATCAGCCATGGTGATCCATTCCTTAGTAGTGGCAGGTGAGGCAGTCCTGCGAGGCGCCGTTGTCACGGTGACACATCACGCACCAGCCCATCTCGAGTTTCTGCGTCGGCAGGCCATACTGCCAGAACTTCGTGTCCGGTGTGACATGGAGCTTGTCCATCGTCTCCACCTGACCGTGGCAACTCTGGCAGTCGAAGCCGGCGCGCAGGTGCGCCTGATGCTGAAACTTCACATGCTCGGGCAGGCGGTGCAGTTGCTTCCACTCGATGGCCTTCCCGCTCTCCCAGTGCTGCTTGAGAATTTGAATGCCCTCGAGTTCGTCGTACTCGGCCGGGAAGTGCGCGTGACAACCCATGCAGAGTTCCACCGACGGCACGCCGGCGGCGCTCGAGCGGTCAGCCCCGGTGTGGCAATACATACAGTCTATGCCGAATGCAGTGCTGTGGTGCTTGTGGCTGAAAGGGATGGGCTGATCGTGCCCGGGCGCAGCCGGATCCCAGGCGGCGTCGTGCGACTCGCAGGCTTCGAGCGTCGGAAAGAGCCGGTCGAACTCGGGCGGCACGACGATCTCGAGCTGCGGGTTGCTGGCCGCGCGCGCCTTCAGCCGCTGCGCATCGCAGACGCTCCGCGCGACGATGGGGTCACGCGCCTGCGCCTCCGCCATCCGCCCGAACGCCAGCGGCAACAGCAGCGCCCCGCTGCCGACGAGCAGCAAAGCGGCGAACAGCGAGCGCCGCGTCAAGTGGCGCGCCAGCGCCGTCAACGAAGCACCGCCACCGCGCCGCCGCGCGCGCACACAGAGCGCCGGGGCGGGTTGTTGTTAAATCCGCTCCGGGAGACTCGGGAACGATGCGGTCGCGGGCGTTGGCTTCCCATGGCGTAGTCGTAGCGTCCCCTGCTCCGGCTTGAATGTTGCGGCTTGCTCCCCTCTCCCATCCTACAGGAGAGGCGCTCCCTTCCTCTCCCGAGGGAGAGGGCCGGGGTGGCCAGCGCCAATACCGCCGTCCAGATCCGCCCCACGCCCTTGCGCGCAGCCTTAGGTAGGGCTTCGGCGCCTTTCAGTCAACCCTGAGGCGCTTGGATTTGCCCTGAAATGGCGCCGCTGCGGAGCGGACGCCGGGCGAGCATCCCGCCCCGCCATAATTGATGGTGTCAATGGGTTGGGAAGGCTGGCCGCTGCGCCACCGCTCTCATGCAGCGACGGAGGGCATCGGATAGACTCCAGCGCCTCGAAGCCGCCAAAGCGTGAATGACGAGGTCACCCGATGATCAACTTTGAGCCCAGCGATGAGCAGCAACTCGTCATCTCGACGGTGCGGCAGTTTGCGGAGCAGGAGATTCGGCCGCTGGCGCGGGCGTGCGACGAGCAGGCTGCGCTGCCGGCTGCCCTCCTCGCGCAGGCGCAGGCGCTGGGGCTGCTCTCGAATGCGCTGCCGGAGGCGCACGGCGGTGGCGGGGAGCGCTCGGCTCTGCTCGGTGCGCTCGTCGCCGAGGAACTGGCGTGGGGCGATCTCGCCAGCGCGCTCGGCATCCTGTCGCCGGGGCTGCTGGCGTTGCCCGTCGCCGACTTCGGCAGCCCCGAGCAGCAGGCCGCGCTGCTCCCCGGCTTCAGCAGCGACCACTTCACATCTGCATCGCTGGCGCTGCTCGAGCCGCACTTCGGCGCTGACCCCTTCCGCCCGCGCACCACGGCCAAGCGGACTGGCGACGGCTACCAACTCGATGGCGCGAAGTGTCTGGTGCCCTGGCAGACGGGCGGCGATGCCCCCACCCCCGTGCTCGTCTTCGCCGTCGAGGACGGCGCGCCGCAGGGCTTTCTGACGCCGCGCGATGCGCCGGGCCTGCGCGCGACGCCGAGCGCGCACATGGGCATTCAGGCGCTGCCGACGGTGGACTTGGAACTCGAGGGCGTGCATGTACCCGAAAGTGCGCGGCTCGGTGACGCCGCGGGCAGCGACCTTCGGGCGCTCATTACGCGCGGCCGCGTGGCGCTGGCTGCGCTCGGCACCGGCGTCGCGCGCGCGGCCTTCGAGATCGCGCGCGACTATGCGAAGGAGCGCGAGGCTTTTGGAAAAAAGATCGCCCAGAAGCAGGCCATCGCGTTCAAGCTCGCCGACATGGCGATCGAGATTGACGGCTGCCGGCTGCTCACCTGGGAAGCGGCCTGGCGTCTCGACCAGACGCCGCCGGCGCAGAGCGGCAGCGTGTTGCGCGAGGCCACGCTCGCGCTCTCGCAGGTACGGCGCGTCGCACTCGAAGTCACCGACGGCGCCGTGCAAGTACTCGGCGGCCACGGCTACATCCGCGAGTATCTACCCGAAATGCAACTGCGCAACGCGCGCGGCCTCGCCAGCTTCGAGTGTCTGGCGCTGGTCTGAGTGAGCGAAAGGAGCGACGACTCAATGGCGATCTCCTTCGAGCCCAGTGAAGCGACGAAGCAGGCCCGCGCGCACTTTCACAGCATCGCGCGCGAACAGCTTCGCCCGATTTCGCGGCGCTACGACGACCAGGAACACGATTTACCGACGGAGTGGGTGGACTGGTATTGGCGCAACGGGCGCGGCCAGGCGCCTCAGGTGGACGGCCCGAGCGACGGCTTCGTGCAAGTGTGCGTGCAGACCGAAGAACTCTGCTGGGGCGACGCCGGCCTGTACCTGCGCACGCCCTTCGCTGGCCTCGGTGGCTCCGCCGTGCTGGCCGCCGGCAACAGCGAGCAGAAGCAGCGTTTCCTCTCGGTGTTTCAGGGCGACGGCCACCCGGTGTGGGGTGCGATGGCGATCACCGAGCCGCAGGCCGGCAGCGACAGCGCCAACATCCAGACCACCGCCGAGCGCGACGGCGACGACTGGGTGCTGAACGGCACGAAAATCTTTTGCACCGGTGGCGAGGGCGCGTCGCAAATTGAAGGCGGCTTCGTCGTGGTGTGGGCGACGATTGACCGCAGTGCGGGGCGCGGCGGCATCAAGGCCTTCGTGGTGCCAGCGGGCACAAAGGGGATGACCCTCGTCGGGCTCGAAAACAAACTCGGCATCCGCGCCAGCGACACCGCCACCCTGCGCTTCGAGAACTGCCGCGTGCCGACGGGCAACCTGCTCGGCAGCGCCGAAGTGCACAAAAAGGGTGCAAATAAAGATGCGAAAGCGAAAGGCGGCGGCAAGGGTTTCAAGGGTGCGATGGCGACCTTTGACGCGAGCCGTCCCATCGTTGCGGCGATGGCCGTCGGCGTCGGGCGGGCCGCCCTCGACTGCGTGCTCGAAACCCTCGATCGCGAGGGCGCGACCCCACGCTACGACGCGCCACCGACGGAGCAGACGGCCCTCGAGCGCGATGTCATCGAAATGGAAGCCGAGCTGCAGGCGGCGCGGCTGCTCACCTGGCGGGCAGCCGCGATGATGAATCAGGGGCGACCGAACAACCTCGAAGCCTCGATGGCGAAGGCGAAGGCGGGGCTTGCGGTTACGCACATCACCCAGAAGGCGGTGGAGTTGCTCGGGCCAGGCGGTTACTCGAAGAAGCTGCTGGTCGAAAAGTGGATGCGCGATGCGAAGATCAACGACATCTTCGAAGGCACGCAGCAGATCAACCAGTTGATTGTGGCGCGGCGCATTCTCGACTACCCGTCGGGGATGCTCCGTTGAGGATGACGCAATGAGCAATGGCAGCGACGACCAGGCGCCCGTGAGCCCCGAGTTGGTGGCAATACTCGTTTGCCCCGAAAGCAAACAGCCGTTGCGCCTCGCGCGCGCAGACGAACTCGCCGCGCTGAACACCCGCCTGCGCGA
This sequence comes from Myxococcota bacterium, assembly GCA_020027245.1. GTDB lineage: Bacteria > Myxococcota_A > UBA9160 > UBA9160 > UBA6930 > JAHRAN01. The sequence continues at coordinate 10,350 of JAHRAN010000197.1, forward strand.
AGGCGCCCTGCGCAACCGCGGCGGCGCCATCCCCACCGCTGAATTCCGCGAAGCCCTGGTCCGCGAAGACGGCCGCCGCGCCTACCCGGTGGACGACGGCATCCCGGTCATGCTGATCGAAGAGTCGGTGGATTTGTAAGAACGGCGGCAGCGGGCCGTTTCCGCGCCCCGGCAACCCGTTCAGCCACCATATCGAATACTGGTGTTGACACTGGTACCACTTCCCATAGACTCTTGCCATGGGTCAGACACGCCGCAAACTCACCGTCGAGGTGCCGGAAGACCTGCTCGAACGGGCGCTCGATGCATCGGGCGAAGGCATCACCCAGACCGTTCGGCGCGGGCTCACGCTGGTCGCCACCGGGCGCAGCTATGATGCGTTGCGGAAGTTGCGCGGAAAAGTGCGACTCAAAATCAACCTCGACAAACTGCGCGAAGACCGGTGATTGCGATAGACACCAGCTCCTGGATCGCCTTTTTTTCGGACCGTGAGCCGCCCGGAGATGACACCGCTCTCGTGGAGAGCGCGTTGGCGGATTATCAGGCTTGCCTGCCTCCCGTCGTATTAACCGAGTTGTTGAGTGACCCGAAATTCCCCCGCACTTTGGCGAAGCGACTCACTGAACTTCCCCTGCTCGAACTCGAACCCGGTTACTGAGAGCGCGCAGCGCGTCTGAGAGCAAAGGTAATTGCCCATAAACGGCGGGCACGTCTAGCAGACACTCTTATTGCGCAGAGTTGCATGGATCACGGATTGCGTCTCGTAACACGTGACGCCGATTTTCGTCATTTCGCTCGTATCGGTGGCCTGCGTCTCGCGCTCTGAGATGCAACCCTCGAGGCGCGTGGCCTGTGCGCTCACCCGGCGTCGCGCACGAAGCGGTAGCCGTGGCCGCGGACGGAGACGATGTGGCGTGGCGTCGCCGGGTCGCGTTCGATGTAGCGGCGCAGGCGCACGATGAAGCTGTCCACCACGCGGGTGCGGGTGTCGGGGTGCAG
>JAHRAN010000206.1 GCA_020027245.1 Myxococcota bacterium
CTGCACCAAGGCGAACGCAAAGTCGAGGGGCTTTAAGCGCCCCTCCCCAGCCTTTTGACCGCGCCGAGGGTGGCGTGGCGGCTCCGGATTAGAACTCGAAGCTCAGGTCTATGCCGTAGGTGGCGGGGGCGCCCCAAGAGATGCCGCCGAAGCCGAGGGCGGCGAAGTCAATGCCGCTGCGGATGTATTCCTCGTCGGTGATGTTCTTGCCCCAGAGGGAGACCTTGGCAAAGGCTTCGTCGGTGATGCGGATGTTCGAGAGCGTGAGGCGCGCGTTCAGCAGCGTGTAGCCGTCCTCGCCGAGGAAGATCGAGTCCGCCGACGGGTGTCCCGCCGGGCAGCCAGCGCCGCCGGCGGCGAAGGGCGTGGCCGGTGCGCCGCTCGGCCAGCAGCCGGGCGTGGAAGTCCAGGTGCCGATGTTGTCCACCCAGCGCACATCCACCCGCGCGGCGAGCTCCAGGCCCTCGCCACCGATGGCGCGGCTGTACTCGATGCCCGCCGAGAGGTTCTGCTCTGGCCGGTACGAGAAAGGCGCCGAGTCGGCGATGTCAATCGTGGCCTCGCCGAAGCGCGCGCAAGTACCGGTAACCGTGCCATCCATAGCGACCATTCGATCCACCTGTGAACAGGGCGTGGGCTGCATGGTCATCGCGTTGATGTCCGGCCTCATGTCCATGTCCGCGTCGAGGAGCGCCACGCCCGGGTCGAGCTGCGCAAACTCGTCGTACTCCATGTCTATGTAGCCGTAGTTCAGATACAGGCTGATGTTCTCGGTCGGCAGCGCCACCAGCTCGAGCTCGAAGCCGTAGAACTCGGCTTGACCGGCGTTCACGGTTATCGAGGCCGCGCCACCGGCGCCCGCCAGGAACTGGTTGGACTGAATGTCCGTGTAGTCGCTGTAGAAGACAGCGGTGTTGAGCTGCACCCGGTTGTCGAAGAACAGGCCCTTCAGACCGAGTTCCAAGCTCTCGAGTTCCTCCTCATCGAAGGAGAGGTCGGTCGTACCTGCAAGCTGCTGCGAGCGCGGGTTGAAACCACCCGAGTTGTAGGCCGTGGCGTAGCGCAGGTACACATTGACATCCGGGGTCAGCGCAAATGAGGCGGACACATCGTAGTCGAGGTGGTCGAAGTCATCCTCGTCCTCGAAGTACCCGTTCGGGCAGTTGGCGTCGTCGTTCGGGTTCGTCGGCGTGGCCGCGCCACAGGGCGCAGTCAGCAGGCCGAGGGTCTTCTCGTCCTCCGAGTAGCGCACGCCGACGCTGAGCTCGAGCCGCTCCGTCGCCCGCCAGTTCAGGTTGCCGAAGACGGCCCAGGCCTCGGCCTCGGCGTCGTAGAAGAAGTTGCTGCCGCCGCCCATGGCGACGCCATCCGCCGGACCCCGCGGCGGCCCGTTGAAGTTGATGAGCTCCCAGGTGCTCAGGTCGCCGTCGAGGAAGGGTGTCGCCGCCACAAAGAACTGCCGGTTGCGCTCGCTGCCCTCTTCCTCGAAGTAGTAGAGGCCCAGCACATAGTTCAGCCCATAGTCGAGTTCGCCGAGGAACTGCAGCTCCTGAGAGAACTGCTCCTGCTCGCGCCGGTTGTTGGCCGAAAAGAGGTCGCCATTCACGAGGGGCACCGAAACCGGCACGGCCGGCGTTCCCTGGGGACTGGCGGCGCAGGTAGCCGTAATCGTCCCATCGAGGGTCGCATCGCCCGTGCCCGGCGTGTTCGGCGGGCAGAGGAAGAGCATGTATGCGTTGTTGGTGTTGATGCCAGCGTTCCCGTCGAGATCGTTCCCGCTGATCGTGTTGTCCCACTCCCGATAGGTCGTGATGGACTTGACCGTCAGCGACGGCAGCAGATCGAACTCGATGGTCAGGTTGTGGCCGCTGATCTCGTTATCGGAGACGCCATCGTTCTGCCGCACCGTGCGCGGACGCCCGGGGCCGATGAACAGCGAGTCAACGTTGGAGGTGGGCGCCTGGGCCGTGAACATACCGCCAGCGGCGAAGAAGCCCGGCACATCGGGCGGCGTTGCGGCCAGCAAAGCCAGCGCAGCCAGCGGCGAGTTCGCAAGGTCCGGCCCCTGGAGCAGCGGCGTCGTCGCGCCGCCGTTGCGCAGCGCGTCGCGCAGGCCGTCGCTCAAGCCGAAGATCTGGAAGTAATCCTTCACCGCTTCGAAGTTCGACTCGTCATAGGCGTAGTCCACGCTCAGGCTCTCGCCGAGTTCCCAGTGCAGGGCCACGCGCCATGAATCGCTGTCGAGGGCGTCCGGGTCCTGGTCATCGGATGCATTCAGGTCGTTGATCCAGCCATCGCGCTCCTGATGCAGCCAGGTCAGGCTGGCGGAGAGGCCGGTGTTGCCGAGCTCGCCGGTATCGAGCACGGTGCGGCTCTCGAAGCGGCCGAAGCGACCGGCGCTGAAGTCCTGTTGCAGGCCGAACTCTTCAGCGGGCTTGCGGGTGATGAAGTTGATCGCGCCGCCGGTGGCGTTGCGGCCATAGAGCGTGCCCTGCGGCCCGCGCAGCACTTCGACGCGCTCCAGATCCACGAGGTCGAAAGACGACGCCGCCGAACGCGCCAGATAGGCGCCATCCAGATACAGCGCGACGCCGGAATCCACCGTCAGCAGCGGCTCGGCGCTGACGACGCCGCGCATCGAAGCGACCAGCGAGGTCGCATTGCCGGGCGGCTGATAGACGAGGGTGTTCGGCGACAGCGAGGCCACATCGTCGGTCGAGGAAATACCGAGGTCTTCGATCATCTGCGCCGAAAACGCCGACACCGAAAGCGGCGTGTCTTGCAGGTTTTCCTCGCGCTTGCGCGCGGTAACCACGATTTCCTCGATGCCGGTCGGCGTCTGCGCAGCGACCGGCAGCACCGGCAACGCCAGACCAAACGACAACGCGG
>JAHRAN010000044.1 GCA_020027245.1 Myxococcota bacterium
ACCTCGGGCAGCGTCAGCCGGAACAGAAACTGCGCCACCTCCGCGTCCACGCGCTGATTCATTTGCTCGAAGAGCTTGAAGGCCTCGCGCTGATACTCGAGCTTCGGGTCGCGCTGCGCGTAGCCGCGCAGGCTGACGCTGTCGCGCAAACTGTCCATCGCGTGCAGGTGATCCTTCCACTGGCGGTCGTTGATGGTCAGCATGATCTCGCGTTCGAGCTCGGTGAACTTCGGGTAGCCGCTGTGCTGCTCGGCCAGCGCGTCACAGGCCTTGCGCTTCTCGTCCAGCAGCGGCACGAGCCGGTCGAGGATGCTGCGCCCGAAACTTTCGCGGTCGCGCGGCAGTTGGCCGCGCTGCACAAAGGGCGCCTCGTTCGGGTCGAAGGGCACGCCGAAGTGCAGCGTGAGCGCGGCGCAAAACTCATTCAGACTTTCCCATTCCAACTCGCCCCTCTCGGGCCAGTGCGCGGCCAGCAGATCCACCAGCACGCCCTCGACCAGCTCCAGCACCTCGCCTTGCACATCCGAAATCGCCAGCAACTCGCGACGCTTGCCATAAAAGGTCTGCCGCTGCAGGTTCATCACGTTGTCGTAGTCGAGCAGGTGCTTGCGGATGTCGAAGTTGCGCGCCTCGACTTTCTTCTGCGCGCTCTCGATGGCGCGGGTGATCATGCGGTGCTCGATGGCTTCGCCCTCCTCGAGCCCGAGCCGCTCCATCCAGCCCTGAATGCGCTCGCCGCCGAAGATGCGCAGCAGGTCGTCCTCCAGAGACAGGAAGAACTGGCTCGATCCCGGGTCGCCCTGACGGCCGGAGCGACCGCGCAACTGGTTGTCTATGCGCCGGCTCTCGTGGCGCTCGGTGCCGAGGATGTGCAGGCCGCCCGCCACTACCACCTTCTCGCGCTCTTCGAAGCAGCGCGCCTCGAACTCGGCGAGCTGCGACGGGTATTCGGCGGCGTGCCGGTCGCCGCCGCAACGGGCGAGCGCCATTTGCTCCGCGTTGCCGCCGAGCACGATGTCGGTGCCGCGCCCGGCCATGTTGGTGGAGATGGTCACCGCGCCGAGCCGCCCGGCCTGCGAGACGATCTCCGCTTCACGAACATGCTGCTTGGCGTTCAACACATTGTGCTTGACACCCCGCTTCGCAAGGCGCTTCGACAGGCGCTCGGAGTTGTCAATCGAGATGGTGCCGACCAGAACCGGCTGGCCCTTGCGGTGACGCGCCTCGATTTCGCCAATCACCGTGTCGAACTTCTCGCGCTCGCTCTTGAAGACCACATCCGGCTCGTCGCTGCGCAGCATCGGGCGGTTGGTGGGCGCGACCACCACATCGAGGTCGTAGATCTTGGCGAACTCGGGCGCCTCGGTGTCGGCGGTGCCGGTCATGCCGGCGAGCTTCTGGTACATGCGGAAGTAGTTCTGATAGGTGACCGACGCGTAGGTCTGGCTCTCGCTCTGCACGGTGATGCCCTCTTTGGCCTCGACGGCCTGGTGCAAGCCGTCGCTCCAGCGCCGTCCCTGCATCAGCCGCCCCGTGAACTCGTCAACGATCACCACTTCGGGGCCGCCGCTCTCGCCCCGCTGCACCACGTAGTCCACATCCCGCTTGCGCAGCGCATGGGCGGCGATGGCCTGGTTCGTGGCGTGCAGCAGCGGCAGGTGCTGCGGGTCGTACAAATTCTCGACGCGCAGCAACCGCTCGACGCTTCGCACGCCCTGCTCGGTGAGCGACACCGAAGAGTGTTCCTCGTCCACCCAGTAGTCGCCGCTCTCCGGCTCGCCGCTCTTGGCGTTCGCCTTGCGGCCCGCGCGCAGCCTGGCCACCAGTTGATTCGCAGCGTGGTAGATGCCGGTGTCAATTTCGGATGGCCCCGAGATGATGAGCGGCGTGCGCGCCTCGTCAATCAGAATCGAGTCCACCTCGTCCACGATGGCGTAGTGCAATGGCCGCTGAACGCAGAGTTCAACCGATGGTTTCATATTGTCGCGCAGATAGTCGAAGCCAAACTCGTTGTTCGTTCCATACGTGATGTCGGAATGGTAGCCCTGGCGGCGCTGCGTCTCGTCCAGACCGTGCAGGATGCAGCCCACCTCGAGCCCCAGAAACGTATGGATTTCACCCATCCACTCGGCGTCGCGGCGCGCCAGGTAGTCGTTGACCGTCACCACGTGCACACCCTGCCCCGTGAGCGCATTCAGGTAGCAGGGCAGCGTGGCCACGAAGGTCTTGCCCTCGCCGGTCTTCATCTCGGCGATCTTCCCCTCGTGCAGCACCACGCCGCCGAGCAACTGCACATCGAAGTGGCGCTTGCCGATGGTGCGCTTCATCGCCTCGCGCACCACGGCGAAGGTCTCGGGCAGCAACGCTTCCAGCGTCTCGCCGTTTTCGAGGCGCTGCCTGAATTCGCCCGTCCGCGCGCGCAGCGCCGCATCGGAAAGTTTAACCTGCGCAGGCTCCAGCCGGTTGATGCGCTCGACCAGAGGAACGATGCGCCTGAGCTCGCGCTCGTTTTTCGTGCCAAAGACTTTTTTCAGAAAATCCCGCATCGAGAGCGCGCTTTCATGCCGGAGGTCGGAGATCCGGGTAGCCCGGCTTTAATGTGGCCAAGGATATACTGAATTGAACGCGCAGCGCCCAACCACTGCGGGCGCATTGCGCTAGTGCTTCTTTTGCGCCGCACGCAGCAGGGCGCGGGCGTGGCGGCGCGTCGCATCGGTAATCTGCTCGCCACCGGCCATGCGCGCAAGCTCGTCAACGCGCCCGGACTCCGAAAGCAACTCGATGCGGGTCGTCGTGCGTCCCTCGCTCGCCGCTTTGCTGACGCGGAAATGGCGCGTCGCCTGACAGGCGATCTGCGGCAGGTGTGTGATGCAAAGCACCTGATGATCCGTCGCAAGCGCGCTCAGCACGGCGCCGACGCGCTCGGCCACGGCGCCGCCGATGCCGGCGTCCACCTCGTCGAAGAGCAGCACCATGCCCGCACTCGCGCGGCGCAGCACATTCTTCAGCGCCAGAAAGATGCGCGAGCGCTCGCCGCCGGACGCCACCCGCTTGAGCGGTTGCAACGCCTCGCCGGGGTTGGCGCTGAACAGGAAGGCGATGCGCTCGGCACCGCCCGGCGCGCAGGGCAACCCTTCGGGCGCGGCCTGCGGCTCGAGCGCCACTTCGAACTCGGCGTTTTCGAGCGCCAGCGTGCGGATGGCGTCGCGCGCCTCCTTGCCGAGTGCACGCGCCGCCCGGCTGCGGCCACGCGAAAGTTTCTGCGCCAGCTTCTCCACGGTCTGGAACGCCGCCTTGCGCTCGGCCTCGAGTTTTTGCAGTCGCTCGTCGCTGCCCGAGAGCGTCGCCAGCTCCGCAGCGGCCGCTTCGCGCGTGGCCAGAATGGCCTCGACGCTCTCGCCATATTTGCGGCGCAGCGCCTCGACCACGGCGATGCGCTCCTCGACGGCGGTGAGCCGCGCCGCCGAGACCTCGATGCCCGAGACATAGCGCTCGAGATCCGAGGCGAGATCGAGCGCGTCGTTTTGCAAAGCGCTCGCGCGCGCAAGCTGTGGTGACAACTCCGGGTCGAGTTCGGCGAGTTCCTGAAGCGTGCGCTTCACCCCGCCGAGCCGGTCGGCGGCGGCGCGCTCGTCTGACGCCAGCGCATCGCCTTGCAGCTCGACCATGGCGCGGCCGGCGCCCTCGCGCAGGCGCTCCGCGTGAACCAGCCGCGCGTGCTCGCTCTCGAGCGCGCGAAAGCCCTCGGCGTCGAGTTCGGCGGCGTCAATCTCGTCCACCTGAAAGCGCAGGTAGTCCTCGCGGCGCGCGCGCTCCTCGGCGGCGGCCGAAAGCTCGGCGATCTCCGCAGCGCGGGCCTGCACTTCGGCCACGCCCTGCGCCAGTTCCGCGCGCAGCGGCAGCAGACCGGCAAAGCCGTCGAGCAAACGGCTCTGAGCCTCCGGTCGCAACAGCGCCTGTGAGGCATGCTGACTCGAAACCTCGAAGCGCTGCGCAAAAAGTTCGGCGAGGGTGCTGACCGGCACCAGTTGCCCACCCAGCCAGGCGCGACTGCGACCGCCACGGCTGAGACTGCGGCGCACGATCAGCGCGCCGTCCTCGTCGTCGCCATCACCCGCGTCGCCATCCGCCGCAACGCTGTCGAAGCCACGCGCGCGCAGCGCGTCCCGAAGCTCCGGCAGCGCGCGGGTGTCGAACAGCGCCTCGACCACCGCCTGCCCGGCTCCGTCGCGCAGGGCGCCGCCCGGGGCGCGGCCACCGGCCATCAGGCCAAGCGCGCCGAGCACCAGCGACTTGCCGGCGCCGGTCTCGCCGGTCAGCACATTCAGGCCGGGGCCGAACTCGAGTTCGAGCCTTTCGACGAGCGCAAACTCTTCGATGCGCAGACGCTCGATCACCGCTGACCCCAGCCGAGTTTGGCGCGCAGCGCGTGAAAGCGGGTGCGCGCGTGGGCGATCACGAATACCGCCGGCGGTGCGTCGGCGCTGACCCGCACGCGGTCGCCGGGGCTTAAATTCACGCCGAGTTGCCCGTCCACGGTCAAAAGCGCCGCGCCTTCGCTTCGGTGCACGACGAGTTCGAGCGCCACATCGTCCGGCAGCACCAGCGGCCGTTGCGACAGCGCGTGCGGGCAGATCGGAGTCAGCGCAATGACGCGCGCGCCGGGCAGCAGCAGCGGGCCGCCGGCAGACAAGGTGTAGGCGGTGGAGCCGGTCGGCGTCGCCACGATGAGGCCGTCGCCGTGGTAGCGGCTGATGGGCGCGCCGTCGCTCAGCGCCTCGATGTCAATCATGCGCGACAGGTCGCTGCGCGTCAGCACCGCGTCGTTCAGCGCCAGCGAGGAGAGCAGCGTCTCGTCGTCGCGCTGCGCGTGGACGCGCAGGCGCATGCGCGCCTGCGTTTCGAAGTCGCCAGCCAGCACCCGCTCGAGCGCGGACACGGCTTCGTCGGGGTTGATCTCGGCCAGAAAGCCCAGCGCACCGAGGTTCACGCCGAGGATCGGCGCCGCGCGCTCACCGGCCTCGCGGGCCGCGGCGAGCAGCGTGCCGTCGCCGCCGAGCACCAGCAGCAGGTCGCTCTTCTCGGCGAGCTCTGCGCGGGGCTGCGCCGGTAGATCACAACTGCGCGCGGCCTCCGGATCGGCCAGCACGCGCAGGCCCTTCGCCTGCAGACAGGCGCACAACTCGCGCGCAACCTGCCGGGCCGGCTCCGATCCCGGCTTCTGAAAGAGCCCGACCGTGGCGATTGCCGCACTGCGCGCCATGTACCAAACCTCTCGCTGAGCGAGGGCTTATCAAACTCGCTCCTGCCGCAAAGCTAGCAGCCCCCCCGGGGTGCCGCTGGCGCATGCAGAGACGGGTAGAATCGAACAAATGACCGACGCGGAACTCTTCGAGGACGCGGCGCCGGCTGCGCCCGCTTCCACGGGGGCGATGGCCATGGCGCCGCTCGCCGACCGGATGCGCCCGCGCAGTTTCGACGAAATGCTCGGTCAGCAGCAGCTCGTGGCGCCCGGCGCGCCGCTGCGCACGCTGATCGAGAGCGAGCAGTTGCCCTCGCTACTGCTCTGGGGGCCGCCGGGCAGCGGCAAGACGACACTGGCGCGGCTCATCGCCAGCGCGCAGCCGGGCGCGCACTACCGCGCGCTGTCGGCGGTGATGGCGGGGCTTAAAGATCTGCGCACGATTGTCGGCGAGGCGCAGCGCGCGCAGCGGCAGGGGCGGCGCACGGTTTTCTTTCTCGACGAAATTCACCGCTTCAACCGCGCGCAGCAGGACGCCCTGCTGCCGCACGTCGAGTCGGGGCTGCTCACTCTGGTCGGCGCCACCACCGAGAACCCCTCCTTCGAGGTGATCGGCCCGCTGCTTTCGCGCTGCCGGGTGTTCACACTCGCGCCGCTCGAAGTTGCGGAGCTCGAAGCGCTGCTGCGTCGCGCTTGTGATCTGCCCGAGCGCGGGCTCGGCGGCTTGCGGATCGAGGACGACGCCGTGCGCGCGCTGGCCAGCGCCGCCGACGGTGACGCGCGGCGCGCACTCGGCATGCTCGAAAGCGCCGCGGCCTGGCAGCGAGGCGGCGCCACAGCGGATGCGCCGCTTTCGGTCGCGGCGCTCCGCGAAGCCATCGGTCAGCGCGCGCTGTACTACGACCGCGACCGCGAGCAGCACTACGACACCATCTCCGCCTTCATCAAGAGCCTGCGCGCCAGCGACCCGGACGCCGCGCTCTACTACCTGGCGCGCATGCTCGAGGGCGGCGAAGATCCTCTGTTCATCGCGCGGCGGCTGTTGATCTTCGCCTCCGAGGATGTGGGCAACGCCGACCCGGCGGCGCTTTCGCTGGCGCTCGCCGCATACCAGACCGTCGAGCGCATCGGACTGCCGGAGGGGCGGCTCGCGCTCGCGCAGGCCACGACCTGCCTGGCCTGCGCGCCGAAGAGCAACAGCGTGCTCAAGGCGCTGCAGCGCGCGGGCGCGGCGGCACGGGAGCACGGCGCGGCAGCCATCCCGCTGCACCTTCGCAACGCGCCGACGGCCCTGCTGCGCGAGCAGGGCTACGGCCGGGGCTACCGCTATCCGCACGACGAGCCGGACGCCTTCGTGGCGCAACGCAACCTGCCCGACGGCGTGAGCGGCGAGCCCTTCTACGAGCCCGGCGAGCGCGGCGCCGAGCGCGCCATCGCCGAACGCCTGACAAACTGGCGCAAGCGCCGGCGGCAGAGCCGAACCGGCTCTCCGCATGGGCGGGAATGACGAAGGTGGGGGCATGGGCACTGACGAGGTGGCAGGCGATAGCGGCGAGAAGCGCCGGTCGCGTCAGCGACCGGCGCTCCTTCCGGCAGCCGCTCGGGGCGGTCAACGGGATGGGCGGGGTGCATCCGCACCCCCGCCAGGGCTAGGCTCGGGGTATGAGCTTGCGCATCGAACGCATCCCCACCCTTCGGGACAACTACAGCTACCTGCTCGTCTGCGAGCAAAGCGGCGAGGCGGCCGTGGTGGACGCGCCCGAGTTCGAGCCGGTGGCGAAGCGGGTGAAAGCCAGCGGCGCGAAGGTGACCAGCGTGCTCTCCACCCATCATCACCCCGACCACTCGCAGGCGAACCCGGAACTCAGCCGCAGCTACGACGCGCCCGTCTATGGGCACGCGAGCGACAGCGCGCGGTTGCCGGGGTTCAGCCACGGGCTTGAGGAGGGGGACGAGCTCAGCGTCGGGCGTGAGCGCGCGCGGGTGCTCTTCATCCCGGCGCACACGCGCGGGCACATCGCCTACGTGTTCGACGACGCGAAGGCCGTGTTCTGCGGCGACACTTTGTTTGTCGGCGGCTGCGGGCGGCTCTTCGAGGGCACGCCGGCGATGATGTTCGAGGCCATGCAGAAACTCGGCGCGCTGCCCGGCGACACTCGCGTGTTCTGCGGTCACGAATACACCGAGAGCAACCTGCGCTTTGCGGCGCATCTCGAGCCAGAGAACGCCGCCGTAAAGAAAGCGCTCGACGACGCGCAGGCCAGACGCCGCCATGCCGCCGCCGACTGGCACGACGCCACGCCCGAGGAGATGACGGTGCCGGGCCGCATCGCCGACGAGCACGAGATCAACCCCTTCATGCGGGCGGAAAGTGCGGCGGAACTCGGGCGGCGGCGCGAACGGAAGGACAGCTTCTAGGTGCAGCGGGAGGATGGCCCGCCCGCCGGCGCGGCGACGACCACCATCCATCATCGCGTGGCCTTCTATGAGACCGACGCCATGGGCGTGGTGCATCACGCGAACTACGCCCACTTCATGGAGCGCGCGCGGGTGCGCTTTCTGGACGAGCACCACCGGCCTTATACCGAATACATGAAGAGCGGCCTGCACTTCGCGGTGACCCGGGTCGAGACCGAACTGCACAAGCCGACGCGCTTCGATGATGTGCTGGCCGTGAGCGTCTGGCTCGAATGGGTGCGCGGCGCCTCACTGCGTCTGGCCTACGCGCTGCACAGCGCCGGTGGGCTGGTGGCAACCGGCGCAACCGAGCACGCGGTGGTGAACGAAAGCGGTCGCCCCCGCCGCCTGCCCCGCGAGCGCATTGCCGAACTGCGCGGATTGGCGGGACGCTAACGCGTCCCGCCCCCGTCTTTTGACCGCGCCGAGCCGCTGCCGGAAAGACGCTGACGCACCCCGGACGGTCAGCCGCCGAACAGGGCGCGCAGGCGGCCGGTGATGTTGCGCTCCGACCACTGGGACGCGCGCTGAATGATGCGCAGCACATCGCCCTGCCCCGACCAGTGGCTGCGCACGACGTCCGGGTGCACCCGGTTCACGAGCCGCGACAAGGCCGCGGCCACCAGCAGCAGGTCGTCGAGCAGGCCAAAAGGGCCGAAGATAAAGGTCGGCAGCAGGTCAATCGGCGACAGCACATAGCCGACCACGAGCAGCGCCAGCAGGCGGTCGCCACGAGCGACGCGCGGGTCGCGCAGCAGGCGCAGCAGCAGCATCAACAGGTCGGGGAAGAGCAGCAGCAGATCGCGGAAGTCGGCCCGCGCGCCCGGCTCCACCCGACGCACCAGGGCGCGCAGGCGGTCGTAGGCGCGCCGCTCGCGCGCGTTCAACTCGACCTCGACGATCTCATCGGAAGGCAGGGGCGCCACTTCGGGAGCGTAGCAGGGGGTGCTTCCGCACCCCTGTCCTCCCGTTGACCGCCCCGAGCGGCTGCCGGAGGCTGACGTGCCCCGACCCCCGCTGACCACCCCTGGGCGGCTGCCGGAGCTGGCGCGACCGGGGCTTCTGTCGCGCAGCGTAGAAATTGCTTAGGCTTCTGGCACCTCGTAAGCGAAAGGTGGTTGATGGAATCCCCCGACGACATCATCGAATCCGGGGTACACTTCGAAGACCTCAAGATCCCGCTGCCCGAGCCGGCTTCCGGGCTGCGCTCGGTGACCGGCAAGCTCGGCATCCCGGAGTGGTGGCCCAGCGGCTCGCGGGTCGGCGTGGTGCTGGCCCGTGGCTCGGCAGCCGAGGAGCCGCTGCTCGAGTTGATCCAGCGCGAGCTGACGAAGCGCCGCTACCTGACGCTGCGCTTCCCGATGCCCTACATGGCGGCGGGGCGCAGTCACCCGAACGATCTGCGCACCATGGAGCGGGTGTATCGGGCTGCGATTGCCGAGTTCACCCGCGATCCGACGACCGCGCCCGCGCACATCTTCGCGGGCGGCAAAAACCAGGGGGCGCTGGCCACAGTGCAGCTCGTGACCGCGCGGCTGCGCATCGAGGGTGTCTTCTTTCTCGGCTTCCCGCTGCACAAGCAGGACGACCCGAGCCAGCCCCGCACCGACCAGCTCTACCGCGCGACCAACCCGATGCTCTTCGTGCAGGGCGACCGCGACCGGTACTGCAACCTGCCGGCGCTGCGCTCGGTGCTGGGTCGCGTCGGCGCGCCGGTGAAGCTGCAGGTCGTGAAGGCCGCCGACCAGAAGCTGCGCGCATCGAAGCGCAGCGGTCGCTCGCGCGAGCAGGTGGAGGAGGAAATCCTCGGCGGGCTCGTGGGCTGGATGAAACAGATCCTCGGCGACGCGGCCTGATGCGACGCGCACGAAAGGTGCGCCAGCCCGGATCCGCAGCCGTTTCGGAGCCATGAACAAAGACGAACTCTACTTTCAGCAGGTGCCGGTCGGCGAGATGGCCAACTTCAGCTACCTGATCGGCAGCCTCGAAACGCGCGAGTGTCTGCTGGTGGACCCCGCCTGGCAGGTGGACGCGCTGCTCGACCGCGCCGAGGCCGCTGGCCTGCGCGTCACCGGCGCGCTCGTCACCCACTACCACCAGGATCATGTCGGCGGCGAGATTTTTGGCATGAACATCGAGGGGCTCGGGCGGCTGCTCGAGCGCAACCCCTGCCGGGTGCATGTCAACGAGCACGAGGCGCAGGGGCTGCGCAAGGTGACGGGGCTGAGCGAGAGCGACCTGCTGCGTCACCAGAGTGGCGACCGGCTCGAACTCGGCGGCCTGCGCGTGAAGTTTCTGCACACCCCCGGCCACACCCCCGGCTCGCAGTGCTTTCTGGTCGAGCAGCCGGGCGGCGCGCAGCGGCTGGTCTCGGGGGACACGCTGTTCCTCGGAAGTTGTGGTCGCGTGGACCTGCCCGGCAGCGACCCCGAAGCGATGCACCGCAGCCTGCAACAGCTTTGCACCCTCGACGACGCCACCCTGCTCTTCCCCGGCCACTTCTACGCCGCCGAGCCGCAGAGCACGATGGGCGAGCAGAAACAGCAGAACCCCTGCCTGCGCGTCGCCCGGCTCGAAGACTTCCTCGCCTTCATGGGCGCATAGCCTCGGGCGCCCCAGCGGCGGTGGCGGTCGCGCGCCGGCGCGCCGTGTTCCGCCGTCAGCGCTTGAAATCGGCGGGGGCCTCGGGTAGCGTGGCCGGGCTTTCGAGTTCGGCGCCAGCACTTCACTCCGAGCGGAGGATTGGTCAAATGAAAATTCTGGTATGCCTGAAACAGGTGCCGCATCAGGATGCCCGTCTGGATGTCAACGGCGACGGAACCTGGATTCGGGAAGAGGGCATCAAGTTCGAGATCAACAGTTATGACACCTTCGCCCTCGAAGAGGCGCTGCGCGTGAAGGACGCCGGCGAGGCCGAGGTGGTGGTGGCGTCCATCGGGCCGGAGCGCGTGAGCCAGGCGCTGCGCACGGCTCTCGGTATGGGGGCCGACCGCGCCGTGCACCTGAAGGACGACGCGCTGGCTGGCTCGGACGCGCTCGGCATCGCCCAGGCGCTGGCCGCCATCGCCCGCGAAGAGCAGCCCGATCTGGTGTTCACCGGGCTGATGTCCGATGACGGCAACGCCTCCTCGGTGCCGCCGATGCTCGCGCATCTGCTCGACATGCCCCACGCCACCGCGGTGGTGAAGACCGAGCACAAGGACGCCGGTCTGCGCATCGAGCGCGAGCTCGAGGGCGGCGCGCTGGAGCTGGTCGAAATCGACCTGCCCTGCCTGATCGCCGTGCAGTCCGGCATCAACCAGGTTCGCTATGCGTCGCTGAAGGGCATCATGGCCGCAAAGAAGAAGCCGATTGCGGCGAAGACCGCGGCCGACCTCGGCGTCGCGGAACTCGTTGGCGCGGCCGCTGCGAAGGTTGCGATCGAAAAGATCGAGCCGCCGCCGAAGGGCGACCGCGCGGAAATTCTCGAGGGCACGACCGACGAGATCGTCGCCGGCCTGCTTGGCAAAATCAAAGAGCTCGGCCTGCTCTAAGAGCGGCGAAAAAAAGGAGGTTAGAGGGTTAAATGAGTTTGTTAGTCGTCGCGGAAATTCAACAGGGCGCGATCCGCGAGGCCAGTTATGAACTGCTCGCCTTCGCCGCCAGAATCGGGGGCGAGGTTTCGAGTCTGGTGATCGGCGACGCCGCGCTGGCGAGCGAGTTTGCAAAGCGCGGCGGCGGCAGCACCTGGTCGGCCTCGGACGCCGCACTCGCCAACTACAATGTGGACGGCTATGCGGCTGCGATTCTGGCTGCAGTCGAGGCTTCGGGCGCCGACACCGTGTTGATCTCGAACACGCCGGTGGGCTGGGATGTGGCGCCGCGCGTCGCCGCCGCCCTCGACGCCGGCTTTGTGTCCGACGCCTTTGATGTTCAGGATGGCCGCTACCGGCGGCGCGTCTTCAACGGCAAGCTCGACGCCTGGGTGCGTTCGAGTGCGGCGAAGACCGTCGTCAGCGTGCAACCCGGCGCGCTGCCCGCCATAGACAACCAAAATGAGGGTGGTGGCGAGGTTAAAGAGCTCGCGCTCGAGTTGCCCAAACTGCGCGCGCGCTTTCTCGAAACCCGGGAGTCCGATGCCGGCGGCGTGGATCTGTCCCAGGCCGATGTCATCGTCTCCGGCGGCCGGGGCGTTGGCGACCCGGAGAAATTCCCCGAGGTGATCCAGCCGCTGGCCGAAGCGCTCGGCGGCGCCATGGGTGCGTCGCGCCCGGTGGTGGACGCCGGCTGGCTGCCCCACGAATATCAGGTCGGCAGTTCGGGTCAGGTCGTGACGCCGAAACTGTACATCGCCATCGGCATCTCCGGCGCCATTCAGCACCTCGTCGGTATGAAGGGCTCGAACTACATCATCGCCATCAACAAGGACCCGGACGCGCCGATCTTCGAGGTCGCGCAACTCGGCGTGGTCGGCGACCTGTTCGAAATCGTGCCAGCGCTGACCAGCGCGGTGACCGCCGCCCGTGGCTGACGCCAGAGCGCCATGACACTCGACACTTCGCAGTTTCGCAACGGCCTCAAGATCGAACTCGATGGCGAGCCCTACACCATCAGCTACTTCCAGCATGTGAAGCCGGGCAAGGGCGGCGCCTTCGTGCGCACCAAGCTGAAGAACCTGCGCAGCGGACGCACCATCGAAAAGACTTTCAACGCCGGCCACAAGGTGGAGGAGGCCGAGGTCGCTGAACTGCGGATGCAGTACCTCTATCAGGACAGCGAGAGCGCCGTGTTCATGGACAACAAGAATTACGAGCAGTTGACGATTCCCTTCGACCGGCTCGGCCCGGCGCGCAAGTTTCTGAAGGAGAACATCGAGGTGGAGGTGAGCCTGTACCGGGGGAAGGTGATTCAGGTCGAACTGCCGAACTTTGTGGTCGTGGAAATTGCGCAGACCGACCCCGGTATGAAGGGCGATACGGCCTCCGGCGCCACCAAGCCCGCGACCCTCGAGACCGGCGCCGTGCTGCAGGTGCCGCTCTTCATCCGCGAGGGCGACACCGTGCGCGTGGACACACGCAGCGGCGAATACGTGGAGCGAATCAACAAGTAACGGGGGGCACAATAACGGTGCGTGGCGATCAACTCTCGCGGCAATGGCGCCTGCTTCAGTTACTGGCCCAAAGCCGTGGCGGCGTTGGCCCGGATGCGTCGGCTGCCGAACTCGAATGTGATCGCCGCACCTTTTATCGCGACATCAACGCGCTGCAGTATGCCGGCTTTCCGATCTACAACGAGAAGCGCGATGGCCGCGTGTACTACAAACTGATCGAGAGCTACAAACTCGGCCACCCGCCCTTCACGCCCGACGAACTGCTCGCGCTCGCCTTTGGCGAGGATCTGCTCCGCGGTCTCGCTGGCACCCCGTTTCACGACTCCATCGAGTCGGCGCTTGGAAAGATCCACGCGGGGCTGGGCCCGGAGCTGCGGCACTTCCTGAAAAACCAACTCACTGAAGTTTTCCAGGCCGAGCCCGGCCCGCACAAGCGCTACACCGAGATGCGGGATGTCATGCCAATACTTCTGCAGGCCGTGCTCGAACGGCGCACGCTGCAAATGCGCTACCAGTCGCTGAGCAGCGGCCAGACCACGACGCGGGAGCTCGATCCATACCGGGTCTGGTATCGAAACGGCGCGCTCTATCTGATCGGCCACGACCACACGCACCAGGCGCTTCGCACCTTCGCCGTGGAGCGCATCCGCAAGCCGAAACTGAGCGAACGCCGCTTCGAAATCCCGGCAGACTTCGACTTCGAGGCGCACACGGCCGGCGCCTTTGGCGTGATGACCCTGCCGCCGGAGCAGGTGCGGGTGCGCTTTGCCGCCCGCCGCGCGCCCTATCTTCAGGAGCGCATCTGGCACCCGAGTCAGCGCTTCGAAGCCGGGCCGAAGGGCAGCGTGGTGCTCTGCATGGAGGTCGGCCCCGGCGAGGAGTTGCGGCAGTGGCTGTTATCTTTCGGCGCCGACGCGCTGGTGCTCGAACCCGAAGCGCTGCGGCGGTCTCTGCGCGGCGAACTCGACCGCGCGCGCTCGGCGTATGGATAAACAGCGACGGAAAGGGCATCCTCTGAGCCGTCGAGCGGAGCCCCCCATGTTCACCTGTCCGATGCATCCCGAAGTGCGAGAAGCGGCGCACGGCGCATGCCCGTACTGCGGCATGGGCCTCGAAGCCACGGAGCCGCTGCAGGCGGACGGACGAGTAAACCCCGAGCTCCGGGATCTGCGCCAGCGCCTGCTCGTCAGCATTCTGCTCAGCCTGCCGCTGATGGCGATTGCGATGGACGACATACTGCCGGGGCCGTCGCTCTCTGCGCAGCTTCCGCTGGTGCTTCTGCCCTGGCTGCAGCTGTTGCTCGCAACGCCGGTGGTGTTCTACGGCGGGGGGGCTTTTTTCGCGCGCGCAGCGGCCTCGCTGCGCAGCGGAAACCTCAACATGTTCACGCTGGTCGCGCTCGGAACCGGCGTCGCCTGGCTTGCGAGCCTGTTCGCCGTGCTGACGCCGGAACTGGTGCCCGCCTCGTTCCGCACGGCCGGTGGCGCTGTGCCGCTCTACTTCGAATCGGCCGCGATGATCGTGACGCTGGTGCTCTTCGGGCAGGTGCTCGAAACGCGCGCCCGCCTGCGCAGTGGCGATGCCCTGCGCGCGCTGCTCGAACTCGCGCCGCCCAGCGCGCGACTCGTCGCCGCGAATGGCAGCGAGCGCGAAATCCCGCTCGAGCAGGTGCGCCCCGGCGAAAAGCTGCGGGTGCGTCCCGGCGAGCGCGTGCCGGTGGACGGTCATCTGCTCGAAGGCGAGAGCGCGGTGAATGAATCCATGCTGAGCGGCGAGGCGATCCCGGTGCGGAAGGCGCGCGGCGACTTCGTCAGCGCGGGCAGCATCAACGGCGACGGCACTTTCATCTTTCGCGCCGAGCGCATCGGGCGCGACACCCTGCTCGCGCGCATCGTGCAACAGGTCGCCGAGGCGCAGCGCAGCCGCGCGCCGGTGCAGCGCCTGGCCGACCAGGTCGCGCAGGTTTTCGTGCCGCTGGTGCTGGTCGTGGCGCTTTTGACCTTCGCCGGCTGGGCCCTGGGCGGCCCGGCGCCACGCCTCACGCACGGGCTTCTGGCCGCGGTCTCGGTGCTGATCATCGCCTGCCCCTGCGCGCTGGGGCTGGCGACGCCGATGGCGATCATGATCGCGATGGGGCGCGGCGCGCGCGCGGGCGTGTTGTTTCGCAACGCCGAAGTCGTGGAGCGCATGCGCGAGATAGACACGCTGGTCACCGACAAGACCGGCACGCTTACCATGGGCCGCCCGGCGCTGATGGACGTGCTGACTTTTGGCAAGTGGAGCGCCAGTGCGGTGCTGGCGCTGGCGGCGAGTCTTGCGCAGGGGAGCAACCACCCGCTGGCGCGGGCCATCGTGACCGGCGCCAAAGAGCGGCAGCGCGAGTTGCAAAAAGCCGATGGCTTCAGTTCCGAAACCGGGCGCGGCATCATCGGGCGGATCGGCGAGCACGAGGTCGTGGTGGGCAGCGCCGCCTTTCTGCGCGCGCGCAATGTGGACGAGACCCAGCTCGCCGCCACCTCGGACAAGCTGCACGCAAACGGACACACTTTCGTGTATGTGGCGATTGACGGCGAGGCCACCGGGCTGCTCCACATCGCCGACCCGGTTCGGGAGAGCACGGCGGCGGCGCTCGCGCTGCTGCGCGCCGACGGAGTGCGGGTCATCGTCGCCAGTGGCGATGCGCGGGCCAGCGTCGCCGGTGTCACGCGCCGCTTCGACTTCGAGGAGGTGCACGCCGAGCTCTTGCCGGGTGAAAAGCTCACGCTGATCGAGCAACTGCAAAAAGAAGGGCGGCGCGTGGCGATGGCCGGCGACGGCATCAACGACGCGCCGGCGCTGGCGCAGGCGGATGTCGGCATCGCCATGGGCAGTGGCGACGACATTGCGAAACAGAGCGCCGACATCACGCTGCCCGGCGGCGACCTGCGCGGCATCGCCCGCGCCCGCCGGCTGTCGCGCGCCACACTCAAGAACATCCGCCAGAACCTGTTCTTCGCCTTCGCCTACAACATTCTCGGCATCCCCATCGCCGCGGGCCTGCTCTATCCGCTGACCGGCGCCCTGCTCTCGCCGATGCTCGCCGCGCTGGCCATGAGCCTGAGTTCGGTGAGCGTAATCGGAAACGCCA
>JAHRAN010000010.1 GCA_020027245.1 Myxococcota bacterium
GGTGTTTGATCCAGTCGCCCGGTGTAACGAAACCCTCGCGGCTTGCGACGCGGCGCAAACCGGGCACGAGCAGGTGGAAACAGACGATGATGGCCATCATGAAGCCGACCGACTGAATCCAGACGAATCCGTGCTCGTAGGCTTCGCCCGGGTAGCCGAGCAGGGTGTTGCCGCTGTAGGCCGTGGCGTAGAGCGTCAGGAACAGCACCAGCACGCCGAGGCCGCGGCCTGCGAGGAAGTGGTCGGCGGGAGTCAGGTCTGCACGCGCGCGCCGCGCTACGAAACCCACCGCAATCAACACGAGCAGATAGGCGCCGACGGCATACAGCGTCAGCGTGCTGAAACTCATTGGGCCCGGGGTGCTTTCGCACCCCGCCGCCCAGCCTTTTGACCGCGCCGAGCCGCTGCCGGAAAGGCTTTCGCACCTCGCCCATTCTTTTGACTGTCCCGGGCGGTTGCCGGATGCGCTGTCGGAGACGAGAGCGGGGATGCATAAGTGGCGGCGCGCTTGTCCGCATCAGCGTCAACGTCGGCGTCGGGGATGTCGGTCAGCAGCCAAGCCAGCGCGTTCAAGACGGCCACCGCCAGATAGCAGGCGAGCGCGACGACGACCCAGTCGGGGAAACCGAAGTACAACTCGGGTGTCCGGGAGTCGGCCCGGTACCAGGGAATCGAAATCACATAGAGGATGCCGATCGCCACGAAGAGCACGGCGCGCAGGCGCAGCTTGATTACCCGCATCCGCGTCTGGTAGCGCATCGCCCGGCGCGAGGCCAAGCACGAGACAAGCGCCAGGCTGCGACGCAGCACTCCGCGCGGCTGCGCAAACTTTGCGGCACGCTCGACGCGCTGGGCGAGGTGCGCAAGCCTCCGGCAGCCGCACGGCGCGGCCAACGGGATGGGCGGGGTGCGCAAGCCTTTCCGGCAGCGGCTCGGCGCGGTCAACGGGATGAGGGGGTGCGGAAGCACCTCCGGCAGCCGCTCGGGGCGGTCAAAAGGATGGGGGGGGGCGAAGCGCCCCGCCGGGAGATCATCATCGCCACGCACGACAGCAAAGCAACGGGCATGGAAGACAGCCCCCTGGCCGAACTCGCCCTGCGCGGCTTCGTCGGCGGCGCGCTGATGGGGCTCGCCAACCTGCTGCCCGGCATTTCGGGCGGCACCATGCTGCTGGTCAGCGGCATCTACCCGGCCTTCGTGCGGGCGGTCGCCGAACTCACCACGCTGCGCTTCCGGCTGCGCGCGCTGCTGCTGCTCGCCTGCGTGGCGGGCGCCGCCGCACTCGTGATCCTGCTCTTCGCCGGCTGGATCCGCATCCTGCTGAGCGAGGGACGCTGGTTGATGTACAGCCTCTTCATCGGGCTGACACTCGGCGGCGCGCCTGTCCTGTGGCGACACGCGAAGCCCGCATCGGCGACCTTCCTGCTCGGCGCCGTCTTTGGTCTCGCGTTGCTGCTGCCGCTGTTGCTGTTCGGCCCGGACGCCGCCGCCGCTGGCGCCGACCCGCGCGGCGGCGACAACTCGAGCGGGCTGCTCTTCGTGGCGGGCCTGCTGGGTGCGGCGGCGATGATCCTGCCGGGGTTGAGCGGCGCGACGCTGTTGCTGCTGCTGGGCCAGTATCTGCCCATCCTCGCTGGCCTCGAAGAACTCGCGCAGGCGCTCGCCCGCCACGACGGTGCGCGCTTCGCCGACGCGCTGCATGTCCTCACCCCGGTTGTGCTCGGCGCTGCGCTCGGCCTGCTCGCCCTCAGCAACCTGCTGCGCGCGCTGCTGCGCCACTTTCCACGGCCGACATGCGGCGTGCTGCTCGGCCTGCTGCTCAGCACCCTCGTCGTCCTCTGGCCCTTCCAGCACGACGCGCTGCAAGTGGCGGGCGCGCACGGCGGCCCACTCCCCGAAGCCACCGCCGGGCGCATCGCCATCGCGCTGCTGCTCGCCGCCACCGGCTTCGGCCTCACCCGGCTGATTGAACACGGGTCGCGCGCGCTGGCGGCGAAGTCGGACGCGAGCGGGGGGAGTTAAAGTAACTTCTCGGTATCTGGCTAAAATATCGGCCTATATTGATTTTCCCTGCTCCACCCTCTTCTCCTTGCGCCGCACCTGCGCCAGCAGCCGCTCGCGCTCCGGTGCGCGGAGTTCGCGCGCGGCGCCGCTGGGCAGGCGGCCGAGCGACAACGCGCCGTGGCGCGTGCGCAGCAGGCGGCGCACCGGGTGACCGAGGGCGCGCAGGGCGCGGCGGATTTGTCGCTTGCGCCCCTCTTTGAGCGTCAGCGTAAAGGTCGTCGTCGAGTGACGGGCGTCGAAGCGCCGGGGGCCGACTGCGCAGCGCGCCATCGGGCCGTCTTCGAGCATGGGGCCCCGCGCGAGCCGCCGCGCGGTTTCGGACGACAGCGCGCCGGCGACGGTGACCCGGTACACCCGCTCGGCGCCGAAGGTGGGGTGCATCAGGACAAGTGCGGTGGCGCCGTCGTTGGTCAGCAGCAGCAGGCCCTCGCTGTCGAGGTCGAGGCGGCCAACCGGGTAGAGGCGGCTCTTGCGCGCTGCCCGCGGCAGCAGCTCGAGCACGGTGCGCCGCCCGCTCGGGCGCGCGTGTGGATCGCGCGTCGTCGAGAGCACGCCGCGTGGTTTGTGCAGCAGCCAATACTGGAGTGGCTCCGCGCGCAGGCTCAATAACTCGCCGTCAACCAGAATGCGGTCGCGCTGCGGGTTCGCGCGCTCGCCGAGGCGGGCGACGCGGCCATTCACCTGGACGCGCCCGGCGCGAATCCAAGCCTCGGCAGCCCGGCGCGACGCCAGACCCGCCGCCGCCAGAATGCGCTGCAGACGCTGCTCCACTGTGGCTTAGTGAAGTTCGCCCGAGGCAATGGGCGCGCCGCTGCCACCACCACCGCTGCCCGGCGACGCGGGCGGCGCATCCTCGCCTTCGCCCACATCGCCGCCATCCCCACCCTGCTCTTCCATTCCGGCTGCAGCGCTTTGCGGTGCTTCGAGTGCAACCGGCGCGCCTTCCGCCTGTGGTAGCAGCTCCTCGATGTTGCGCAGCGTCGGCAGATCCTCGATGCGCTTCAGGCTGAAGACTTCGAGGAAGCGGCGGGTGGTGGCGTAGTTGAGCGGTCGCCCCGGGAGATCGCGGTGGCCGGCGATGCGCACCAGGTTGCGCTCGATCAGACTGCGCAGCATGGGGCCCGCCTCGACGCCGCGCACCTGCTCGATCTCGGCGCGGGTGACGGGCTGCCGGTAGGCCACCACCGAGAGCGTCTCGAGCGCGGCGCGCGACAGGCGCAGCGGGCGCTCCTTCAGCAGTTGCCGCACGTAGGGCGCGAAGTCCTGGCGGGTTCGGAACTGGTAGCCGCCAGCCACCTCCCAGAGTTCGACGCCGCGCTGCTCGCTGTCGTACTCGGCGGCGAGTTCCTGCGCCAGCGCGCGCGCCTTCTCGGGCGACAGATGCGGGACGATCTCGGCGAGCCGCTTCGCACTGAGCGGCGTCTCCGAGGCCGCGATCAACGCCTCGACGAGTTGCTTCCTGCGACTGCGCTCCATGGTATTAACACCCCCCCTTCGGTTATGGCGACAGCGCGTCAGCGCTGGCGGGCCACGCCGGCGCGCCGGCCCCGGTGTTGCGGCGCAGGCGGATCGGGCCTTCGGGAACCTGCGCGTCGCTCAGGCCCTGGTAGATGTGGATCGCGGCCAGTCGCACCAGCTCGAGCATCGCCAGAAAGGTGGCGATGAGCAGCGTGCGGCTGGCCGGTCGTTCACCCGCCGGGGTTTCGAAGAGTTGCTCGAATTCGAGTGACTCCTGCGCTTCGAGCCGCCGCATCACCGCCTCCATGCGCTCCTGCACGGTGACGGTCTCTACCTCGATCTCGTGCAGGCGCTCGGGCTGCGCGTCGCGCAGTAACTTGCGCAATGCCTCGACGAGCTGCAGCAGGCCGACCCGAAGCTCGCGCTCGGCATCGGGCGTCGGCTCCACCTCGAGCCCGTGGGCGACGAAGACCTCGCGCTCGAGCCGTGGCCGCTCGGCCAGCATCTCGGCGGCCTCCTTGAAGCGCTGGTATTCGAGCAGCCGCGCCTGCAACTCGGCGCGGGGATCCATGCCCTCTTCCTCGTCCTGCCCATCGGGCAGCGGCAGGATCATGCGCGACTTGATCCAGGCCAGCGTCGCCGCCAGCACCAGATACTCACCGGCGACCTCCAGGTTCAACTCGCGCATCAGGCCCAGGTAGTCGCAGTACTGACGCGCGATCTCGGCAATCGGAATGTCGGTGATCTCCACCTCGTTCTGCCGGATCAGGTGCAGCAGCAGATCGAGGGGGCCCTCGAAGAGTTCGAGCCGCACCGAGCAGGTCGTGGCGGACGACCCATCGGACGCCAGATACAAACCGGTGGCGTCGGGTTCACTCACGCAGCGCGCCCTGTGGAGGAGGGTAGATGGTTAAGCGGGCTTGTTGCTCGGGGTGGCCGCAGTATATCGCTCAACGCGCAGGCCGTCGCCCCCTTTGTTTCGGCCCCCGCCGCCGGGCGATTTCGCGCGCCAGCGCCAGCGCATCCTCCCGGCTGTGCAACACCCGGTCGAGCGTGGCTTTGCGGATCTCCGCCAGCGCGCTTCCCAGCGCGGGGCCGCTCAGCCCGAGCGCGAGCAGGTCGTCGCCGTTGACCGGCAGCACCCGCTCTCGATCCTCGCGCAGGTGACGCAGGATGCGCCGCCGATCCGGCGCGCGCGCGCTGGCCCAGAGTGCGAGCAGCTCCTCGGCGGCGAGCGGGCGCAGCAGCGCGTCGAGGGCGCCCCGGCCGCGCAGCCGGGCGAGTGCGCGCCACACCCGCGTGCGCTCACGCGGGAAGCCGAGGCTGCGCTCCGCCGCCTGGCCGGTGAGCGCAAGCCGCCGCAAGAGGCGGCGACGCAACGGCAGGGTGAGGCCCGCGCCCCAGAGCATCAGGCCGGTCAGCAGCGGGGAAGCTTCGAGCGGCGGCCCCTCGACGAGGATGCGACCGAGGCGGCGCAGCGCCGGCAAAACCGAAGGCGGCGCGTGAAGCCCCGGCTCGAGCGCAGCGAGCACGCCCAGGGTATCGAGGCGGCGGAGCGCGCGCGCGGGATCGAGTCCCAACCGCGTATCGGCGAAGAGCCGCTCGAACTCGGCGCGAATGCGCGCGCCGCTGACCGCAGCAAATGCGCCCTCGCTACGCGCCGTCCGCAAGGCATGGTGCGCGTCACGCGAGAGCGCAAAGCCGAGCCGCCCCTCGAAGCGCACCGCGCGCAGCGCGCGGGTCGGGTCATCACAAAAACTTCGCGGATGAAACACCCGCAAGCGCCGCGCTTCGAGATCCGCGCGCCCCGTTCCGGCATCGAGCAGGCCGGGTGACGCCCGCTTTGCTTTGCTACCGAGCGGAAGCGCCAGCGCATTGACCGTGAAGTCGCGCCGGCGCAGATCTTCGAGCAGCGTGCCCGCGCGCACGATGGGCAGTGCGCCCGGTTTCGGATACCGCTCGCTGCGCGTCCGGGCCAGATCAACCGTGAGATCGCCCGCTTCGAGACGCGCGGTGCCGAAGCGCTGGTGCGCGACCACGCGCTCACACTGAAGCGCCGCGCGTCGGGCCAGTTGACGCGCCGCAGCCCGGCGCCGCCCGTCGGGCGCCGACACGAGCAGGTCGAGGTCGCGCAGCGCGCGTCCGAGCAGCCAGTCGCGCACCGGCCCGCCGACCAGGTAGAGCGCGAAATCGAGTTCGTCCGCCGCCGCCACCAGACGCCGAAGCGGGTCGTGCGCGGCACGCGGCAGCGCGCGCTGCAAGCTGGCGAGTGACGGCGCCTTCACGACCGCCGCCCTCCCCCACGCGGGTGCCGCTTGTCCACCACTTCCCGAAGCCGCCGGTCGCTTACATGGGTGTAGATCTGCGTGGTCGAGAGGTCGGCGTGACCGAGCATTTCCTGCACCGCGCGCAGGTCGGCGCCGCCTTCGAGCAGGTCGCTTGCGAAGGCGTGCCGCAGCACGTGCGGCGAGACGCGATCACTCGGAATGCCGGCGAGCCCTGCCAGACGGCGCAGCCGCACGAAAAAATTCTGCCGCGTCATGGCCGCCCCCCGGCGCGACAGGAACAGGGCCGTGGCGGAGGCGTGGCGCCCCAGCAGCTCCGGTCGCGCGCGCTCCAGATAGCGGGCCAGCGCGGCCAGCGCGAGTTCGCCGAGCGGCACCAGCCGCTGCTTTCGACCCTTGCCGGTTACGCGCAGCACACCGGCCTGCGCATCCACGGCGGAAGCCGGCAGCTTCACCAGCTCGCTGACGCGCAAGCCGGCGCCGTAGAGCACTTCGAGCATCGCGGCGTCGCGCAGCGACAGCGCGTCGTCGCCGCGCGCCGCCGCAATCAGCGCCTCGCACTCATCGCTGCGCAGCGTCTTCGGCAGCGCGCGCGGAAGGCGGGGAGCGGTGATGCCCTCGCTCGGGTCGCTCGCAATGCGGCCACGCGCGAGCAGGTATTGCAGCCAGCGCCGCAGCGCGACCAGCATCCGCGCGCGGCTGCGGGCGGAGAGGCCATCCGCTTCGAGCGCGACGAGAAAGTCGCTCAGATGCTTCCGGCGAATCGCGCCGGGCTCGCGCAGCGAGCGCGCTTCGAGGAACGCGCCAAAGCGCGCAAGGTCGCGACCGTAGGCGTCGAGGGTGCGGACGGAGAGGCCGCGCTCCACGGCGATGTACTGCAGAAAGCGCTTCACTTCGCGGCTGAGTGCGTCAGGCATGGCCAGCATCCGAGGCCGCCCGGACTAACGCCGTTTCGAGGGCTTTGCTTGCCGAGGGCGAAGTCAGCCGCTTGCCCGCCTGGTTTCGCACATAAAAAGTATCGGCGGCCTGATCGAGCACGACGGTCGCCTTGGAGATGAAAATCTCGAAGCCGTGCGCGCTCAAGGTGCGGGTCAGGTCGTAGAGCAGGCCGAGCCGGTCGTCGGCCGTCACATCAATCACGGTGTAGAAGTCGGAAATGTCGTTGCGGATCGAGACCAGCGCGGGCTTGCGGCTGGCGATTGCGCGGCGCGCGCCGAGTGGGCTCTGCTTTCCGCGCAGTTTCTCCCCCGGGTCGAGTGCGCCCTCGAGCGCCGCCGACAGCATCGCTTCGAAGCGCGCCCAGCGCGCATCGTGGTCAGCCGCTTGACCGGGCGGGAGCGTCACGCGGTACACCTCGAAGGCGATGCCCGCGCGCGTGGTGTACACGTTGGCGCCGAGGATGTTGATGCCGCAGGCCGCCACGCAGCCGGTGACGGTTCCGAACAAGCCCCGGCGGTCGCGACAGCAGACGATCAACTCGCTGTAGCCGCTGCGC
The DNA here is from genome assembly GCA_020027245.1 of Myxococcota bacterium. Taxonomy (GTDB): domain Bacteria; phylum Myxococcota_A; class UBA9160; order UBA9160; family UBA6930; genus JAHRAN01. The sequence goes on from JAHRAN010000010.1 coordinate 7,303, forward strand.
ATCTGGCGCACCGCGACCACCAGCGACTTCGAAGGGCCGAGCGAAAACACCGCGTGCGCATGCCGCGCGATCTGCGGCGGCGTGTGCGACATGAAGTAACGGCGCGGCAGTGCGTCGAAAAACTCCAGGCTGCGCGCCTCGGAAAAACCGAGCTCCCGTAGCAGAGCCAGCGCACGCGCGCGGCGCTCTTTACTGCGCGCTTCGATCTGCGAGCTTGCGCGGCGTGGGTCCGACTCGCCGAGTTCGAGGTACTCGGAGCAACGCTCGTAGAGTTCGCGCAGCAGTTCGCGGCGCCACGGCGTCCAGCCCGCCTCGGAGCTTGCGCGCATGTCGGCGAAAGTCGCCAGATACAGGTTGCGCAGGTTTTCGCGGTCGCCCACGGCGCGCGCGAATTCCACAATCACCTTTTCATCCGAGAGGTCGCGGCGCTGCGCCACATGCGACATCAAAAGATGCGCAGCGACGATAAACAGCACGCGCTCGCGGCGCTCGGGCGCCAGGCCGATGCGCTCGAGGCAGCGCCGCGCGAGCACGACGCCCTCCTGCGAATGATCCTCCGCGCCGCGCCCCTTGCCGATGTCGTGCAGCAGGCAACCGAGAAACAGCGCGGGAAGATCCGTCGTGCTGCGCAGCAGTTCGGCCAGATCCGGCAGCGTCGCATCGTACTTGCCTCGCCACAGGCGGCGCAGTTGCTCGACCAGAAAGATCGAGTGCACATCAACGGTGTAGGTGTGATAGATGACGTGCTGCCAGCGGCAGACGATGTGCTCCCACTCGGGCAGGTAGCGGGCCAGCAGGCCGGTTTCATTCATCTCCATCAGCGAGCGCATGACACGATGCTCGCTGTCGAGGATGCGCAGCAGCAAGTCCCGCGCTTCCTGGCTGGTGCGGAAGGCGTCGTCAACGAGGTCGAGTTGCTCGCGGATCAGGCGCAGCGCGCTGCGGGAGAGCGAAACCCGGTGACGCTGCGCCACGGCGAAGGCGGAGAGCAGACGCAGCGGGCGCTGTTGCAAGTGCGCCGCGTCCGGGATTTCGAGCACACCGTCGCCGAGGAGGTTAAAGCCGTCCTCCACCGGCTGAACGCTTTTCAGACCGAGCGTCGGCTCAGCGCGCTCGCGGCATTCCTCGATTACAATTTCCGACAGATTCTGAACCCGGCGCGCGCTCTGGTAGTAGTCGCGCATCAATGCCTCGACGGGAAGCTCCGCGCCCGAGGGGTAATCGAGCGCGCTCGCCAGTTCATCCTGAAACTCAAAAGTGAGCTGATCGCGCCGCCGCCCGTGCAGACCATGCAGGGTGTTGCGCAAACGCCACAAGAGGTCGAGCGCGCGGCCCAACTCACTTCCCTCGCTCTCCGACAGAAAACCGTGTGCTGGAAAATCCTCGAAACTCCGCAGCGCGGGCTCGAGTGCGCAGGCCGCCCACAATGCGTTGTGGTAATCGCGCAAACCGCCCGCGCCCTCTTTGAGGTTGGGCTGAAGCAGGTACAGCGATTCGCCAAAGCGCTCATGGCGGGTGGCCTGCGCGCGCTGGCGTTCACGAATAAAATCGGCCGGCGCCGGCAGCAGACGCTCGCGCACCGCCCTGCCGAGTTTCCCGAAGAGCGCGGTGTCACCGGCCAGGCAACGGGTTATCAAAATCGCGGTGCGGGCCGAGACATCGTCGCGCCCGAGTGCGATGCACTCATCCACGCTGCGCAGCGCCGCGCCGACATCCGCGCCCGCGTCCCAGAGTTCATACTGAATCGTTTCCGCCAGACGCTTGACAAAAGTATCCAGCTCGCCCTCGACCAGAATCAGCAGATCCACATCGGAGGCGAGTGACATTTCACGCCGCGCATAGCCACCGACGGCGACGAGGGCAAAGGGCTGTGTCGCCGCCGCCCCGCCCTGCGCCTTGTGCTCTGCAGCGACGCGCTCGACCAGCGTCTGGATCAGCGCGTCCATCGCATCCGAGTTGGCGTGATTGATGGCGATGCCCGAAGCGCCCGCGCGTTGCCGGTGCAGAAGCGATTCGCGCAGCGCTCCGAGCCAGGCCCGCGTTTCGGCGCCCGCTTTTAATTGGCTGGCCGCCGGAACGGGGGGGATGGAAAACTCCTGACCCGGCGCTTTCATCCCGGTCGGCCAACGCGCAATTGCGTGCGCCGATAGTCGGAGAGCGCGCGGGCGATCTGCTCGGCCACCACCTGCTGGTAGATCCGGCGCTTCAGGCGCCGCGCATCGCGCGGGTTGGTGACGAAGCCCATCTCGATCAGCACCGAGGGTGCGCTCGACAGAAACAACACCTGAAAAGGCCCCTGCTTTACACCCAGGTCGCGCACCGAGCGGAAGACCTGCTGAACTTCGGCGATGATGCTTCGATGCACGCCATTCGCGAGCGCGATGGAAGAATGCGCGGTGTCCGAAAGGCGCAGCCGCGCCACTTCGCGGTCGAGCGCGTCCACCTGCTGCGGCGTGACGCCGCTTTCCCGCGCGGCGAGACGCAGGGTGTGACCCTCGTGACTCGTATCGAGGTAATAGGTCTCGACGCCGTGCGCCGAGCGCTCTGCTGCGTTGGCGTGCAGCGAGATGAAGACATCGCCACCGACGCCCTCCGCCAGCGCCGTGCGCTCTTCCAGACTGAGGGTTTCGTCCGTCGAGCGGGTCATCACCACGCGAAAGCCGCGCGCGCGGAGCCGGTGCTGCAAGTCGAGCGCTACCGAAAGCGTCAGATCTTTTTCGCGCAGCCCGCCGATGCCGACCGCGCCGGGGTCGCGGCCGCCGTGTCCCGGATCGAGTACGACCGTGACCGGTCTCTCGGGCGCAGACGGCGAAACCCCGGCGCTTTGCTTCGCTTCGCTCTTCGCTTTCGCCGTGTCGTAGACATCGAGCACCACGCGATCCGGCCCCGGCAGTGTGAACAGGCGGTGGCGACCGTAGCGCTCGAGGTCAACGACCAGTCGCGCGCGGCCCGGTGTGTTTTGCGCCATGCGCACGCGACGCAGCAGGCCGTCCTCCACGGTGATGGATTTTGCGAACTTTGCCGCCTGCACGCCCTCGAAATCCATGTAGAGCCGCGCCGGTTTGTCGAGCTGATGAACGCGGGCGGCGACCCGGGCGCTGAACTCGACCACCACCCTCGTGTACTTCGGGTGAGACCAGTAGCGCACATCGCGAACCAGAATCGGCTCGGCCCGGGAAGCGAGCGGCGCAAGCGCAAGAAAAAGCGCGGCAAGAGCGACCAGCGACTTCAACCGGCCCCTCCTTTTTTAACCTTTCCATTTTTAACTTTGGCGCTTTTTGATTTTTCGTCCTCCTGGCGCAGCCGGGCGGCCCAGTCGTTCAGCAGCGACAGTGCGTCAATCGGGGGCAGGCGATCAATGTCGAGACGGCGAAGCTCCGTCAGCATTTCCTGCGCGCGCGCAATTTCGGCGGGCGTGGTGACCGGCGCGCCCGAAGCGGAGCGCGCGGTGAAGAGCGGCAGCGTCGGCTGAGCAGTCCGGGTTGCGCTGTCGGCCAGACGCGGCACGCCGGCGGGCGAGAGTTCACCGGCTTCGAGTTGCGTCAGCACTTCGCGCGCGCGCGCGATCACCGGCTGCGGCAGGCCGGCGAGACGCGCGACCTGAATGCCATACGAGCGACTCGCCTCGCCGGGCAGCAACTGGCGCAGAAACACGACCTCATCGCCGCTCTCCCGCGCCTCGAAGTGCGCGTTGCGCACGCCACTTCGGGTGCGCGCCAGATCCGCAAGCTCGTGGTAGTGCGTTGCAAACAGGGTGCGCGGGCCGAGCCCGGGCGTGTCGTGCAGATACTCGCCGACCGCCCAGGCAATCGAGAGCCCGTCGAAGGTGCTGGTGCCGCGGCCGATCTCGTCGAGGATCACCAGACTGCGGGGGGAAGCCTGGCTCAGGATTTCGGCGGTCTCGCGCATTTCGACCATGAAGGTGGACTCGCCCTGCGACAGCCGGTCGCTTGCGCCGACGCGCGTGAAGATGCGATCCACCACGCCGATCGTCGCCGACTCGGCGGGCACGAAGCTGCCGATCTGCGCGAGCAGCACCAGCACGGCGACCTGTCGCAGGTAGGTGCTCTTGCCCGCCATGTTCGGCCCGGTGATCAGCAGCACCCGCGCGCCCCCGGGGTCGAGTTCGGTGTCATTCGCCACGAACGCCTCGCCCGCAAGCCCGCGCATGCTTTCCACCACCGGGTGGCGACCCGCGCGAATTTCGATGCGAAGCCCTGCGTCCACCGTCGGACGCTGCCAGTTGTCGCGGCGCGCCACCTCGGCCAGAGACTGCAAGGCATCGAGCGTGGCGACATCCTCGGCCGCCGCGCGGATCGCATCCGCGCGGGCCAGCACCGTGCGCCGCACCTCATCCAGAATCTCGCGCTCGAGTGCGACCACGCGCTCGCTCGCGCCGACGACTTTCGACTCCATCTCGCGCAGCGCCTTTGTCGTGAAGCGCTCCGCGCTGGCGAGGGTCTGCCGGCGCTCGTAGTGATCGGGAACGCGCGCGAGCTGCGCCTTCGGAACTTCGAGGGTGTAGCCGTGCACCGGATGGAAGCGCACCTTGAGACTCGGGATGCCGGTCTCGTCGCGCTCCACCGTCTCGAGCCCCGCAATCCACGTGCGCCCCTCGCGCGCCGACTGCGAAAGCCCGTCGAGCTCCCGAGAGAAACCCTCGCGCACAAAACCCGATTCATGCGCGCCCCTCGAGCCCCGGGGCAGCGGCTTCGGGTCGTCCACCAGCGCCTTCCAGAGCAGCGCCGTGGTCTCCGGCAGCGGCGTGGGACGCGGCAGCGCGGCGGGCTCATCGGCGTCCCCGTAGAGTTGATCCCCGTTCGCATCCCGGTCGAGGGCGCTTGCCACTTCGGGCAGCGCCGACAGCGATGCGCGCAACGCGGCGAGATCCCGAGGCTCGGCTCCCGGCCGCGCACAGCGCGCAAAGATGCGTTCGAGGTCGCGCACGCCGGCGAGCGCCTCGCGCAGGCGCGCACGCGGACGGTCGCGCTGCGCAAGCCAGGCGACCGCATCCTGACGCGCGACAATTTCTTCTGTAACGCACAGCGGATACGCCACCCAGCGTGCGAGCCGGCGCGCGCCGAGCGCCGTGCGGGTTTCGTCCATGCGCTCGAACAGGGCGCCACGGCGGCTGCGATCCTCGCTGTTCTCAAAAAGTTCGAGGTGCCGGCGGGTGGCGGCGTCGAGGATCATGGTGTCGCCCAGGCCGTAGTGGCGCAGCCGGGGCGCGTGCTGCAATGCGGTCGGTTGCCTGGTTGCGAGATAGCCGAGGATGGCGGCGGCGGCCCGCAACCCGGCGCGTTCGGATTCGGGGTCGAAACCATCGGGCGTTGTGGGCGCGGACTGCGGCGTGAAACTTTCGTCCGCAACCACGGTGAGCGCCGCCCCGGCCGCGCGCGCGCCAAGCGTCGCCATTGCCACCGGGTCTTTTGACAGCGACTTGCCGATCAACAACTCGCGCGGCGCGATGCGCTCGAGTTCGTCGAGCAGCGCTACGGGCCAGGCGCCCGGTGCGGGCAGCTCGGTCGCGCGAAAGTTTCCGGTCGAGGCGTCGAGGGCGGCGAGCCCCGCCTGCCCCGCGTCCAGCCAGACCGCGGCCAGCGCCACTTCCTGCGCCGCCTCGAGGCTCTGCGGGTCGCCGACCAACCCCGGCGTGAACACCTCGATCACATCGCGGCGCACCAGCTTGCGACTGCCGCTGGCCTTCGGGTCCTCCACCTGCTCGCAGATCGCAACGCGGTGCCCCAGTTGGGTGAGGCGTTTGATATAGCCGTCGGCGCTGTGCACCGGAACGCCGCACATCGGAATCGAACCCATCTTGCCGTTGCGGCCCCGCGTGGTCAGCGTAATGTCGAGCAGCGGCGCGGCGCGCTCGGCATCCGAGAGAAACAGCTCGTAGAAATCGCCCATGCGATAGAACAGGAACGCATCCGGGTGGTGCGCCTTGATGCTTCGATACTGGCGCATCATCGGGGTGTCGGCGGCGGCTTTCGGGGCGGCAGTTTTCATTCGAGGCGTTCCTTCGATTTTAACCCCTGCCCGCTGCGCTCGAGCAGGCGCAGCAATTCTTTCAGACACTTGACGGCCTCGACATCGCGCCCGGCCAGCAGCAGCACGCGCGCGCGCAGGCCGTGGAAAGGAAATGACTCGGGATCGTCCTCGAGCGCGCACTCGAGTTCGGCGAGCGCGGCTTCGGTGTCGCCGCGCGCTGCCAGGTGCTCCGCCAGCGCCAGCCGGGCGGAGGGGTTGTCCGGCAGCCAGCCACGCAGCAGCTCCTCAAAACGCCCTGGCGCGCCGAGCGCATTCACACTGGCTTCGATTTTCGGATAGAGCGCGCGGGCCACGCGGCCATCGAGCGTTATGGCCCGCTGCCAGGCTTCGAGGGCCGGGCCATGTCGGGCGCGCTCCGCTTCGAGAACGCCTAGCAGCGCAACGGCCCGCGCATTCTTCGGGTCGCGCCGCAGCGCGCGCTTCAACGTCTTGCGCGCCTCGTCGCTCTGGCCAGCGTCCCGGGCCGCGCGCGCCTTTTCGAGCAGCAGGCGCGCTTCCGCCTGCGCGGCATCGTCGCCTGGTTTGCGCTTCGACAACTGACGCTGCGCCTGCAGCGCGCCGTCGAAGTCCCGCAGATCGGTCGCCAGCCGAACCAGTGCGCGAAGCGCGGCCTCGTGCTGTGGCTCGCGCCGCAACACCTCGCGCCAGGCGTCGCGCGCGCGCCCGAAAAAACCGCCGCGTTGAAAGTCGCGCGCCAGCCCCTCGAAGGCGCGGCGCTTCTGCGCGGGCTCGAGGTTCTGGCGCAGCAGCAGATTCTGGTGGATGCGAATCGCACGCCCGATTTCTCCACGGCGGCGATAGAGCTGGGCGAGCAGCAGATAGGCCTCGACCTGCCCGGAGTCCTCGCGCACCAGCGTGACCAGCGCCTGCTCCGCCGCGTCGAGATCGTCCTCGAGCACGGCGCGCAGGGCGACGCCAAAGACGGCGCCGTCGCTGCGCCGCCGCTCTCGAAACGAGGCCATGACTAGGCGCCGCGCTCCGAAACGCCGGGCACCGCATCGGCGCCCTCGAGCGGCAGATTGCGGAGCTGGTGAACCTCGGACTCGAGTTCCCGCACGGCGCGTCGGTAGTGGCGCGCCCGAAGCGTGCGGCGCGCGAGCGGGGGCAACAGGCCGATACAGGCGCCGAGCGCGCCGAGCAGGAAGGCGCCGAAGAGCAGCGCCCAGAGCGGGAACTCGAGGCGCCCCAAGAGCAGATCCACCGCGACCGGCTCGGCGTTCGCGTTGGTGAACAACATCGCAACCGCGATCGCGAGCCCGATGGCGAACACGAGCAACAGGCGACTGAAGCTCCGCATCGCAAGCCCCGGCGGCTACTCGTCCCCCGGCGAAGCGCCGGGAGCAGGAGGAGCGGCGTCAACCAGCTCTCGCAACGCCTTGCCCACCTTGAAGAAGGGGGTGCGCTTGGCGGGAATCTGCACCTCGGCGCCCGTCTTCGGGTTGCGCCCCTCGCGCGCCTCTCGAACCTTGACCTGAAAGCTGCCGAAGCCGCGAATCTCGATGCGCTCGCCGAGTTTCAGCGCTTCGGTCATGGAGTCGAAGATCGTGTTGACGACGATCTCCGTGTCCTTCTTCGAGATGTGGGGCGTGCCCGCCGCAACCCGTTCGATGAGTCCGCTCTTCGTCATCGCCTCTCCCGTCATTGCCGTCACCGACGCGCGGGGCGCCCGTGATGTTGTTCCTTTAACTTTCTTCGCCGCCACCGCCGCCGAGCTTGCGCTTCAACAGGTCGCCGAAAGAGGTTCGCTGCGAGCGCGCCTGCTCCTTGGCCAGCCGCTTCAACTCCTGCTGCTGCTCACGGTCCGACAGCGCCTTGACCGAGAGCGAGATCTTCTGATCCACCGGGTCCACCTTGGTGACCAGCGCCGTCAGCTTGTCGCCCGGCTTCACCACTTCGGCGGGGTCGCTCACCGGCTCGCTTGCGAGTTCGGCGCTGTAGATCAGCCCCTCGATGTTGTCCCCGAGCTTCACGAAGGCGCCGAAATCCGTGACGCTTGCGACCTCGCCCGTAACTTTGGAGCCCAGCGGGTACTTCTTCTGAATGTCATCCCAGGGGTTGGCCTCGAGTTGCTTTACGCCCAGTGAGAATTTTTCATTCTCGATATCAATCTTCAGCACCACCGCCTCGATCTCGTCGCCCGTCTGATACCTCTCGTTCGGGTGCTTGATGCTCTCGGTCCAGGAGATGTCCGACACGTGCACCAGCCCGTCAATGCCCTCTTCCAGCCCGATGAACACGCCGAAGTTGGTGATGCTGCGAACCTTGCCGGAGACGCGCTGCCCGATTTCATACTTCTCCTTGATCGCCTCCCAGGGGTTCGGCTCGGTCTGCTTCATACCGAGGGAGATTTTTCGATTGCCCTCGTCCATGTCGAGCACCACCACCTCGACCTCGTCGCCGACGCTGACCAGCTTCGAGGGGTGTTTGATGTGCTTCGTCCAGGAGAGTTCCGATACATGCACCAGCCCCTCGACGCCCGGCTCGATTTCGATGAAGGCGCCATAATCGGCCAGCGAGACGACACGGCCGGTGATGCGTTTGCCGACCGGGTAGCGCTGCGTCACATCCAGCCACGGGTCGGGTTGAAGCTGCTTCAGCCCCAGCGACACCCGCTCGTTCTCCGAGTCGAACTTCAGCACCTTGACCTTCAACTCATCGCCCATCTGAAAGAGTTCGGAGGGGTTGCTGATGCGTCCCCAGCTCATGTCGGTTACATGCAGCAACCCGTCAATGCCGCCCAGGTCAATGAAGGCGCCATAATCGGTGATGTTCTTGATCGTGCCGTCCACGATCATCCCCTCCTGAATGTTTTTGAGGGTGGTGGCGCGCATCTTCTCGCGCTCGCTCTCGAGCAGCGTCCGCCTCGAGAGCACGATGTTGCCACGGCGTTTGTTGAACTTGATGATCTTGAAGTCGAGGCGCTCGCCGAGCATGGACTCGAGGTTGCGCACCGGACGCAGCCCCACCTGCGAGCCGGGCAGGAAGGCCTTGACGCCGATGTCCACCGAGAGCCCCCCCTTCACCCGGGACAGAATGCGCCCCTCGATGGAGTTCCCCGCCTCGTAGGCATCGCTGATGCGATCCCAGACCTTGAGCCGGTCCGCCTTTTCCTTGGACAGCACGATGAAGCCATCCTCGTCCTCGGTCTGCTCGACGAAGACATCAATCTCGTCGCCGACGGCGACCGTCAGCGCGCCGTCCTCCTCCATGAACTCCCAGAGGTCCACGAAGCCCTCCGACTTGAAGCCGACATCCACCTGAATGTGGTCGTCGCTGATGGAGAGCACGGTGCCGCGCACCACTTCGCCCTCTTTGAGGCGGAGCTCGCTCTGGCCGAACAACTCGGCAAAGCTCGCGCCCGGCGGCGGACTTCCCGGCTGGTGATTGCTTTCCTGACTCATGGATTGGTTTTAACCCTCCCCCTCCCTGCTGAACGCACGGCGGCGTGTTGAAATTTCGAAGTCGGTTTCGACTTCCCGTGATGCGGTCGCTGGAGCGTCGGCGCTTGCCGCCATCTGCGCAAGCGCCTTGTTGCCCTGCGCCAGAATTTGCCGCACGGCCTCGGCGTCGCCCGCCTCGACGCTGCGCGCCAGCGCCTCGAATGTCTCGAGCGCACGGGCGAGCGGCGCGCCCAGCGCCTTGCGGTTCGAGATCAGAATGTCGGCCCACATTTCGGGGTCGCTCCCTGCGATGCGCGTGAAATCCCGAAAGCCCGGGCCAGCGAGCGCCGCCGCGCCATCGGGCGCGCCATCGAGCGCGGCGGCGAAAGCGTAGGCGAGCGCGTGCGGCGCGTGGGAAATCCAGGCCGCCTGCGCATCGTGCTCCACAGGCCGGCGCGTCACCACCTTTGCCCCGAGTGCGCGCCAGAAGGCGGCGACCCGCGCGCTGGCCTCGTCACCGGCGACGCCCTCGCCGGGCGTCACCACGCAGACCGCATCCTCGAAGAGGTCGGCGCGAGCAAAGGCGAAACCCTGCTCGTGACTGCCGGCCATCGGGTGCGAGCCCACATAGCGCGCGTGCCCGGGCAGTAGCCCCGGCAGCGTTTCCGCAAGCGGCCCCTTGACGCTGCCGACATCGCTGACGATGCAGCCCGCCTCGAGGTGAGGTGCTGCGTGGCGCAGAATTCCGGCCATCGCGTGAAGCGGCGTGCAGAGCATCACCAAGTCGGCGCCCTTTAGCGCTGGCTCGGCCCGGGTGAGCGCCTCGTCGGTCAGGCCCGCGTCGAGCAGGCCACGCGCCGTCTCTTCGCTGCGGGTCACCGCCACCACCTGACGCGCCGCTCGCCGCTGCCGGGCCGCCAGCAGCAGCGAGCCGCCGAGCAGTCCGGGGCCGAACACGACGAGCCGCTCGAAGTGCGCACTCATGTCTGCCCCTCGCGCACCGCCTGCAGCGCTTTCAGAAAGCACTCGTTTTCTTCCGGCTTGCCCACGGTCACGCGCACGCAACCCGAAAGGCCGGCCGCGTCCATCGGGCGCACGATTACGCCGCGCCGGAGCAGCGCTTCGTAACTGTTGACGCCGCTTTCGACGAGCAGAAAGTTCGCGTCGCTCGGCCAGCTCCGCACACCGAGCGCCCCCAGTTCGCGCTCGAGCAGCGCCATGCCCTGCGCGTTCTGCTCGCGCGTGCGGCGTTGATGATCGAGGTCGTCGAGGGCGACCGTTGCCGCGCGCGCGGCCAGCGCGTTCACATTGAAGGGATGGCGCGCGCGCCCGAGCAAATCCGCGAGTTCCGCGTCGCAGACGCCATACCCGATGCGCAACCCCGCTAGCCCGTAGAATTTCGAAAAAGTGCGCAACACCACGGTGCCCGGTCGCCGCGAAACCCAGGAAAGCGCGTCGGGAAAATCCGCGCGGCGGACGTATTCGAAGTACGCCTCGTCCACCACCAGCAGCAGATCTTCCGGCAGGCTCTCGGCGAAGCGGTCGAAAGCCGCGGCGCCGACGCTGCTGCCGGTCGGGTTATTCGGGTTGCAGATGATGACGACGCGCGTGCGCTCGCAGACGGCGGCGCGCAGCGCATCGAGGTCATGCGCGAGCGCCGCGTCGAGGGGCGCCTGCACAGGCCGCGCGCCCATGCCCCGGGCGACCAGCGGATACATCGCAAAGGAGGGCCAGGCGAAGAGCAGGTCATCCTCGGGGCCGAGAAAGGTTTTTGCGATCAACTCCAGAACTTCGTCGGAGCCGTTGCCGAACACCAGTTGCCCGGGCAGGACTTCGAGGCGCTCTGCCACCGCCTTGCGCAGTGCGAAGTTTTCGTCGTCCGGGTAGCGGTGCGCCTGCCCCGCCGCTTCGCAAAGCGCATCCACCACGCGCTTCGATGGGCCGAGCGGGTTTTCGTTCGACGCCAGATTCACGGCGTCGGCAATGCCGAGCGCGCGCACGACTTCCTCGGGCGGCTTGCCCGGTTGATAGGGCGTGATCGCCCGGATCCAGGGTTTCACGCCGCGCAGGTTCAAAGCGGCTCTCCAGCGGCTGGCTTCCCGGCGCGCGGAAAGGAGCCGAGCACACGGCAGGAGTTGGCGCGCTGCGCCGCGGCCTCACAAGCCAGGCGCACCGGCTCGGATTGAAAGTGTCCCTCGATGTCTATGAAGAACACGTATTCCCAGGGCACGCCCCGCAGCGGCCGCGCATGAATCGCCGTCAGGTTCACGCCCCCCTCGGCGAAGGGTTCGAGCAGGCGCAGCAGCGCGCCAGCCTCACCCTTGCGCACCGTGTAGGCGACGGTGGTGAGGTCTGCGCCGGAGGGCGGCGGCGCCTCGCCGCCGAGCAGCAGAAAGCGCGTGGTGTTGTCGCGGTTGTCCTCGATCTCCGAGGCCAGAAGCTGCAGGCCACCCTGCTCCGCCAGAATCTCGGAGCCGATGGCCGCCACGGTCGGGTCGCTGCGCGCGCGCTCCGCCGCCGCCGCCGTGCTGGTGGTTTCGAAGCGCGCGGCATCGGGCAGGTTGCGGTCGAGCCAGGCGCGACACTGCGCAAGCGGCTGCGGGTGCGAGGCCACGACCTTCACCGCAGCAAGCTCCGCCGTCTGACTGAAGAGCTGCAGGGAAATACGCAGCATGCGCTCGCCGCAGATCGTCAGGCGCGCGCCGAGCAGCGCGTCGAGGGTCTGCGTGACCGGCCCCTCGCTGGTGTTCTCGACTGGCAGAATCCCGTGCTGCGTCTCGCCGCGCTCGACGGCCTCGATGACATCCTCGAAGCTTGCAACCGGCTGGTAGCTGGCCTGGCTGCCAAAGGCCTGACGCGCGGCCAAGTGGGAGAAGGTTCCGGGGGGGCCCAGGTAGGCGACCCGCAGTGGCCCTTCGAGGGAGTAGGTCGCGGAGATGATCTCGCGGAACACGGCAGGCAGCGCGCTGCTCGGGAAGGGGCCGCGGTTCTCATGGACCAGCGCGGCAATCAGGTCGCGCTCGCGCGCGGTGCGATAGACGCCATCCCCGGCAGCGCGCTTGATGGCGCCGACTTCGCGCACCTGCCCGGCGCGGCGATTCAGGAGCGTCAGCAGCTCGCGATCAATCGCGTCTATTTTCCGGCGCAGCGCGCCGAGCGCGGGCTCGGATGTCGCCCCGGGCTGCTGCTCTCGCGATTCGCTCATGATTCTCCTTGGGGGGACGCAGCGCGCCCCGCCGCCGCTGACCCGACCGCTTGCCCTCCGGGCTCGGATGCGCGGCAGCGGTGGAGGCGGCTTCGGCGCGCGCGCAGCATATCCGAGGGGCGGGTGCAGGTCAAACGCCGCGGGCAGGTTCCCTAGCTGGAACAGGGGCTTAGCGCGATGTCGGGAACGGCGCGCCGCCACACAGCAACCTCGCAAGCGCAACAAACCATTCCGGCAGCCGCTCGGGGCGGTCAAAAGGCTGGGGGCGCTGGCGGGGCGCGTTAGCGACCCGTCAGCGCCTGGGAAAGCTCCGCTACGAATTGGCTTGCCGAGGTGACGGCTTCCGCCGGGGTGTGGGCGGCCTCGATGCGCTCGATCAGCGCGCTGCCGACGACGACGCCGTCGGCAAAGCGGCCGACCTCCACCGCCTGCGCCTCGTTCGATACGCCGAAGCCGACGCAGAGGGGGATGTCGCCGAGCGCGCGGGCGCGTCTTACCTGGGCTTCGATGCCGGCGGCGAGTGCGGTGCGCGCGCCCGTCACGCCGGTTCGGGAAACGCAGTAGAGGAAGCCGCGCGTTTCGCGCATCAGCATGGCGAGCCGCTCGGGCGTGGTCGTCGGCGCTGCCAGCAGGATGCCGTCCACGCCACGGCTTTCGAGCGCGCCATAGAGCGCGCTGCCCTCTTCCGGCGGCAGGTCGGAGCAGATCACGCCATCCACCCCGGCTTCGGCGCAGGCGTCGGCGAAGCGCTCGCTGCCCAGGGCATGAAATGGGTTCGCATATCCCATCAGGATCAGCGGCACTTCAATTTGAGCGCGCAACTCGGCCACCAACTGCAGCACCTGACGCAGCGTGACGCCGTTTTGCAGGGCGCGCTCGCTGGCGCGTTGAATGGTCGGCCCCTCGGCGCTCGGGTCCGAGAAGGGCACTCCGATTTCGATCAGGTCGGCGCCGGCGGTGGCGAGCGCGCGCAGCAACGCCGCGCTGCTCTTGAGGTCCGGGTCGCCCGCCGTCACAAAGGGGAGCAGGGCTGGCCGCCTGTGCGCGCGCAACTCGGCGAAGCAGGCGGCGATGCGGCTCATGCCAGAACACTTTCAGTTTGTCCACGTCTATCCGAACGTCTATTCAAGATGTCGTGCAGCAGCGGCGCGTCCTTGTCGCCACGGCCCGACAGGTTCAGCACCACCAGGGTGTCCGCGCTGAGTTCGGGGGCGAGTTTTCGAAGGGCAGCCACCGCGTGCGCCGATTCGAGCGCTGGCAGAATGCCCTCGAGACGGGTCAAGTAAGTAAAGGCGGAGATGGCCTCGGCGTCGGTCGCCACCCGGTACTCGGCGCGCCCGCTCTTTTCGAGCCAGGCGTGCTCCGGCCCGACGCCCGGGTAGTCGAGCCCGGCGGACAGCGAATGGGCGGGGAGGATCTGCCCTTCGGCGTCGGCCAGCACCAGCGTGCGCTGCCCGTGGAAGATGCCCGGCGCGCCACGGGTGATCGTCGCGCCGTGGCGGGCGGTGTCGAGCCCCTCGCCGCCCGGCTCGACGCCGATCATGCGCACGCCCGCGTCCTCGATGAAGGGGTGAAACAACCCGATGGCGTTCGAGCCGCCGCCGACGCAGGCCAGCAGCAGATCCGGCAGGCTGCCCTCTTTGCTTAGAATCTGCTCCCGCGCCTCGACGCCGATCACGCGCTGGAAGTCGCGCACCAGCGTCGGGTAGGGGTGCGGCCCCATCACCGAGCCGATGCAGTAATGCGTCGTGCGCACCTCGCTGACCCAGTCGCGCAGCGCCTCGTTGATGGCGTCCTTCAGCGTGCGCGAGCCGCAGCGCACCGCGTGCAGCTTCGCGCCCAGAAGCTCCATGCGAAATACATTGGGCGCCTGCCGCTTCAGGTCTTCTTCGCCCATGAAGATTTCGCACTCGAGACCGAGCAGCGCACAGGCCGTCGCGGTGGCGACGCCGTGCTGGCCGGCTCCGGTCTCGGCCGTCACGCGGCGCTTGCCCATGTGTCGCGCCAGCAGCGCCTGCCCGAGCACGTTGTTGATCTTGTGCGCGCCGGTGTGCGCCAGGTCTTCGCGCTTCAGATACACGCGTTTGATGCCGAGCGCTTCGCTCAAACGCCGCGCGTGGTAGAGCGGTGTCGGGCGGCCCGCGTAGGTCGCAAGCAATTCATCGAGTTCGCGTTGAAAGGCCTCGCTCGGAACAATTTCGAGGCGCGCCGCTTCGAGTTCGTCGAGCGCCGCGATCAGCGTCTCCGCGACATAGCGCCCCCCGAAGGGGCCGAAGCGCCCCGGCACGGCGGCGTCTTGCGCGGCGCTCACGGACTCTGCTCAGCGCGGCGCACAGCCTCGGTAAAGGCGCGCAGTTTCGCGGCGTCCTTGCGCAACGCATCGCCCTCGACGCCGGTCGCCACATCCACGCCCCAGGGCAGAATGTCGCCGAGCGCGCCGAGCGCCTGCTCGACATTCCCGGGCGTGAGTCCGCCGGATAAAATGATATCCACGCCACGGGCGATCAACTCCGCGGCCTCGCTGTATTCCCAGGGTTTGCCCTGCCCGCCCCCCTGCTCGGGATGATCGAGCAGCAGCAGCGCGCCCGGGTAGCGCTCGGCGGCGACGCGGTCGGCGCCACGCAGCGCCTTGATAACAGGGTAGTCCACCAGCTCCACTTCCTCTTCGCTCTCGTCGCCGTGAAACTGCACGCGCTCGAAATCAATGCGCCGGGTGACGCGCTCGATCTCCTCCCAGGTCGCGTTGCGAAACACCGCCACGCGCTCGACCGGCAAGTCGGCGACGCGCGCGGCAATGGCGTCCGCCTGCTCGAGGGTCAGGCAGCGCGGCGAATCCGGCACGAAGTTCAGACCCAGCAGCTCCGCGCCGCACTCGGCCGCCGCCAGAGCGTCATCGGGATGCGTGATCCCGCAAATCTTGATGCGAAGCGTCACGGTTGGCCTCGAAGCCGCTCTAGCGCGCGGCCCACATCGGGCGCGCGCATCAGCGCCTCGCCGACGAGAAACGCGTCGGCGCCCACAGCCGTCAGGCGCTTCAGGTCGGCGTTTTCGAGGATACCGCTCTCGGAGACCAGCAGCGCGCCGGCGGGCCGTTTCGGCGCCAGCCGCTCGCTGACGCCCAGATCGGTGCTGAAGTTTTTCAGGTCGCGGTTGTTCACGCCGATCAGGTCGGCGCGGGCCGCTGCCGCGCGCGCGAGTTCCGCCTCGTCGTGCACTTCGACCAGCGCGTCGAGGCCCCGGCCGCGCGCGTGCGCGAGGAGCGCTTCGAGTGCTTCTGCGTCGAGCGCGGCGACGATCAAAAGCACGGCATCCGCACCTGCCGCCCGCGCCTCGTCTATCTGATAGCGGTCCACGATGAAGTCCTTGCGCAAGAGCGGCAGCCTTGTTGCGCGGCGCACCTGTTGCAGCATCTCGAGCGAGGCGCCGAAGAAGTGCTTGTCGGTCAGCACCGAGAGCGCCGTGGCGCCGGCGGCGTCCAACTGACGCGCCAGGGCGACCGGGTCGAAGTCGGGACGCAGGGCGCCCCGGCTCGGCGAGCGCGGTTTCAACTCGGCGATCACCCGGGGCGCTGGCCCCTTTTGAAGTGCGGCGCGAAATCCGCGCGGCGCGTCCGTTCGGGCCGCGGCGCGCGCGGCCATTTCCGCCGCCGATACCTGCGCGCGGGCGGCGGCGAGTTCTGCGCGCTTGTGTTCGAGGATTTCGTCGAGCCGGGTCACGTTGCAGCCCGCTTGCGGCTCGCCTGCACCAGCGCGCTGAGTTTTGCCGCTGCGGCGCCGGAAGCAATAGACGCCCGCGCCCTGGCGATGCCATCGCTCAGGTCTTTGGCGACGCCCGCCACCAGCAAGCCCGCTCCCGCGTTCAGCAGCACCACGTCCGCCTGCGGGCCGGGCGCGCCAGCGAGCACCGCGCGCAAGATCTCGGCGTTCGTCTCGGCGTCACCGCCGGCCAGATCGTCGAGGCGCGCCTTGGCAATTCCGAGCTTTGCGGGGTCGAGTTCAAAGCGCTTGATGCGGCCCTCTCGAAGCTCGGTCACCTGGCTCGTGGTGGTGGTGCTGAGTTCATCGAGCCCGTCATCGCCGTGCACCAGCCAGGCCGAGACGCTGCCCAGCTCGCGCAGCACCGCTGCCAGCGGCGCCAGCAGCGCGCGGTCATAGACGCCGATGATTTGTCGTCGCGCGCCAACCGGATTGAGCAGCGGGCCCAGACAATTCATCAGCGTGCGGATGCCGAGTTCGGCGCGCACCGGCGCGAGATGGCGCATCGCCGGGTGCGCCTCGCGCGCGAAAAAGAACGCGATGCCGACTTCGCCGAGTATTTGAGCCGCCGCCGCCACCGGGATTTCGATTGCCGCGCCGAGCGCTTCGAGTACATCGGCGCTGCCGGTCTTGCTGCTCGCCGCGCGGTTGCCGTGCTTCGCCACCGGAACGCCCGCGCCCGCCACCACGAAAGCCGCCGTGGTGGAGATGTTGAAGGTGCCCGCGCCGTCGCCGCCGGTGCCGCAGGTGTCGAGGGTCATCGGGTGCGGCAGCGGTGCGCTGACCGCGCGCGCGCGCAGCGTCCGGGCCACTGCGGCGAGTTCGGCGGGGCTCTCGCCCTTGCTGCGCAAGGCCACCAGCAGCGCGGCCATCTGCACCGGCGTCGCCGCGCCATCCATCACCGTCTCGAAGGCCTGCGCAAGCTGCGTTGCCGGGACTTCTTCGCCCCGCACCGCGCAGGCGATGGCCTCGTCGAGCGCACTCATCGGGATGCCCCGCGGCCACAGACAGTCAAAAAGTTTTCGAGCAGGCGCTTGCCCTCGGTGGTCAGGAAGGACTCGGGGTGAAACTGCAAACCCTCGACGGGAAGCTCGCGGTGGCGCAGGCCCATGATGGCGCCGTCATCGCTCTGCGCGCTCACTTGCAGTGCGTCGGGGCAGTGCTTCGGGTCGGGGTCCATCACCAGGCTGTGGTAGCGCGTCGCCTCGAAGGGCACCGGCGCGCCGGTGAATACGCCCTGCCCGTCGTGGTGAATGCGCGAGGTCTTGCCGTGCATGATGCGGCCCGCACCGATGATGCGGCCGCCGAAGGCCTGGCCGATGGCCTGATGTCCGAGGCAGATGCCGAGCACCGGCAGGTTTGCTGCGGCAAAGTGGCGGATGCCCTCGAGCGAGACGCCGGCGTTCTCGGGACGCCCCGGCCCCGGCGAAACCACCAGCGCATCGGCGCCGCGCTCCAGAAGCTGCGGGGCGGGGAGCGCGTCGTTGCGCAGCACCTCCACCTGCGCGCCGAGTTCCGAGAAGTACTGCACGAGGTTGTAGGTGAAGGAGTCGTAGTTGTCGATCATCAAAAGGCGCGTCACAGGTCTTCGCCTTCGCGGGCCATGTCAATGGCCGCGATCATCGCGCGGGCCTTGTTCTCGCACTCCTTCCATTCGAGCGCCGGGTCGGAGTCGGCGACGATGCCGGCGCCCGCCTGCAACGAGATGTGCTGCTCATGCGCCAGCAGCGAGCGGATCGTGATCGCCATGTCCATGTTGCCGCCGTAGTCAATGTACCCCGCCGCGCCGCCAAAGGGCCCCCGGCGCAGTGTTTCGAGTTCGTCAATGATCTGCATCGCGCGCACCTTGGGGGCGCCTGCGAGCGTGCCCGCCGGGAAGGTGGCGCGCAGCAGGTCGAGCCAGTCGAGGCCTTCGCGCAGCTCGCCCTGCACATTGGAAACCAGGTGCATCACGTGGCTGTAGCGCTCGATCTTCGCATACTCGGTCAGCTTCACGCTGCCCACGCGGGCCACGCGGCCGACGTCGTTGCGGCCGAGATCCACCAGCATCACGTGCTCGGCCCGCTCCTTCGGGTCGCTTAGCAACTCGCGCTCCATCGCGAGGTCGTGTTCGGCGTCGCGCCCACGGCGGCGGGTGCCGGCGATGGGCCGCAGATCCACGCGCGCATCTTCGAGGCGCACCAGAATCTCGGGCGAGGAGCCGATCAGCACCGGCCCCTCCATGCGGATGAAGAACAAGTACGGGCTCGGGTTGATGTGGCGCAGGTGGCGATAGACCAGAAAGGGATCCACCTGTAACGGCAGCGTGAGGCGCATGCCGAGCACCACCTGAAAGATGTCGCCGGCAACCACGTATTCCCGGGCGCGCTTCACGATCTCCTGATACGCCCGCTTCGACATCGAGCGCTCGACCGCCATCGGCGCGCGCAACGGACGCGCAGCGGCGCTTCGAAGGGGCGCGCGGATGCGCGTCACCACCGCCTCGATCTCGCGCTCGGCCTGCTGGTAGCGCGCCCTGGCGTCGGCGCCGTTGCGCAGATCCACATGCCGCACGATCAGCGCCGTGTGTTTCAGGTTGTCATAGACCACCACCGTTTCGGGAAACGAGAACCACAGATCCGGCAGGCCGATGGGATCCGGATTGGTGTCGGGAATGCGCTCGATGAAGCGCACCCAGTCCCAGCCCACCATGCCGACGGCGCCGCCGGTGAAGCGCGGCAACTCGAGACCCGGCGGCGACACGGGGTGAAGCTCCGCAAGCCGCGCGCGCAACACCTCCATCGGGTCGCCCGGCGCCGTCGTGCGCGTGAGCCGCCCCCCTTCGCTCCACTCGACTTCCCGCCCCCGCGCGCGGAAGCAGGCCCGGCTGCCGGTGCCGATGAAGCTGTAGCGCGCCCACTTCTCGCCCCCCTCGACCGACTCGAAGAGGAAGGCGGTGCGCCCGTCATCGAGCCGCCGGAACAGCGAGAGCGGCGTATCGAAGTCGGTGAGGATTTCCCGCACCACCGGGATCAGGTTGCCCTGATGGGTCAGGGCCTCGAAC
>JAHRAN010000054.1 GCA_020027245.1 Myxococcota bacterium
CCTCGATCTTCAGGCCGCTCTTTACCTTCGCCAGCCGCTCGGCGTCAACGCTCAGCGTGATGGTTTTCTTCATCGTCCCTTCCCCCACGAGTTGAACGATAGTGTATCGCAACCGTCCTGACAGTGCCTCAGTCGCAACTGCCGGGCAGGGTGTTGATCCAGTTTGTGATGAGTTGCACGGCTTCCCGGTCGGCGGTGGCGCGGCCGAGTTCGGGCATCATGGTGTCGGGTTCTTCGCTGGCCATGCGGTGGACGAGTATTGATGCCGCCGCATCGCCCGGCACGATGCTGAAGCGCCGTCCGCCGGTGCCGCGCCCTGCGGCGATGGGCGGTTTGCAGATGCCGAGGTTTGGCCCCGCCGGCTCCCAGGGTTCGAGGAACAGGCCGGATGTGTCCGCCGGGCCGTGGCGCGAATGGCAGTGTGCGCAGTTGATGTCGAGGTATGCCCGAGCCGCCGCTTCGAGTGCGCTGCCGGTCAGCGCGGTCTCGCCTCGCCAGGCGGGCGCGCGCGGTGCGTCAACCGCCGCCGGTGCGCCGACGAGCAGGCTGGCGTTGCTCCACGCTTCGAGTTGGTTGGCGCTGCCGTCGGCGTGGTCGTAGTCGTTAAAGCTGCGGTTCAGGTGACGCGCCGCCGTGCCAATCGGGCGGATGCCGCCGGCGCGCTTGTCGGTGACATGACAACCGGCGCACTGGTTGACACTCGGCACCAGGTAGTCGAGTGCGCGCGCCGCGCCCGTTTCATCCACCAGTTCGAGTTCGACGAAGCCGCCGGTGCGCTGGAGCGTTGCGCTCTGCTGCGCGTCGTCCCAGATGTAGGGCAGGCCCTCCCAGCCGCCGGCGCGGTGCACGAGCACGCGCGTTTCGATGAGCCGCACCTTGGAAAGGCTAAGTGAGTGGCGGGTGCGGCCAGCGAAGTGCGCCAGCGGCGCGCGCGTGCGGGCGACGCGCTCGAAACTTTCGCCGCCGGCGCGTGGGTAATAAAAAGTCTTGGTGATGACCGCGCCGACCGGGAAAGCGAAGGGTTCGCGCGCGTCGTAGCGCGCGGGGTCGGCGTCGGGCGGCAGCCAGACGGTGCGCAGCTTCAGCGCGTAGTCGGAGAACAAAGCGGTGTTCAAGTCGTAGGGCATGACGCCGGGCGCCAGCACGAGCCGGTCGCCCTGCACCGAGAGTTGCCCCCAGTCGGCCAGAGTTTCGGGGTTTGCCGCCTCGTGAAAGGTGGGGCCTGGCGGACGCGCCGACGGCTCGCAGGCGAGGGCGGCGAGCGCCAGCCCCAGCAGGATGCAGGGCAAGGGGGACACGCGCCGTATGTACTTCGTCATTTTCGCACCTGCGTCGTCATTCCGCGAAGGCGAGAATCCAGTCCGTCGCCGCCACCCTCACCCTGACCCTCTCCCTCATAGGGAGAGGGAACCGGAGAAGAGAGGAGAGCCGAGCCTGCCGAACCGGCTCCCCGCCTTCGCGGGAGTCATCCAAGCGGAAGTTTCACCGGACTCAGCGGCGGCAGTTCGCAGGCGTGGGCTTCGCCTTCGACGCGCGGGCTCGCGTAACCGTTCGGCGCGTCGGCGTTCAAGACCTCGGCGTCGGTGACGCAGATGCGCAGCGCGTCGGGCTGCGCGCCGTTCACGAACTTTGCCCGGTCCACATAGCCGTCGAAGAGAACATCCGGCAAGCGCCCCGTCTCACCAAACAGCGCCACCCGCAGTTGTTTCAACTCGTCGCCGTCGGGGCTGTTGCCGCCGCCCTCGTAGTGGTTGCCGTGAATGTGAATGGCCTCGGGGTAGGGGTCGAAGTCCGGGGTGGCGCTCTCGTCGGAGAAGTTCGCTGAATACAGCGAGGAGATAATCACATTCGCCGTCTGGTTGTTCTGAAAGCGGTTGCCGAAAATTTCCACATGGTCGTTCGAGTTGACGACCACGCCGCTGCCCGCCCGCACACTCGCCACCGGCGTGCCCGGGTGGCCGAAGTTCGGGGTGTTGTTCGCAAACACATCGTTGTCGAACACGCGGGTGTGCGCGCCCGGACGCGGCAGGTTCGGCATGTTGAAGACGAGGATACCGCCGGTGTTGTTGGTGGCGATGTTGCGATACACATCGGCGTTGTTGGAGTTCTCGATCTCGATGCCGGCGACATTGTACGCGGCGCGGTTGTCGCGCACCACAATCTGATCCGACTGCCCCACATAAATGCCCGCGTCCGAAGCGCCAATCGCCACCGAGTTCTCGACCAGCACGTTCGTAACCTGCACCGGGTAGATGCCATACGCGCCGTTCTTCGTGTCCGGCCCGTTGGTCCATTCCACCCGCACATTGCGCACGATAATGTTTGTGCCATCGGTGATCTTGACCGCGTCGCCTTTGGTGTCCTCGATGGCGAGGTGCTCCAGCGTGAAGTCATCCGCGCCGGAAACCAGCAGCCCCTCCGCACCCTGACGCTGACGCGCGAACGAGAGGATGCTCTGGTTCATGCCCGCGCCCCGGATGGTCACGCCGCTCGCTCGAAGATCGAGGCTGCGCTCGATCAGAAAGCGCCCGGCGGGAACCTCGATGACATCACCGGGCTTCGCATCGAGCAGCGCCTCCATCAGCACCTGCTGGTAGTCGCTGTCGAAAGCGGAAAGGTCGCGCCCACTGCTGGGCTCGGCCCCGCAGCCGCTGAGTGTGAGCGTGAGAGCGGCGATCAAGTGGATGGCGACAGTCGCGCCGACGAGCCTTCGCATCGGTTCCTCCCCCCTGTCGGCTCCAGGGCGCGGCGAAAGCGCACGCCGACCGGAGCCGTCAGTCAACAAGGCAGAGCGTACACCAGGCGGCGCGCCGAGGGGCGGGGGCGGGTGGGGTGCGTAAGCCCCCCGATGGCGCTAGCGTCCTTATCTTATTCCCTCCCTCTGGGAGAGGGGATAAGAGGGGAGAGGGCATGAGAGGGCGTAATTGGCGCGTGACGATCTGATTCAGGCGACCGGCTCCGTGGACAAGATCCTCGGCGGCGGCCGCTACCAGATTTCCCTGGAAAGCGGGCAGACCGTGACGGCGCAGCTCTCCGGGCGTATGCGCCGCTTCCGCATCCGCGTCATTCCGGGCGACCGGGTACAGGTGGGGCTCTCGCCCTACGACCCGACCCACGGCTTCATCACCTTCCGCCTGCGCGAGGGCGAGCCCGCCCCGGGGCGCTAACGCGCCCCCCCAGCCTTTTGACCGCGGCCAAGCCGCTGCCAGAGGCTAACGCGCCCCACGCCCCCCCCCTTGCCAATCCTGTAAAAGCCCTTACTTTCCGCGCCGCTCGCGTTCCCGGTTCACGCCATTCACTGCGCTTGATGGAGCGGCGTTGATTGAAAATCCACCGGGGCGGGTTCGGCAGCGGTTTGAGCCGCAGTCAACAGGATGGGTGGGGCGCGCAAGCGCCCGGGGGATGGGGATCATGGCGACCGAACTCTCGAAAATTCGCAACATCGGCATCAGCGCCCACATAGATTCGGGCAAGACCACGCTCACCGAGCGCATCCTGTTCTACACGAACCGGATCCACCGC
>JAHRAN010000060.1 GCA_020027245.1 Myxococcota bacterium
GCGGTGGATCCGGTTCGTGTAGAACAGGATGCGCTCGGTGAGCGTGGTCTTGCCCGAATCTATGTGGGCGCTGATGCCGATGTTGCGAATTTTCGAGAGTTCGGTCGCCATGATCCCCATCCCCCGGAGCGCTTGCGCGCCCCACTCATCCTGTTGACCGCGGCTCAAACCGCTGCCGAACCCGCCCCGGTGGATTTTCAATCAACGCCACTCCATCAAGCGCAGTGAATGGCGTGAACCGGGAACGCGAGCGGCGCGGAAAGTAAGGGCTTTTACAGGATTGGCAAGGGGGGGGCGGAAGCGGCAGTGGGGGGGTGGTCGAAGCGGCGGAGCCGCCACCCTCACCCGGCGACGGGCTACGAGGCCCGTCGCATCCCTCTCCCTTACAGGGAGAGGGTTAAGAAGAGATGGAGCGGCACCCTACTAAGACTCGGGTTCGGTTCCCTTCTTTTCCGGTTCCCTCTCCCTTTGAGGGAGAGGGTTAGGGTGAGGGTGGCGGCCCCGGGGTGTTTACGCACCCCGCCGTCGGGTCATACTCGCTGCGCCGGAGGCCGGATGATGATGAAGCGGGCCGCCATTGCCAGCGGGCATCGCGCAGTGACCGAGGCGGCAAGCGAGTTGCTGCGCGCCGGGGGCAACGCCTTCGACGCGGCGGTCGGCGCAGCCTTCGCCTCGACGCTGGCTGAGCCGGCGCTCTCGAGCCTGGGCGGAGGCGGTTTTCTGCTGGCCCGGCCGGTAGCGGGCAACGCACTGCTCTTTGACTTCTTCACCGCCGAGCCTGCCGACGCTGGCGCGCACCCTCCCGAGCGGAAGTCCATCACGGTTCGCTTCCCGGATGCGACGCAGTCTTTCGAGTGCGGCGCCAGCTCGGTCGCCGTGCCCGGCATGCTGAAAGGTCTGCTGCATGTTCACGAGCGTCTGGGGCAGTTGCCGCTGCGCGAAGTCACAGCGCCCGCGCGGGAGCTGGCGCAGAGCGGCGTCGAGTGGAGCGCATTTCAGACGCGCCTGCTGGGTTTGCTCGAGCCCATCGTCACGCTGACGGCGGAAGGTCGGCGCCGCTTTACACCAGGTGGGTGTTTGGCGCAGCCGGGGCAGCGCAGCGTCAACCATGAACTGGCCGCGTTTCTCGATGCGCTGCCCGATAGCAGCCGCGACTTCTACGAAGGCCCGCTCGCGCGCGCGCTGGTGCGGGAGCTTCGCGCAGCCGGGGGCAGCCTTTCGCAGGCCGACTTGTCCGGGTATCGCGTGATCGAGCGTCCGCCGCTCGCGCTGCGCACCCGCAATGCGCAGGTGTTGACCAACCCCGCGCCCGCCCTCGGCGGCAGACTGCTGGCGCTGGGCCTGCGGCAACTCGCGCAGTCCGCACACACGAGCGACGCGCAGGGCGATGCAGTGGCGACCGCGCTGGCCCGGGTCGAGGCGCTGCGCGAGATGAACCGGCAACAGCAGGCGGGCTTGCCCGCCGAAGAGACGGGCAACGCCGAGGCGACGGACGGGGACGGCGCGCCGGAGTTGCCACCGCCGCGCGCGGCTCTTCGCGGCACGACGCACATTTCGGTCTGCGATGCCGAGGGCAATGCTGCCGCGCTCACCTTGTCGAACGGCGAGGGATCGGGTCACTTTGCGCCGGGCGTCGGCATCATGCTGAACAACATGCTGGGCGAGGAGGGTCTGCAGCCCGCTGGCCCCGCGCGCGCCGTCGCCGGGCGGCGGCTGGCTTCGATGATGGCGCCGTCGCTTCTGATCGCGCGCGATGGCGCCGCGCTGGCGCTCGGCAGCGGCGGCAGCAACCGCATTCCGGCTGCGCTGCTGCAGGTGCTCTGCCATTTGCTCGACGCGGGTCAACCGCTCGACGCCGCGGTCGAGGCGCCGCGCCTTTTCTGGGACGGTGCGAAAGTGCAAGCCGAGCCGGGCTTCGAGGACGCCGTCCTTGCAGCGCTGCGCGCGCGCTTCCCACTTTCCGTCTGGCGCGCGCGCGACATGTACTTCGGCGGCGTTCACGCAGCGACGGGGGATGCCGCCGTGGCCGATTCCCGTCGTGACGGCGCCGCTGGTCTTGAGCCGCGCTGAGAGTGCGGCCCAGGGCGGGGAGTGGCGTAGAATCCGCGCGTGAAGAAGATATCGAGTTGGAGTTGGCGCGCGGTGCGGCGGCTGGTGGTCGGGGTGATCGGCGGCAGCACCGTGCTCTTCGGCGCCGTGCTGCTCTTCCTCCCCGGCCCGGCGCTGCTGGTGATCCCCATCGGGTTGGCGATTCTCGGCAGCGAGTTCGCCTTCGCGCGCCGCTGGCTCCGGCGGCTGCGCCGGGGGCTCGACAGGCGCGGTCAAAAGCCGGGAAGTGGCGGGCACCCCGGGCGCTCTTATACTCCGCGCACTTCCGAGGGAGGCCAGCAGATGAGCGAGAAGCAGCCGGCGACGGGACATTCCATTGAGGTGCGGCCGGATGGCTCGCTGGCGGTTCCCGATGCGCCCGTCATCGCCTTCGTCGAGGGCGACGGCACCGGCCCGGACATCTGGGCTGCGTCCGTCCGCGTTTTCGACGCCGCGGTCGAGAAGGCATACGGCGGCGCTCGGCGCATTGCCTGGCGCGAAGTGCTCGCCGGTCAGAAGGCCTTCGATGCGACCGGCGAGTGGTTGCCCGAAGAAACCGTCGAGGCCTTTCGCGCCTGCCGCGTCGGCATCAAGGGGCCGCTGACGACGCCGGTCGGCGGCGGCATTCGCAGCCTCAATGTTGCGCTTCGGCAAATCCTCGATCTCTATGTCTGCCTGCGCCCTGTGCGCTGGTATGAGGGCGTGCCGAGTCCCGTCAAGCGCCCCGGCGAAGTGGACATGGTGATCTTCCGCGAGAACTCGGAGGATATTTACGCGGGCATCGAGTGGCCCGCCGAGAGCGCCGAGGCGCGCAAGCTCATTGCATTTTTGCGCGACGAGATGGGTGTGTCGAAGATTCGCTTTCCCGAGAGCAGCGGCATCGGCGTGAAGCCGGTGTCGCGCGAGGGGACCGAGCGGCTGGTGCGGGCTGCGCTGCGCTTTGCGCTGGCCGAGGGGCGCAAGAGCATCACGCTGGTGCACAAGGGCAACATCATGAAGTTCACCGAGGGCGCGTTCCGCGACTGGGGGTACGAGCTGGTGCGGCGCGAGTTCAGCGGCAAGGCCATCGGCTGGGACGACTGCAACGGGCAGCCGCCCGAGGGGCAGATTCTGGTGAAGGACACCATCGCCGACATCGCGCTGCAGCAGGTGTTGACGCGCCCCGGCGAGTTCGATGTGATCGCCACGCTGAACCTGAACGGCGATTACCTGAGCGATGCGCTCGCCGCGCAGGTCGGCGGCATCGGCATCGCGCCGGGCGCCAACATCAACTACGAAACCGGCCACGGTATTTTCGAAGCCACCCACGGCACCGCGCCCAAGTACGCGGGGCAGGACAAGGTCAACCCGAGTTCGGTGATTCTCTCAGGGGTGATGATGCTCGACCACCTCGGCTGGGGCGAGGCTGCCCGGTTGATCGAGCGCGGCATCTCGCGCGCCATCGCCGAAAAGCGCGTGACCTACGACTTCCACCGCCTGATGGAGGGCGCGACCCTGCTCAAGTGCTCCGAGTTCGGCGACGCCATCATCGGCAACATGGATTGACACGGGGGCGCCACCGGGAGCAACCGATGAACGAAGTTGAAGAACTCGTCGCGCGCGATGCGATCCGGCAGTTGGCCGAGCGCTATGCGCAGTACGTTGACGCGCGCGATCTCGACGCGCTGGCGCAGCTCTATGTGGAGCAGGTGCGGCTGAGTGGCGGGCGGCAGGGGCGGGCGGCGTTGCGCGATGACTTCGACCGCGGGCTGCGCGGCATCGGCGTGAGCTTCCTGCTGGTCGGCAACCACACGATAGAATTTCAGGACGACACGCATGCAACCGGCGTCGTGTACTGTCGCGGCGAAATTCAGGACGGCGGCCCGGACTCGCAGCGCTTCATCGTGCAGGCCATTCAGTACCACGACGACTACCTGCGCGAGCAGGGCCGCTGGCTGTTCCTCCGCCGTCGCCACCTGCTGGTTTATGGGGCCGAGCTCGGCGAGAACCCGCTCGACCTCGAAGACGCAAACTGGCCCGAGCACCAGACCGGCCGCGGCACGCTGCCCTTCGAACTCGAAAGCTGGCGACGCTTCTGGAAGAGCGAGCCGGGCCGCGACTGAGCGCCGCGCGTCAGGTGTAGCTGATGAGGTTCAGCGTGGCGCCGGTGGGATCTTGAATCACCGAGAAGCGTCCGACATTCGGGATGTCGGTGGGCGCGACCAGCACGGCGCCGCCGAGCGCTTTCGCCTTTTCGCTTTGCGCGTCCACATCGTCCACCGTCACATACGCGCCCCACTGCGAGGGCGTGCCCGCAGCTTCGGGCGGCGTCTTCATCATGCCGCCGATCTGCTGCTCGCCCGCCTTCACGACGATGTAGCCGCCGTCGCCGTCCTCCAGCGTCCAACCGAGCAACTTGGTGTAGAAGGCCCTGGCCTTTTCGACATCCTCGGTCATCAGCTCGCACCAACTGAAGGCGCCGTGCGTCTCGAATACACTGCTCATTGCAAACCCTCCTCGCAGGTTGAAGGGAACATGATACACTGGCGCAGCCATGTCGTGGCGATTTAATTCCCTGCGCACCTTGCCCCGCAGCGCGCTGCTGTGCGCCGCGCTGCTCGCCGGCGCCGCCGCTGGCCACGCGCAGCCGGGCGATTCATCCCCTCTCCCTGTGGGAGAGGGCCAGGGTGAGGCTGCTCCGGCAGCCCCTCGGGCGCTCGCCACCTTCGCCGGCGGCTGCTTCTGGTGCGTGGAGTCGGACTTCGATCATGTCCCCGGTGTGTTGCGCACCGTGTCCGGCTTCACGGGCGGGCGCCAGGACGCGCCAACCTACAAGCAGGTTTCGGCGGGCGGGACGGGGCACCTCGAAGCGGTGCAGATTACCTTCGACCCGGCGCAGGTCAGCTTTGCGGAGCTCGTTGAAATTTTCTGGCGCAGCGTTGACCCGACGGACGACGGCGGCCAGTTCTGCGACCGGGGCGAAAGCTACAAGACCGCCATCTTTACCCACTCCGCCGAGCAGGCGCGCATCGCCGGTGAATCGAAGCAGCGCCTCGAAGCCGCGGCCACCCTCGGCGCGCCGGTCGTGACGCCCATCATCCCCGCCGGCGAATTCCACGCCGCCGCTGCCGGTCACCAGAACTACTACAAGAAGAACCCGCTGCGTTACCGGTTTTACCGCGCGAACTGCCGCCGTGACGCCCGCATCGAGAAACTCTGGGGCTTTGATGCGCACCGTGGGATCGAGAAGTAGCAGGCGTTGATCGTCACCTTCGCCGCGTTTCTGCTGCTGTTTCTGACCGTCGGTCTGGTGTCGGCGCGCCATGCCCGGGACACGCGCGCCGACTACTACCTTGCGAGTTACTCGGTCAAGCCCTGGATGGTCGGGCTCTCGGCGGTGGCGACGAACAACAGCGGCTACATGTTCATCGGCATGGTCGGCTTCGCCTATTCGCTGGGCCTGCCGGCCGCCTGGGTCGGCGCCGGCATCGTGACCGGCGACTTCATGACCTCGCTGGTCGTGCACAAACGCTTGCGGCGCGCGACCGAAGCCAGCGGCGAAGTCAGCTACGCCGGCGTGCTCAGCACCTGGGGCGGCACCTCGTTCATCTGGCTGCGCCGGTTGATCGGAGTCATCTCGTTGCTGTTCCTGCTGGCCTACGCCAGCGCGCAGTTCAGCGCGGGCAGCAAGATGCTTCAGGTAGTAGGCGATGTGCCCGCATACACCGGCGCGCTGCTCGGGTTCATTCTGGTCACGCTGTATTGCCTGAAGGGAGGAGTGCGCGCATCCATCTGGACCGATGTGGTGCAGGCGTTTGTGATGCTGGCGGCGATGGCGACGGTGCTGGCCACCGTGCTCGCCGCACTGGGAGGAGTGGATGCGGCGCTGGCAAAGATGGCGGCGATCCCGGGTTACCTCGACTGGCGCACGCCAGCGGCGGGGCTTACCGGTGGCGCGCTGTTCGCCGTCGGCTGGCTGTTCGCCGGGTTCAGCGTCGTCGGCCAGCCGCACATCATGTCGCGCATCATGACGCTGGACGACCCCGACCATTACCGCCGCGTCCGGCCCTGGTATTACCTGTGGTATCTCGGCATGTACTTCATGGCGGTTTCGATTGGCATGATGACGCGGGTGTATCTGCCCGAGACCAGCGGCTTCGACCCCGAGCTGGCGCTGCCGACGGTGACGATGCACCTGCTGCCGCCCTTTTTTGTCGGCCTGATTATCGCCGGCGTGTTCTCGGCGACGCTATCCACCGCGGACTCGCAAATCCTCAGTTGCTCAGCGACGGTGGCGCGCGACCTGCTGCCCGGTTTCGAGCCGCGGCGCTTGACGAGCGCGCAACTCGTCAAACTGGCGACGCTGCTTTGCGCCGCCGCCGCGTTCGCGATGGCGCTCTCCGGCAGCCCCAGCATTTTCAGTCTGGTGCTCTTCGCCTGGGGCGCCATGGGCTCCGCCTTCGCCCCGCTGCTGATCGTCCACGCCCTCGGCGGCCGCCCCGGCCAGGCAACCGGCATCGCCATGATCCTGACCGGCCTCACCATCGCCATCACCTGGCGCCTCGCCGACCTCCACACCCAACTCTACGAAGGCCTGCCCGCCATCACGGCGGGGTTTGTGGTATATTGGTTGTCGCGCAGGGTGCGGGCGTTGCAGCCCCGGGACGAGGTCAATTAAGCCATGCTCACCGACGCTGAACTGACGGAGATCATCGCTCGAGACGAAAGTGATTGTGTAGAATTCACCGAAGCCGCTCGAGACTTGGACAAAGTCCGAGAGGCCATCTGCGCCTTTGCCAACGATCTCCCCGACCATCGAGCGCCGGGTGTGTTCTTCATCGGCATACGCAAAGACAAAAGCTGCGCCGGGTTGAAGATTGACGACGAACTCCTGCGAACGCTCGGCGGGCTGCGAAGCGATGGCAAAATTCTCCCTTTCCCCGTCATGGCGGTGGACAAGCGAACCCTGAACGGCTGCGAAGTGGCCGTTATTCAGGTGGAGCCTTCGGAGAACCCGCCGGTCAAGGTCGCTGGCCGGTGCTGGGTCAGGGTCGGGTCGCGCCGTGGCCAGGCATCTGCCGAGGAAGAACGCCGCCTGACGGAAAAGCGGCGCTGGGGCAATGTGCCTTTCGACATGCACGGCGTGCGCGGCGCGTCGGTGGAAGACGACTTGAGCATGCGAAAATTCGAGGACTACCTGCCGCAGGCGGTGTCATCCGAAGTGCTGAAGGAGAACGATCGCAGTCAGGACGAGCAGTTGCAGGCGCTGCGCCTTACCACCCAGGAGGGCATACCGACGGTGACGGCGATCCTCATCATGGGCAAAGACCCGAGTAGATGGTTTCCGGGTGCATACATTCAGTATGTGCGCTTCGACGGAGATGAGGTTACGGATACCGTCAAGGACGAGAAGGAGATTCGCGGCGCGCTGCCGGAGCAGTTGAGTCACCTGAATAACCTGTTGAAGATAAACATATCCACCGCGATGGACACGAGCGGGAGCAGACATGTCGAGCAACCGGACTATCCCTATGATGCACTGCGGGAGCTTGTGCGCAATGCGGTCATCCATCGGAACTATGAGAACTCCAACACCCCGGTGCGCGTCTACTGGTTTCGAAACAGTGTGAGGATTATCAGCCC
>JAHRAN010000064.1 GCA_020027245.1 Myxococcota bacterium
GGGTGAGGGTGGCGGCCCCGCGCAATCTTCCCCCGCCACTGCCGCAACCTGCCGCGCCGCTTCCCGATGTGCGCATTTGGCGGTAGCTTTCCGGCCCATGCGTTTCACTTTTGCCGAATCCATGTGCGACCCGCAGCAGTACCCGGCGCTCGCGCTCGAAGCGGAGCGTGCGGGCTTCCACTCATTCACCGTTCCCGAGAGCCTGTTCTATCCCCGGCACTCGGACAGTTCGTACCCCTACACGGCGGACGGCAACCGCGAGTTCCTCGACGACCGGCCCTTCATCGAACCCTTCGTGCTGGTGGCGGCGCTGGCGGCGGTCACCACCACGCTGCGCTTTACGACCTTCGTGGTGAAGTTGCCGATGCGGCATCCGGTGCTGGCGGCGAAGCAGGCGATGTCGGTCGCCGTGCTGTCGAACAACCGCTTCGGTTTCGGCGTCGGCCTGTCGCCCTGGCCCGATGACTTCCGGGTGATGAACGTGCCCTTCGAGAAACGCGGCAAGCGCCTGGACGAGATGATCGAAATTCTGCGCGGGCTCGAAACCGGCGCGTACTTCGAATACCACGGCGAGATTTTCGATCTCGAGGCCATCAAGCTGTGCCCGGCGCCGACCAGACGGATTCCGATTCTGATCGGCGGTCACTCGGAGCCGGCGCTGCGCCGCGCCGCAAGTAAAGGCGATGGCTGGATGCACGCGGGCGGCGGCGAGGCGGCGGATTTGCAAAGCGCCATCGCGCGCATCCACGAACTGCGCCGCGAGTACAAAACCGACGCGAAGCCTTTTGAGATTCACGCCATCTCGCTCGACGCCTACAGCGTGGAGGGCGTCAAAAAACTCGAAGCGCAGGGCGTGACCGATGTCATCGTCGGCTTTCGCAACGCCTACGAAAAAGATGCGATGCCGCTTCAACAGAAACTCGACGCGCTGCGCGGTTATGCCGACAACGTGATTGCCCGCGCTGCGAGTTGAAACACAAGGGGGAGACCATGCGAACTCGGGTACCTGCGCTCGCCATCGCGCTTGGTTGCGCGCTGCTGAGTCTCACTGCACCGCTTTCCGCCGCCGCCGACTGGAGCGACTTTGCGGAACTCGAAACCGTGGTGGTGGAGACGCGCGACAAAGACGGCGCCGACCGGCGCACCACCGTCTGGATCGTCGTGCTGGACGGCGTCGCCTTCCTGCGCACCGGCCAGCGCAGCCGCTGGGGCGACGACCTTGAGCGCGACCCGGCCCTGGTTCTGCACGGCGGCGACGAGGCGCGCCCGGCCCGCGCCATGCCGCTGCTCGACCCGTCCCGGCGCGAGCGGGTGGTGGCAGCCTTCCGCGCGAAGTACGGCTTCGTGGATCGCCTGCTGAACCCGCTGCGCGGCAGCGCGCCCCGCATCTGGTCGCTCGCCCCCGCCCCGAAGCTGCCGGAGCTGTTCATCGAGCCCCGCTTGCAGCCGCAGCGGCTGTGGTAACATGGCGTTCCGATGAGCACGCCCTCCGTTATCGAAAGTGAGCCGGGGCCCTTCGACCCGGATGTTCTCGCGGACCCGTGGGACTACTACCGGCGGCTGCGCGAGCAGGCGCCCGTGCACCGCGACGCGCACACGGGGATCTACTTCATTTCGAGTTACCGCGCGGTCAGCGAGGCGGCGCGCGACTGGGAGACTTTTTCCAACCGCTTCGGCGTCGCGCTGAACAGCGGCGGCGCCGATCGCGAGCCTTCGAATACGCCGGACGCCGAAGCGCAGCGGCATCCGCCGGTGGACACGATGCTCACGGCCGACCCGCCCGAGCAGCGCCGCTTTCGCAAACTCGTCAACAAGGCCTTCACCGTGCGCCGCGTGGAGGGGCTTTCGGAGCGCGTGCACGGCATTGCGCACGCGCTGATTGACGGCTTCGTCGCGGACGACAAGGTGGATCTGCTCGCGCGTTTCGCGCAGCCCCTTCCGCTCACGGTGATCGCCGAGCAACTCGGCGCGCCGCATGAGGATCTGCACCTGTTCCGTCGCTGGACGGACGGCTTCCTGCTGCAGCTTTCGGGGACAGCCGACGAGGCCGGTCGGCGCGAGGCGCAGCGCCTGATCTCCGAGTTTCAGGAATACTTCGAGCGGCGTCTGGAAGAGCGGCGCGCGGCGCCCCGTGACGACATTCTTTCGGACATCGTGCACGCCACGGTCGAGGACGAGCGCTCGCTCTCGGTGGCCGAGATGCTGTCCATCCTTCAGCAGTTGCTGGTCGCTGGCAACGAGACCACGGCGTCGGCGATCACCGAAGGCGTCTGGCTTCTGATTCGCAACCCCGACCAACTCGAACTCGCGCGGCGCGATCCAACGCTG
This sequence comes from Myxococcota bacterium, assembly GCA_020027245.1. GTDB lineage: Bacteria > Myxococcota_A > UBA9160 > UBA9160 > UBA6930 > JAHRAN01. The sequence goes on from JAHRAN010000064.1 coordinate 2,329, forward strand.
CTGCCGAACCTGGTCGAGGAGGTGCTTCGGGTCGCCACCCCGACGGCGAATATGTGGCGCGTCTGCAAGCGCGACTGCAAACTCGAAGGCGTCGAGATTCCGGCGGGCGCGCTTTGCATGCTGCGCTTCGCCGCCGCCGACCGCGACCCCGCGGTCTTCCCCGACCCGGATCGCTTCGACATCACGCGCGAAAACGCCGGCGAGCACCTGGCCTTCGGTCTCGGCATCCACTTCTGCCTCGGCGCGGCGCTGGCGCGCAAGGAGATGCTGACCGCCTTCGAAACGCTGCTCGAACGGCTCGAGGGCTTCTCCTTCGACGACACCGCGCCCGCGCCCCGGCACCGCCCCAACGTGCTGCTCTGGGGTTTCGATTCCCTGCCCATCCGTTTTCGCGCGCGCAATGAAGCAAGGAGAACCGCATGAAGCTCTACAACTCGATTGGCCCCAACCCGCAACTGGTGCGAATGTTCGCCGCCGAGAAAGGCTTTGAATTTTCGCAGCAGGAAAAGGTGGACCTGATGAAGGGCGCCAATCGCGAGTCGCCCTTCACGGACAAGAACCCGGCTGGCCAGTTGCCCGCGGTCGAACTCGACGACGGCCGGATCGTCGCCGAGACCATCGCCATCTGCGAGTTGATCGAGGAGCGGAAGCCCGCGCCGCCGCTGATCGGCGCGACGCCGACCGAGCGCGCCGAGACGCGCATGTGGGTGCGGCGCGTCGAGTGGCGGGTGGTCGAGCCGCTGGTCTCGGGCTTCCGCAACGCGGAGGGTTTGCAACTCTTCGAAAAGCGCATGCTCACCGACGCCGGCGTCGCGCCCTTCCGCAAAGCCGAGGCGCAGGCTGGCCTCGCCTGGCTCGACGCGCAGATCGGCGGCCGCAAAACCATCGTGCCCGGTCGCTTCACGCTGGCCGATGTGGCGCTCTACCCCTTCATCGAGTTCGGCGAACAGGTGGGGCAGAAACTCGACCCGGCCCACAAGAATCTCGCCGCCTGGTTCGAGTCCACCGC
>JAHRAN010000085.1 GCA_020027245.1 Myxococcota bacterium
CCGCCGGGGAGAGAGGTGTTGCCGACGGCGACGGTTGAAACTTATGCCGGGCGGGTGCGGGGTGCTGCGCAGGGCGGCGTGCTGCGCTTTCTCGGGGTTCCCTTTGCGGCGCCGCCGGTTGGCGCGCTGCGCTTTCGGCCGCCGCGGCCGCCCACGCCCTGGGCTGGTGTCCGCGACGCGCTGCAGTCCGGGCCAGCGGCGCCGCAGCGTTCGATCCCCGCGTTCCGCTGGATCAACGCCGCCACCAGCACCCTCGACGAAGACTGCTTGTACCTGAACATCTGGACGCCCAACGCCGACGGCGCGCGCCGCCCGGTGCTGCTCTGGCTTCACGGCGGCGGCTTTCTGGTCGGCTCCGGCGCGACGCGCATTTATGACGGCAGCGCGCTTTCGCGCCGTGGCGGCGCGGTGGTGGTGACCATCAACTACCGCCTCGGCGCCATTGGCTTCTCCAACCTTTCGACAATCTTTCCAAGCGAGCTGCCCGACAGCAACAACCTGGGCTTGCGCGATCAGATCGCGGCGCTCGAATGGGTGCGCGACAACATCGAGCGCTTCGGCGGCGACCCGGGCAATGTCACCGTCTTTGGTCAGTCCGCCGGTGGCATGAGCGTCGGCGCGCTGCTCGGCGCGCCCCGCGCACGCGCACTGTTTCACCGCGCCGTCTGCATGAGCGGCGCCGCCGACAATGTTAACTCGCGCATGCGCGCGCACACCGTCGCCGAAAAATTGCTCTACGAACTCGGCGGCCCGTCACCCGACGCCACTGCGCTCGGCCGCATCCCCATCGAACGTCTGCTTCAGGCGCAGCGCCGCACCGTCATGTCGCTTTCGAACCTGCGCACGCTGATGTGCTTCGTGCCCTCGGTGGATGGCGAGTTGATTCCCGAGCAACCAATCAAAGCCATCGCCCGGGGCGCCGCCGCGCGCATCCCCATCTTGACGGGCGCAACGCTCGAAGAGTGGAAGCTGTTCGGGTTGATGGACGCGGGCGCGTTTCCCGAAGAGCGCCTGATCGAGCGCTTCTCGTCGGTGCTGCGCGCGTTGCCCTCGGCGCCGCCGGCGGGAGCGGCGGCGCGGCTCTATCAGCAGGCACTCGGCGGGCGGCAGGCCGCGTCGCGCCCGCGCTGGGTGTGGCACGCCTTTCAAACCGCGCGCGTCTTCCACTGGCCATCGGCGCGTCTCGCCGAAGCGCAACACCGGGGCGGCGGCGCGGCCTACAGCTACCTCGTCACCTGGCGCGCACCCTTCGCGCGGCGCGCCGTCGGCGCCTGCCACGCCATAGACATCCCCTTCGTGTTCGGCATGACCAGCCACCCGCTGATGATCCCGCTCGCCGGCATGAGCTACCGCGCCGGCCGCCTGTCGAGGCGCATGATGGATTCCTGGCTGCGCTTTGCGCGCAGCGGTGACCCCGGCCACAGAAAACTCCCCCCGTGGCCGCGCTACACGCCGGAACTTCGCAGCACCATGCTGCTCGGCCGGCGCTGCGAACTGGCCGAGGCGCCGCTCGAAGAGGAGCGCCGGTTACTGGAACGCTGGTCAGCGCAGCCCGCCCATTCTTTTGACCGCGCCGAGCCGCTGCCGGAAAGGGCTCATAGCGGCACCTTTGGGTAGACGCGCCCGGTGCGCTGGCGCACCGCCCCGCCTTTTGACCGCCCCGAGCGGCTGACCGGGGTGCTCCGCACCCCGCCACTCCCGTTGACCGCGCAAAGCCGCTGCCGGAGTACTCATAGTGGGGCTTATGGGTAGACGCGCACGTCTTGGGCCGCGCTGAAGCGCGGCCAGTTACAACATGGCAGGCGCTTCGCGCGGTGCGCTGGCGCGCACCGCCAGCCTTTTGACCGCGCCGAGCCGCTGCCGGAAGGGGCCGGGCGCTGACGCGACCGGCGCTTTTCGTCGCTGCCGTCTGCTACTTCGTCATCTCCACTGCGCCACTTTGTCATTCCGCCCGTCGCCCAAAGCCCCTCAAGGTTCGAGCACCACCTTGATGGCGCCCGCATCGCGCTCTGCTGCAACCGCAAAGGCCTCGGCGGCGGCGTCGAGCGGGAAGCGGTGGGTGATGAGCGTGCGCGCGATCTCGGGCTGCGCCGCGAGCAGGGCGACGGCCCGCTCGATGTCGCGCACACCCGCCGCGCGGCCGTACATCGAAGCCGGGATCAGATTGACTTCCTTCATGCAAAGCGCCATGCCCGGCAGCGTGACCGGCTGCCAGTAACTGCCCACCACGCAGATGCGCGCGCCGGGCTTCGCACGACGCACGGCTTCGGCCAGCGCGCTCTCGCTGCCCGCCGCCTCGATCACCAGATCGTATTCGCCTTCGGCTTCGGCCAGGTGTGCGCCGAGCCGCAGCGCCGCTTCGCGTTGCGCATCGTGACGCGCGAGCAGGGCGACCTGCGCGCCCGCGTCCTTTGCTGCGGCGAGCGCACAGAGACCGATGGCGCCGCCGCCGATGATCAACACGCGCTCACCAGCGCAAAGGCTCGCGCGCCGCAAACCGTGAAGCGCAACCGAGAGCGGCTCGACCAGGCTGGCGTCGCGGGTTTTGACACCGGTGGGCAGCGGAGCCAGCGCGGCTTCGGGAACCCGCAACTCGTCGGCCATGCCGCCGTCCTTCGCAATGCCGTGGACGATGGCCGCGCCGCGCACGCACAGGTTGTAGTCGCCACGCTGGCAGGGCGCGCAGCGTCGGCAGGGCGAGAGCGGCTCCACCGCCACCGCTGTGCCGTCGTCGGTGACGCCGGCGATCTCGTGGCCGAGGGTCACGCCCTGTATGCGGCCGAGCAGGTGCAGATCCGAGCCGCAGATGCCCGCTGCCTTGACCCGCACGCGCACGCCATCGCCCACGGGCCGAGGCACTTCGACCACGCGGATGGCATTGCCCTGGCAACGAACCGCTCGCACCTTCAGCCACCTCCCGCGCCGCCGCCGAGCTTAGGTTTGCCCGCGC
>JAHRAN010000142.1 GCA_020027245.1 Myxococcota bacterium
GAGGTCGCCGACACCCCCGAGCGGCGCAGCCAGGGGCTTTCGGGGCGCGCGCGTCTGGCCCCCGGCGCGGGCATGTACTTCCCCATCCACCCCCCTGCCCGCCGCGTGTTCTGGATGAAGGAGATGCGCTTCGACATCGACATCCTGTGGATTCGCAACGGGCGCATCGTGCAGCTGAGTGCGCGCGTCCCCCACGGCCCCGGACGCGCGAGCCGGGTGCAGCCCGACCGCAAAGTGGACGCGGTGCTCGAAGTACAAGCCGGCAGCATCGAGCGCTGGGGCTGGCGCGTGGGCGAAACCATCGAGGTACTGGGCTGGCCACCCGCTGACTGAACTGGGAGCCCCCCTTTTGACCGCCCCGAGCGGCTGTCGGAAGGGCTGGCCACCCGCTCGCTGACTGAGCGCCGGAAGTGTGTAGATGGTTAGCGCTTGTTGGCAACGCCTAGCAGGTGGCCGAGTTCGGGGAGCACGAGTTTTTCGAGCGCGGTGCGGATTGCGCCCTTCGATCCCGGCAGGGCGAAGAGCAACTTCTCGCCGCATACGCCAGCCAGCGCGCGGGAAAGCAGCGCCGCGGCGCCGATCTCCTGATAGGAAAGCTGGCGGAACAACTCGCCGAAGCCGGGCAGCTCGCGTTCGAGCAGCGGGCGGATGGCCTCGGGCGTCACATCGCGCGGCGCCACGCCGGTGCCGCCGGTCAACAGCAGGGCATCGCAGGCTTCGTCCTCGAGCGCTTTGCTTGCGGCGGCGCGAATCTCCTGCGCGTCGTCGCGAACGATGACGCGCGACACCACGCGGTGGCCCGCGTCTTCGAGCAACCGGGCCAGCAGCGCGCCGCCGCTGTCGGTCTCGAGGTTGCGGGTGTCGCTGACCGTCAACACCGCGCAGCCGACTTTGCCCGGCGCGGCGGCGCGGTGCCGCTGAACGCTGTCGTCCGCCGCCGGCATCAGGGTGTGTCCTCGACCCACCAGGCGCCGTCGCTCGCCACTTCCTTCTTCCAGATCGGCGCGGTCTCCTTCAGGGTGTCTATGGTGTAACGGCAGGCGGCGAAGGCTTCGGCGCGGTGCGGTGCGGCGGCGGCCACCACCACGGCCAACTCGCCAACCGAAAGCCGCCCGCTGCGATGCGCCACCGCAACCCGCGCGCCCGGAAAGCGGCGCGCGGCGTCAGCGCAAATGCGCTCCATTTCCCGCTCGGCCATGCCGGCATACGCCTCGTATTCGAGATGCTGAATCGCGTGGCCCTTCGAGGTGTCGCGCACCAGGCCGACAAAAGTCACGATGCCGCCCGCATCCGGCCCCGCGATGCGCGCGACCACGGCCCCGACATCGAGGGGCTGCTCCGAAAGCGTCGCGCGCGCCGCCACGCCGCCGGCCACCGGCGGCAGAAACGCAACCTCGTCGCCCTCCTCGAGCTTTGCATCGCCCTTCAACAACTCCTGATTCAGCGAAACCCGAAGCTTGGCGCCGAGGGTTTCGAAGATCGGGTGATCGCGGGCGAGCTGCGCCCGGAGCGCGCTGACCATCGCGCCCTGGTCGAGCCGCAGCGCAAGCTCGCCCGAGCCCACGGCCTCACGCACGGAACCAAAGAGGCGGACGCAGATCTGCATCGAGAGGAAAGCTACCGCGCCGCCCGCTTTCTGACGAGATGGCGCCGCGTCCTCCGGCAGCGGCTCGGACAGCCGCTCGGGGCGGTCAACGGAATGGGCGGGGTGCGTAGCACCCCGGTCGCGGTCAAAAGGATGGAGAGGGGCATCGCCCCTCAGATGTGCAAGCTCTCGGCGATCCAGCGGCGCGGGTCCTGAAAGCGCGTGCGGCTCATCGGGTCGAGGTCAACGCCCTGCCAGGCGCCGCTGTCTATGCGCGCGGCCAGACTCGTGGCGACGCCGCAGGACTGCATCACGCCGCGCCCGGTGAAGGAGTGCGCCTCAAAAAGATTCGAAAAGCCGGGCACGGCGCCCGCGATGCCGCTGCAGTCGGGCGTCACGGCGTAGAGCCCCGCCCAGCCGCGCACATGACCGCAGCGCTCGAAACTGCTGGCGCAAGCGGCGAGCCGGGGCCACACCTCTTCGATGAAAAAATCCTCGCCGTCGTAGTCGAAGTCGTAACCGGGAGGCTCTTCGGGAATCGAGTAACCGGCCAGCAGGTGCGCGCCCTCGGGGTGGAAGAAGACATTCGACGGCGCCACCACCATGCCGAGCGTTTCGAGGTTCACCCCCGGCGCTACATCTTCACCGTGCACATCGAGCAGCGAGAGTTGACGGCGCACCGGCTCGGTCACATCGTGCACGCCGATCTTGGCGGCGAGCAGCGGCGACCAGGCGCCCAGACAGTTGACGAACACATCGCAGTCAATACGCCGCTCCCGCACGCAGCGCGCCATCGGCACGCGGTGGGTGCAGAGAATTTCGCGGATGACGCCCTCGGCGTCGGTGGGGTCGCTGCGCTCGACCTCGATGAGTTCGACGGCGGCGACGCGGCGTTTTGTCGAACCAGCACCCGCGCCCGCCACGAGTTCCGTGCGCACGCCGGCCAGGTAGTCGCGGTCGCTGAACACGACGCCGCGCTGCTGCGCCTCGCGCCGATAAAACGCGCGCACCGCATTCGGGTTGACGAGACCATCGCGGGGCGAAAAGGTGGCGCCCACCAGCGTTTCGGTACCGCGATCCACAATCGGGAAGCGCTCCTGAACCTCGCCGGGCGCGAGCCGCTCGACGCCGAGGCCCAGGCGATTTTGCAACACGCGCTTCTCGTCGGCCTGCGCCAGCAACCCGGCATCGTCATAAAGCCACAGGTAGCCCCGCTCCTGAAAGCCAAACTCCTGCGCGTGGGCGCGGAAGAAATCGAGAGTGGCGAGGCAGCTCTCGATGTTGACGGTCTGCCACCAGGTCGCGCGCGCGCCGCCCGCGTTCAACTCCGAGGAGGCATACATCCCCGCCAGGTCGAGATCAATCACGCGGATGCCCGATACGCCGCGCCGGGCCAGCGCCCAGGCCAGCGCCGTGCCCACGATGCCGCCGCCGGCAATCAGGATATGGACCCGTTCACTCAAGGATGTGCGGAGCCTATCGCAGCGCGCGGCGCCTTCACATGGCGACGGGGGCGCGCACAAAGCGGTTCCATGCGGCGTGGCGCGACGGTCCAACCCGCCCGCCGCTACGCCCTGCTAGAATGCGCCGCGCATCGGAGGCGAGCGTGGATGAAACCGCCGACAAGCTGTGCGAGCCGCTGCGCCGCAGCATCGAGGCGGAGCGGGTGCACTCGGCATACCTTTTCGCCGGCGTCGGCGAGCGGCCGGCTGCCTGCGCATTGTGGTTCGCGCGCGCACTCGCCTGCACGGGCGACGGCGAAAGCGGCGACGGCGCGGCCGTGGGCGACGCTGCGCGTCGCCCCTGCGAAGCCTGCCCTGCCTGCCGCCGCTCCGACCCCGGTGAGCTGATCCCGCTCGACGGCACCGGCCGCAGCGGCCCGCTGCTCCGGCACATCGGAACGCATCCGGATCTCGTCTGGGTGGAGCGCGGCGCGGGCGACACCCGCGTGCGCATCGGGCAGATCCGCGCCATGCAGGAAATGTTTCAGTTGCGCACGGTAGAGGGCGGGCGGCGCGCCGGCGTGGTCGCGGACGCCGAGTGGTTGAATCAGGAAGCGCAGAACGCGCTGCTGCGCCTGCTCGAAGAGCCGCCCCCGGCCACCACGCTGCTGCTCGTAAGTGCGCAGCCCGCCGGCTTGTTGGCGACGGTGCGCTCGCGCTGCCAGCGGCTGCAATTTCCGCCCGAGCGCAAGCCCTCGCCGCTCGCAGCCGACGCGCCCGAAGAGGCGCAAGCCGAGGCCGCGCGGCTCGCCCGCATTGCGAAACTCAGCGAATCCGAATTGCTCGACTGGGCCGAGGAATTTCGCGGCCCGAGACAGGTCACCGCGCCAGCGCTCACTGAATGGCTCGCGCTGACCGCTGCCTGGCTGCACGAAAAAACCTGCACTGCAGCGCTGGCGGGTGAGAACCCGGACGCAAGGCTCGAAGCCTGGGCGGTGTTGAACGCCGGTCGCAAATCGCTGGCGCAGCGCAACGCCAACCCGCAGATGGTGGCCGAGCGCGTGCTCTTCGCCCTGCGCGAGGCCATGGTGTGAGCGGCAAGAAATTTTCGCTGACGACGCCGATCTACTATGTGAACGGTCTGCCGCACATCGGCCACAGTTACTCGACCATCGCCGCCGATGCGCTGGCCCGCTACCACCGTCTCGCCGGCGAGGCGGTGTACTTCCAGACGGGCGCCGACCTGCACGGCGAGAAGGTGCAAGGCGCCGCCGAGGATGCCGGCGAAACACCCGCGCACTTTGCCGCGCGCGTCTCCGACATCTGGCAGTCCACTTGGGACCGGCTCGACATTCGCTACGACCGCTTCATTCGCACCACCGACGCCGACCACCGCCGCGCCGTCGCAAAGATCGCAAACGCCATTCACGACGCGGGGCAGATCGAGTTCCGCGAATACGAGGGGCTTTACTGCGTCGGCTGTGAGCGCTTCCTGACCGATCGCGATACAAAGGATGGCCTGTGCCGCGACCACGAAACGAAACCGGAAGCGCGCCGCGAGGCCAACTACTTCTTCAAGATGAGCGAGCACTTCGACTGGCTCGCGCGCGAACTGGAACGCCACCCCGAGTTGATCGAGCCGGAGCGCTACCGCAACGAAGTGCTCGCGATGATCCGCGAGGGAAGCGGGCTCGAGGATCTTTGCATCTCGCGCCCGAAAGAGCGTCTGTCCTGGGGCATCGAACTCCCCTTCGACAGCAACTATGTCTGCTATGTGTGGTTCGACGCGCTGGTGAATTATCTGAGCGGTTGCGGCTGGCCCGATAAACCCGACTGGGAAGCGCGCTGGCGCGCCTGCACGCACCTGATCGGCAAGGACATCCTGAAACCCCACGGCGTCTTCTGGCCGACGATGCTGCACGCCGCTGGCCTGCCGCTGTTCCGCGGCCTGCGCGTTCACGGCCACTGGCAGGTGGAGGCACGCAAGGTCTCGAAAAGTCTCGGCAACATGATTGACCCGCTGCGGATGAAAGCGCGCTACGGCTTCGAGCCTTTCCGTTACTTTCTATTGCGCGAAATGTCCTTCGGCCTCGACGGCAGCTTCAACGAAGACGCGATGATCGAGCGCGCCAACGCGCAGCTCTCGAATGCGCTCGGCAACCTGCTCTCGCGCACGCTGAACATGACGGCGCGCTACTGCGAAGGCGTCGTGCCCGAGCCGGACGACGACGGCCCCGACGAAACCGTGCTGCGCGACGCCTGCGCCGCCGCCGCCACCGCCGTGGATCATCACCTGCGCCGCTTCGAGTTGCACCGCGCGCTCGAGGCCGTGTTCCAACTGGTGGACGCGGCCAACCGCTACATTGACCGGCGCGAGCCCTGGAAGGCGGCCCGCACGGCCGCACGCGCTGGCGAGCTGCGCACCACCCTCGCAAGCGCCTGCCGGGCGCTGCGCTCGATTGGCCTGCTCCTCGCGCCCTTCCTGCCCGAGGCCAGCGCGGAATTGCTGCGCCGCCTCGGTCTCGGCGATGCGCTGCGCAACGCACGTCTGCCCGATGACGCGGCGCGCTGGAACATGTTAATTCCCGGCACGCCCACCTCGAAAGGCGACGCCCTCTTCCCGCGCCTCGAACGACAAGACGATGACTGAAGACAAAAACACGCAAGCGCAGCCCCGGTGGATAGATTCCCACTGCCACATCAGCGCCAATGCGTTCGACGCCGACCGCGCCGCCGTGCTCGATGCGGCGAGCGCCAGCGGCGTGACCCAACTGATCGCCATCGGCGCGGGCTACGGGCTGGCGCACAATGCGCGCGCGGTGGAACTCGCGCAAGACGACGAGCGCGTCTTCGCCACGGTCGGCGTCCACCCGCACGAGGCCGATCAACTCGACGAGGACGCAAAGCGCGCGCTGCGTGGCTGGCTTGCCAAGCCGCGCGTCGTGGCCGTCGGTGAGTGCGGTCTCGACTACTGGTATGAGCACGCGCCCCGCGCGGCGCAGCGCGAGGCCTTCGCCTGGCAGGTTGCGCTGGCGCGGGAACTCCAGTTGCCGGTTTCGATTCATGTGCGGGACCGGGAAGCCACGGCCTACAACGAGCTGCTCGATATCTGGCGGAGCGAGGGCGGCGGCGCGGTGTGCGGCGTGCTGCACTGCTACACCCACGACGAAGCCTTCGCGCGTCGTGCCCTCGATCAAAGGCTTTGCATTTCCTTCTCGGGCATCCTGACTTTCCGCAAGAGCCCGGCGCTGCGCGAGGTCGCCGCAAAGCTGCCCCTCGACCGGCTGCTGGTCGAAACCGACGCGCCGCTGCTCGCGCCCGAAGGTCTGCGCGGAACGCGCAACGAGCCCGCAAATGTCGCCCGGGTGGGAGCCGTGCTGGCGGAAGCGCAGAGACGACCGCTTGCGGAAGTCGCGCGCGCCACCAGCGCCAACACCCGGGCTCTTTTCAACTTTTAGACCTTTTAACTTTTCTAATTGGGCGGCGGCGTCACTCGCTGGTTGGCGCGGTGAGTGGCGGCGGCTTCGGGCGGAAGTTCTGCTCGAAGTCCTCCGCGCCGAGCGGGAGATGCCGGGCGAGTTCGGCGGGCGCCAGAAAAACCGTGTCGAGATCGGCGCGCTGCACCGGAATGCCGCGCGCTTCGATGGGCGCGCCGAAGCGAAGCTCCGCCAGCGCAGCGGCGGCAGCATCGGCATCCGCAAAAACCCGCAGCCGGGTGCGCGGCGGACTGAGACCGAGGCGCGCGCCCTGCTCTTTTGTCGCTTGCTCCAGCAGTACAGCGGAGGCATCGAGGGTGGAAAGCTCGCCGAGCAGCGCAGTGAGCGCGTCTTGCGGGAATGCGGCCGGTGTCGTCTGCCAGTCGCCCGCTTCATCGCGCTGCATGTGCAGTTGCAGCGGCGCGCCCTCGGCGTCGGCGCGGGCGAAGCTCCATTCGAGGGATGCAACCTCTTCGGGATCAAAGCGCGCGAGTTCGCGCTGGCGATAGGAGAACAAGTCGCGGGGCAACGAAGACAAGAGCGTGGCGGAAACTTCGAACAACTGGTCGTCGCGCGCCCGCGCCACGCGCTTCCCGTCGCGCTCGGCGCCGAGCACAAAGCGCAGTGGCGCACCCTCGTTTTTTTCCTCTACCTGGAGCTCGAGCGCAAAGTCGGGGGTGACAAGGCCAAGCTCATTTGAATTTTCTACTCTCTCTACCGGCGCGTCAATGAAACCGCTGGCGCGCTGCCGGGCGAGCGTGCCGAGCAACTGCTCGATGCGCGCGCTATCGGCGGGGGCTTCAACAGGCTGTGTAAGCCGCCAGCCCGAAGCATTGCGTTCGAGGCTGACTTCTCCCGCAGGCCAACTCGCGTGCAGGCCGACGACGGCATCGGCGTCGAAGACCAGCAGGCGCGCGTCGCGCAACTCGTCGAGCTTTCGCTGCAAGGCGCTTGTGCGATACGCGGGAACCAGAAAGACCCGCGTCGCCGGCGCATCGCTCAGGTACTGCGCGCTACCCACTGGCGCGCGCTTTCCGATGCGCAGCGCGAACGAGGCCGCCGCCGTCTCGAAGACAATTTGCGGCTGCCCTTCGAGTCCGTAGTTTTCGAGCGCCTCGATCTCCTCAAAAACGCTCTCGGCTTCGAGGCTGGCGAGCGCAGCGGCGATGCCATCCGCCACCAATGCATCGGCGGGCGCAGCGACGGGCGCGGCCAGTCGCCAACCGGACGCTTGCCGCAGCAGCCGGGCGCGGTGGCCGTCGCTGGTGTCGAGTTCGATGCTTTGAATCTCATCCGCCAGCAGCGTGCCGAAGACGAGGGAGGCCTCGTCCGGGCGGGTCTCGTCGCGTTCACCGCGCAGCCACAGCAGCAGGGCCAGCAGCGCGGCCACCGCCAGCAGCCAGAAGGTCGCGCGCGTGTTCACCCTTTGGAACCGGGCGCGCGACGCCTCCACCAGACGGCGACCCCGAGTATGGCCAGCGCTTCGGGCAATGCGAAGAGCGCCAGAATGCGCAGGTTTTCGTACTGCTGCTGCGAAAGTTCCAGACGGCTTGCGCGCCCCGGCTCGGGGCGGATCGAAATGGCTTCGGCATCGCCGAGCAGCCAGTTGACGCTGTTGACGAAGAGATCGCGGCCCGCGAACTCGCGCAGGAAGCGGTTGCTCGCAAAGTCGGAGTCGCCGACCACGACCAGACGCGCGCGCTTCCCATCCGCAAAGGCGACTTCACCGCCGACCATGACCGGCACGCGCCCGATGATGTCCGCCTCGGGGTTCGGCTCCGCCTCGGAGCTTTCTTCGAGCCGCGCGAGATCGCGCTCGGCCCAGGAGTTGTCTCCCGTGCGCACCAGTGGCTGCAGGCTGCTCTCCGGGGCGACATCCACGCTGCGAACCGTGTGAAAGAGCGTGGCGGCGCGCAGCGCGCGGGTAATCGGGTGATCGCTGTAGGCGTCGGCGAAGGGCGTGGTCGCGCGGCCGATCAGGCCCTGGATTTGATCCACCACGATGTCGTCGCCGACCACGACGCCCCAGTCTTCGAGTTCGGAATCGAGGTCGGTGTCGGCGCGCGGGTCGAGCAGCAGGAGCAGCGCGCCGCCACCTTCCATGTAGCGCCGAAGCGCAGCGTGCTCGATCTCGTGAAAGGGGCGGATGGGGCTCGCCACAATCAGCACGTCCACATCCTCTTGCACTTCGCCCGTGGTCGCGAGCAGCAGCGTGTCCACCTGATAGTTCTCGTTGCGAAGCGCCTCGGCGGCGGCGCCGAAACCGCCGGCGGCATCGGCGTCCCGGCCGCGCACGGCGCGCTCGAGGTGGCCTTCGAGGAAGACCACGCGCTTGCGTTCGAGCCGGGTGAGGCGGAGCAACGCCGAGGTCAGCGCCTGCTCGCTGAGTTCTTCCACCTCGGTGGACTCTGCTCCCAGGCTCAGGTGCAAAAGCCCCGCGCCGAGGTCGTCGCTGCGCAGGTCGAGCGCAGCCAGGCGACCGGGCTGCGCGTTCGGGTCCACGAACTCCACCACGACGCGCTCGGGCGCGGCCAGCCGGTAGCGCTCCAGAAAATCACGCGCCGGCTCGGCGAGGGCCGTCTGGTAGATGGCGACCACCCGCAACTCTGCTTCGAGTCCGTCGAGCAAATTGAGGGTCTGACTCGAAAGTGAGTGGCTCTGCGCCTCCGTCCAGTCGAAACGCTTCGGGTACTCGGTCGCGAGGAACGCCAGTGCACAGAGGATGGCGAGCGACAGCAGCGTCTGCAGCGCCAGGTTGCCGCCGTAGCGGCCCGCGCGCCGCGCGCCGGGGCTCTCTGCCCTCCGGCGCAGCGTCGGCAGGTTGCGAAAGACGGAGACGCCGAGCAGCAGCGCGCCCACCACGGCGTTCACGCAGCAGAACCAGAAGTCGAAGCCGCTGAGCAGGATCACGCCCGACAACAATTGAAGCAGGAAGGAGAGCAGCGCGAAGAGCAGCGCCGTGGCGCCCAGCCAACCGAGCAGCAGCGACCCGCGCTTCATCAGCGCCACCTCGCGGATTCGACGACGCCCCGGGTCAGCACCAGAAAGAAGGCAATGAGAAAAACGAAGTAGGTAATGGAGCGGGTGTCGAGCAAACCGCGCAGCAACGCCTCGAAGTGCCGATCGGAGGAGAGCCAGCGCAGGGCGTCCGTCAACCAGTGGGCGGCTGGCGCGCCAGCGGTGGCGGCCATGCCGATGCTGGCGATCTGCCCGAGCAGAAACAGCAGCAACAGGATGGAGAAGCAGAGGAAGAAGGCGATCAGCGGGCTTTTCGTAATCGAGGAGGCGAAGCAGCCGACCGCCGCGTAGCCGAGGCCGACCAGCCAGAGGCCGAGCAAGCCCGCCGCGGTCTGCCAGAACTCCGGGTTGCCAAAAACGAACAGGGTGGCCGTTTGCAGCGCGAGCAGCAGCAGCAGCAGCGTCACCATCGCGACTGCAGCCAGATACTTGCCGAGCACGAGTTCCCAGAATGTGATCGGGCTGGTCAGCAAAAGCTCCTGCGTGCCGTTGATTTTCTCCGAGGTAAAAAGCCCCATGGTCAATGCGGGCGTCAGAAACAGCAGCACCAGCCAGATGGTCTGGTAGTAGCCAAAGAGGAGAAAGTTGTTGAGCGTGACCGAGCGCAGCGCCTCGAGCTGCTGAATCTGCTGGTAGTAACTCAGCACCTCCTGAAACAGGCGCACCTGCATCAGGAAGAAGAAGCCGGAGAGCAGTGCGAACAGAACCAGCACCACCCAGGCCACGGGCGACACGAACCAGGCGCGGAGTTCGCGCCCGGCGATGGCCGGAATGTGTCTCACGCCCCCTCCGCTTCCGCTTCCGCCGCAAGGGGCTCGCGCAGGGTGTGGCGCGTGAACACATCCTCGAGGCTCCCGCCGTCGCGCGTGAGTTCGGAAAGCGGCTGATCGAGCACCTTGCGCCCGGCGTGAAGCAGAATCACGCGGCAGCAGATGGCCTCCACTTCGCCGAGCAGATGCGTGGAGAGCACGATGGTCTGCCCGGCGCCGTCGCGGCCGCTGTCGGCGAGTTCGCGGAGCAACTGGCGAATTTCGCGCATTTGAATCGGGTCGAGGCCCACGCTGGGCTCGTCGAGAATCAGCACTTCGGGCTCGTGCACCAGCGCCTGCGCAATGCCGACGCGCTGACGGAAGCCTTTGGAGAGTTGCCCGATGCTGCGCCGCCGCAACTCGCCCAGGCCGGTGCGCTCCATCGCGCGCTCCACTGCATCGCGCAAGCGCTTGCGGGGGACATCCTTCAGCCGGGCGACATAGCGGAGGTAACTCTGCACCTGCATTTCGGGATAGAGCGGCGGCGTCTCGGGCAGGTAGCCGATGGCGCGGCGCGCAAGGCCTGGCGCTTCGAAGATGTCGTGGCCCGCGATGCGCACGGTTCCCTCCGTCGCTGGCAGGAAACCCGTCAGCAGACGCATGGTGGTGGTCTTGCCGGCGCCGTTCGGGCCCAGAAAGCCGACCACCTCGCCGGCTTCGGCGCGAAACGAGACATCGTCCACGGCCAGCACATCGCCGTAGCGCTTGCTCAACCCCAGAGCCTCGATCAAGTTAACTCCCTCCTTATTTAACTTTTCTAATTTCTATCAACGAGCTTGGTCTTGGTCTTGGGTGCGGCCCCGACCATCGGGGATGCTTCAGGCGCGGCTGACGCTCACCCACTGGTAGTAGGACGAGGAACCGGGCACGGAGCCGCCCTGCCCTTCGGAGTACACGAGTTCGGAGTCGGGGCCCACGCTGCGGGCGATACATTGAAAGGCTTCGAACTTGCGCGCCGGGTCCTCGGGGCTCAGCCCGTGAAACACCAGTTCGACGCGCGGCTTCACCGACAGCACGTTCAACACCAGCGTCGCAAGTGTGAACACCTTGCCGATGCCCTCCACGCCCTCCACCGCGAAGCGCGGCACATCAATTTCATCGAGGCTGATACTGTACTCGAGACGCATGGTTCCTCCTCGGCGCGCGCAGCTTGCCCGCGAGATGCGCGCGCGTCAACCGCTGGCGGGCGGCGCCGCTTTGGGGTCGGACAGCCAGCAGCGGCTCTCGCCGCCTGTGTTTTCGAACAGTGTTGGCGCTTCCTGCCGACAGCGTTCGAAGCACTCGGGGCAGCGGGTGTGAAAGCGACAGCCCGGGGGCGGGTTGGCGGGCGAGGGTACATCGCCGAGCACGCGCAGCGAGCGGTGGCGAATATCCGGGTCCACCGAGGGCACGGCGGCAAGCAGACCCCGGGTGTAGGGATGCGCCGGCGCTTCGAAGACCCGCTCCGTCGGGCCGCGCTCCACGATCTGCCCCAGATACATCACCGCCACCTCATCGGCCAGATAGCGCACCACGGCCAGATCGTGGGTGATGAACAGGTAGGCGAGCCCCATCTCCGCTTGCAGTTCGCCGAGCAGGTTCAGAATCTGCGCCTGAATCGAAACATCGAGGGCAGAGACCGACTCGTCGCAGATCACCAGCTCCGGCTCCACCGCCAGCGCGCGGGCGATGCCGATACGCTGGCGCTGACCGCCGGAAAACTCGTGCGGGTAACGCCACATGGTCTGCGGGTCGAGTTGAACGCGGCGCAACAGGGCGGCCACGCGCTCGCTGCGCTCGTCCTCGTTCGCGCCGATGCCGAAGGAGCGCATGCCCTCGGCCACCACCTCGCGCACCCGAAGCCGCGGGTTCAACGAGGCCAGCGGATCCTGAAACACGATCTGCAGTTTGCGCCGATAGCTTCTGAGCGCATCCGGCGGCAGCGCCATCAGGTCGGTATCGCCATACCAGACCCGGCCCTCGCGCGGGCGTTCGAGAGCCAGAATCGAGCGCCCCACCGTGGTCTTGCCGCAACCGCTCTCCCCGACCAGCGCCAGGGTCTGGCCGCGGTGGATGCTGAGGTCCACGCCGTCCACCGCGCGCACATAACCCGTGGTGCGGCGCAGCAGCCCCGCGCGAATCGGGAACCAGGTGCGCAGGCCCTCGACCCGAAGCAGCGGTGCGGGCGCGGGTGCGGTGTCGCGCTCGGCGGGCGCGGGGGCGGCGCTCATCCGCCCTCCTCCTCGGCCACCGCGAAGCAGAAGGCGCTGTGCTCGGGTGCGAGTTGCAAGGACGCGGGCGTGCTCTCGTGACAGGGTTCGAAGACGCGCGCGCAGCGCGTCGCAAAGCGACAACCGGCTGGCAACTCGGTGAGCGGCGGCAGCGTGCCGGCGATTTCTTCGAGGCGTTCGCCCTTGACGACGCTTCCCGGCATCGAGCGCAAAAGCCCCTGCGTGTAGGGATGCCGCGGCCGGTGCAGCAGCGTCTCGCGCGGGGCCTCTTCGACGAGACGCCCCGCATAGAGCACCGCCACCCGGTCGGCCAGCTCGTTCACGATGCCGAAGTCGTGGGTGATGAGCAGGATGGCGCTGTCCGTTTCGCGCTGCAGTTCGCGCAGCAGCTCGAGAATCTGCGCCTGTATGGTCACATCGAGGGCCGTGGTGGGCTCGTCGGCGATCAACACGCGCGGGCGGGTGGAGAGCGCCATAGCAATCATCACCCGCTGCTTCAACCCGCCCGAAAGCTGGTGGGGATAGGCGTGGGTGCGCGCGCCGGCGTCGGGGATGCCGACGCGCTCGAAGAGCTCCACGCAGCGCGCGTGGGCGGCCTTGCGGGTGACTTTTTCGTGCAGCAGGATGGCCTCCGCCACCTGCTCGCCGACCGTCACTACCGGCGACAAGCTGGTCATCGGCTCCTGAAAAATCATCGCGAGGGAAGCGCCCCGGAGCTTGCGCATCTCGGGCACCGAGAGCGGCATCAGGTCGCGGCCATGCAGCAGCACGCGACCGGCGTCCACGCGACCGGGTTTGGGAACGAGCCGCAGGCAGCCGAGTGCAATCATGGACTTGCCGCTGCCGGACTCGCCGACCAGAGCCAGCACCTCGCCCGGCTGAATCTGCAAAGTCACCTCGTCCACCACGCGCACCCGCTGACCCGCGACGGGAAAGGAGATCGAGAGTTCTTCGATTTCGAGGGCCGCGCTCACGCATCCTCCCGTAGCGTGCGCGGGTCGAGGATGTCGCGCAGCGCGTCGCCCACATAGTTGACGGCGAGCAGCAGCGTGAACATCGCGGCGCCGGCGGCGGCAATGTTCCAGTAGATGACCGGCTCGCGGGAAAGCTCGGTGCGCGCCTGATCAATCATCTGCCCCCAGCTTCCATCCACGCCGATGCCGAGGTACGCAAGGGTCGCCTCCGACAACACCAACTGCGAGAACAGCAGCACGAAGGTGACGATCACCAGATGCATCAGATTCGGCAGTATGTGGCGCAGCAGAATCCGCCCGTTGGAAACACCGAGCGCTTTCGCCGCCTGAATGTAGTCGAGTTCGCGCAGCTTCAGGGTCTCGCCACGGGTCACGCGGCAGAGCCCCACCCAACTGGTGATGCCGAGGGCGACGCAGACCTGCCAGGTGCCGCGACCGAGCACCAGAATCAGCGCGATGAGCAACAAGAGCGATGGAATCGAAGCCAGCGTGGACATTACGAAGAAGACCATGTCGTCGAAGCGCCCGCCGAAGTAACCGGCGCGGATGCCGAGCAGCAGCGCCAGCGGAATTGCGATCAGCGAGGTGAAGCCGCCGATCAGCAGCGCGACGCGCACGCCCTTGAGGGTGCGATGGAAGACATCGCGCCCCAGAATATCGGTGCCGAACGGGTGGCCAGCCGGCGCGACCAGAGGTTGCTTGTTGTAAAAGGTGTGCGTGGCGAAGGGAGCCGAGTAGCTGCCTTCGGCGGGTTTCAGAAACAGCCGGTCAATCACGCTGCGCGCCTCGTGGCTGGCGAGCAGATCCTCCCCCGCCACCTCGCCGCCGATCCAGGCGACGGAGTCGAGCAGACCGACGCTGATGAACAGCGCGATGGTCAGCAGCGACAGGCGGCGCCGGCGCCAGAGCTCGGTCAGCGCCTCGCGCCACAGGCGGTTTCGCCACAGCGCGCGCCCAGTGGCGGCGGCGCCAAGCAGCAGCAGCGCCACCAGCAGATTGGAAACATGATGCGCTTCCACGGTTACTCCAGGCGCACGCGCGAATCAACGGCGGCGTAGCTGATATCGGTGGCGATCTGCCCGCCGATGAACATCAGCGAAAACACAAAGACGATGACGCGCAGCGTTCTGAAATCGTTCTGCTGGATCGAGTCCACCGTCAGCGAGCCGAGGCCGGGAATGCCAAAGAAATTTTCGAGCAGCAGCGAGCCCACGAAGAGGAAGGGAATGGTGACCACGACGCGAGTCAGAATTGGAATCAGGCTGTTGCGCAGTACATGGCGCAGCATCACCCGCAGTTCGCCGGCGCCCTTGGCGCGCGCGGTGCGCACATAGTCGCGCCCGGTTTCCTCCACGAAAACCGTGCGGTAGAAACGCACATCGCCGCCCGCCGCCGAGAGCACGCCGATCATCACCGGCAGCGCGATGAAGCGCAGCATCACCGAGGGGTCGAGGTCGAAGCCCGAGATCGGGAACCAGTGCAGCAGCTTTCCAATCAGAAACTGCCCGCCGATGATGTAGAGCAGAATCGAAACGCTCATGCCCAGCACACATAGAAAGACGCCGGCGATGTCAATGTAGGTTTCCCGGAAGAAGGCCACGAACAGACCGAGCAGCACCGTCAGCAACAGACTCAGAACGAAGATCGGCACCGTGATGGTCAGGCTCGGCGCCACACCCTCGCGCAGGCGGCGCGCGATGGGCGTGCCGTCCACATCGCTGCGACCGAAATCGAAGCGCAGCATCGAGTGATAATGCGTGAAGAGCTGGTTGTCCCTGAAATCCTGCCAGGGCCAGAGCGGGCGGTCGTAACCGTTGTTCGCCTTCCAGTCTTCGATGTCCTGCGCCCTGGCCTTCTCGCCGAGGGCGCGTCGCGCGATGTCATCTGGCGTGGCGATCTGAAAGAAGAGCACGAAGAGCACAAAGAGCACGCCGAACACGACACCGACGCCATAGCCGAGCCGTCGCAGGATGTAGGCGAGCACTACTGCCGGTTCCGGAAGAAGGTGCGCACGCCAGGCGCTACGCCCAGCACGGCGACGCCGAGCAGCGCCCAGGCCGGCCACACCACCGGGCGGTTCCGCGCCGCACGCAACTCGGCGCGACGCTTCGGATCCACATCGTAGTACTTGTACATCGGGTGCGACATGCCAAAGGGTTTCAGGTTTGAAATCCACTCGTGCGCGAGCGAGTAGTCAATCCGGTGGAAGAGTTCGATCCAGGGCCGCTCCTCGCGCAAAATCGCAAGCATCTCCTCGATGATGGCGTTGCGCTCGGGGCCGTTCGGCATCACCTCCATCTGCGCGAAGAGCCGGTCGTAGCGCGCGTCGCAGAAGTTGGCCGAGTTCGGCCCGTTGTGCGGGATGCGCCGCATGTCACAGGTGAGCAGGAACAGAAAATTCTCCGGGTCCGGGTAATCCGCCGACCAGCCATAGAAGTAGAGCTGATAGGCGCCCCGCTCGAGCTTGGCCTGAAACTCGTTGTAGGTGGTGTTCGCAATTTCGACATCAATGCCGATCTTGCGCCACTCGTTGACGAAGAACTCGCGCTGCAGCAGCACCTGTGAGCTGGTCGCATAGGTGTCGAAGCTGAGCCGCAAGGGCTTGCCGGTCTGCGGGTCAATGCCCTCCGGGTACCCCGCCTCGCCAAGCAGCCGCCGCGCGCGCTCGAGATCCACCTGCCGGTAGGGGTTCCGGTAGCCCTCGGGGTAACCGGCGAGCACCGGGGGCAGCGGCGCCTGCGCCTCGACCCCGCGGCCGTTCAGAAACAACTCGATGAAGCGCGCCGAGTCCACGGCCAGGCTCATCGCCTGACGCAGCTTGCGACCGCGCGCGCCCGCCGCCGCGCCGACCGCCTTGTCCGCCATGTTGAAACCCAGATAGAACACGCTCGGACTCACGGCTTTCTGAAGCCGCACCCCGAGCGCCTCCATCTCGGGCGTCAGGCGATCGCTCTGCACCACCTGATCAAAACTCTCCTTGATGATTTTGCTGACGTCGTAATACCCCTGAAGGAATTTGCCGAACCTCGGGATGTCCTCCTTATCGAGGCGTATCTCGATGCGATCCACGAAGGGAACCGGCCGTCCCCGGTAGGCCGGGTCGAGCAGGCCAAGCGCCGCGTCGCCCGGCGCGCCCTCGCTGGGATAGCGGGCGGCGGGCGCATCCGGGTGGCGGTAGCCATACCAGTTGGGGTTGCGCTCGAGCACGACGCGCGACTGCTTCTGATATTCGACCACCTGAAACGCGCCGGCGCCCACCGGGTGGTCAGCAAAGCGCGCCCGCCCCGGCCGGGCGTCGTAGTACTCGACCGCCTCCCAGGGAACCGGCGTGGAGAACTCCATCGCAAACCAGTAGAGCAGTTGCGGATAGGGCTCGGACAGGCGCACTTCGAGTTCATAGCGGCCCGGCACGCGCAGACCGGGGATGCCGCCGAGCTGCTGGTACTGCAACCGCGCCGGGAGCGCTGCGAAGGCCGGGTCCGCGCGGCGGCGCGCTTCGAGCGCGGTCATGAAGTCGCGGAAGCCCACGATGCGCGAGAAGGGCTCGCGCACCTGCACCTGCAACGCGGGGTCGGCCAGCCGCTGAAGCTGGTAGGCGATGTCCTCCGCCACCACCTCGCGGCTGCGCCGTCCTTTGCCGCCGCGTTCGAAGCAGGGGTCGTCACCGTAGCCCGCGCCCTCGCGCAAGCGGAAGCGATAGCGCACGCCGCCATCGGCCAGCGGCTCCGCGACCGGAACCTCGGTGGCGAGTCCGGGAATCAATGTGTAGGGGCGCTTCAGATAGTGGTATTCGAGCAGCGTGTCATAGACCAGCCCCGTCACCTTGTGCGCGGAAACGTTGTAGGCCTCGGCCGGGTCGAGGGTGCGGTGGGCCTCGACGAAGGTCGTGTAGTAGGTGCGCGTGGCCGAGTCCGCGTCCGGGTAGGGATTGTTGCTGCAGCCCGCAAGCAGCAGCAGGGCGCAGGCGCAGCAAGCGAGATTCCCGCGATTCATCGGCGCTCCCCCTCGGCGTCGGAGGATAGCCCGTCCCGGCGGGCGGGCCGGAGCCGGAACAGATGGGCGGCGGCGTCCGGGTTCAACTCGACCTCGACGAGGGTCAGCAGCAGGCGAAGGCTTTGCGATGGAAAATCGAAGCGCTGCAGGAAGGGGAAGCGACCGCCGCCGGGCAGCGTGCGCCAGTCGTCGTAGCGGACGCGCAGCCGGTCTTGGGCGTCCGGCGCCGGGCGGAAGTGAACGGCGCGCAGCCGCCCCTCGGCATCGAAGCGCAGGCTGCGGTCGGGAAAGCGCAGCCGCATGTCCCCGCTCTGCGGGTCGCGTTCGAGCGCTGGCTCTGCCTCCGTGGCCGGAAGCTCCGGCGCGGCGAGCAGCAGCGCCACCGCGTCCTCGAAACCCAGCGGCAGACCGAGCACGACTTCGAGTTCGGCAAGCGCTTGCGGCGCGCTCGAAATCTCCCGGTCGCCGTGCTGATAGAACTCGGTGCGCACGCCATCGCTGCTGAGCGCGCGCAGCCGTTGACCGAAGAGGCCCAGCACTTCGACGCGCAGCCGATCCGGCTTCTGCAGCAGCAGCAACTGGCGCGTGAAGTGCTCGCCGCTGGCGCCACGCAGGTCGCTGCGCGCCCGCGCGCGGAGGCCGGTGCGCTGTGCGGCCTGCGCGCGCTGCTGGTCGAGCAACTGCGAAGCCGTCCACGGAGATGGCGCGGGCTTTGCAACTGGCGCCAGCGTGCGACAGGCCGCGACGCCCAGACACAAGGTCAAAAGCAGCAGCCGCGCGACAGCAACGCGGCTCATCGCAACGCGGCCCGCAGCCGCTCGAGCTTCGCGGCGAGTTCCGGCTGCTCGCCCTCCCGTGGCCCCAGCGACACCGCCTTTTCGTAGTGCGCCAGCGCATCGTCCCGGCGACCGAGCGCAAGACATACATCGCCCAGATGCTCGGAGATCACCGGGTCGCCCCCCGTCAACTCCTGTGCGCGCAGCAACTCCGCTTCCGCGCGGTCGAGCCAGGTGCGGGCGACCTCGATGTGACCATTCAACAACAGGGGCTGCGCGCGCTGAAAGTACACCCAGCCCAGGCTGTCGGTGATGAAGCCATCGTCGGGGCGAAGTTCGAGCGCGCGCGCGATCAGGCGCTCGGCCTGGTCGAGGTTCTCACCGCGCTCGGCCAGCGTGTAGCCCACAAAGTTCAGCGCGCCCGGATGATCGGGCGAATGCTCGAGCACCCGCTCCATGCTGCGCAGCGCGGCCTCGTGGTCCGCGTCCGCGGCGTGCAGCAGGCCGGTTTGATAGAGCGGCCCGGCGTCCGCGGTGCTGCCATCGAGCAGGGACTCGAGCCAGGCAAAGGCCTGCTCGCGCTGACCCGTGCGATGCAGCAGCCGGGCGCGCTCGAGTTCGAGCGCTGGATCGGGCGCAGCTTCGAGCGCCTCGGCCACGGTTTCGAGTGCGCGCTGCAGCGCACCGCGCGCTTCGAATACGCTCGCCATCTGCACGCGCGCGGCGCCGTAGCGCGAGCTGCTCCTGGGAATCGCTTCGAGCGCTTCGATGGCCGCGGCGTGCTTGCCCAGTTGCCGGCGCACCACGCCAAGCGCGAAGGCCACATCCGCCTGACCGGGATGCCGCCGATGCACCCGCGCAAAGCGCGCTTCCGCCGCCTCGAAGGCGCCCTGGTCGTAGTCGAGGAAGGCCAGCTTCAACACCGCCTCGAGCGCCAGCGGGTGCTGACCTTCCAGGGTTTCGAGGCTCAGCCGCGCATCCTGCTCGCGCCCCGTCGCAAGCTCCGCCTCCGCCTTGGCCAGAAGCGCCCGGCGGTGCCCCGGGTGATGGACGAGCCACTCCCGGTAAATGCCGATCTCGCCGATGCGGTCGCCCCGCGCACGGCGCAGTGCAGCCAGCGCGGTGTACAGCGGAATGTGGCCGGGATGCAGACCGAGGCCCTGACGCAGCGCGCGCTCGCCGCTGCTCGGGTCGCCCAGTTTGTCGTGGGCGCGGGCGAGCAGCAGATAGCCCCGCGCTTCATCGGGCTCGTGCTCGACCAGCCACCTGGCGAAGGGCAACGCCTCGCCGTAGCGATCGCTGGCCGCGTGCACGCCATAGAGCATCGCAGCCGCCGGGACGCTGATGGGCGAGCCCTCGGCACCGGTCAACACTTCGCGCACCGCGTCCGCATCGCCGCGCTCGCCGTGGATGGCGCCGACCAGCAGCCGCAGATCGTCCTGATCGGGGTCAACCGCAAGCGCGCGCTCGGCCCAGCCCAGGGCGGCGCCCGCGCGACCGAGCAGCATCGAGAGCTCGGCCAGCCGGCGCAGGACGGCGGGCGCTTCCGAGTCTTGTGTCAGCACGCGCCGGTAGGCGGCCAGCGCCTCCTCGAAGCGCCCTTCCCGCTCGAGCTCGATGGCCAGCAGAAAGTCGAAGGCAGCAGAGCGCTGGCCGGGTTCCAAAACCGGCGCGCGCCCGCTGCGCGGCTCCGGTCTGCGCTGCTCGGGCGGGCCGGCGGGCGCCACGCAGCCGGACAGCGCGCCGAGCAGCAACAGGGCGCTGGCGGCGCGACACCAGTCTTTTGACCGCCCCGAGCGGCTGCCGGAACTGCTTACCGGTGTGCTTACGCACACCGCCACGCCTTTTGAACGCGCCGAGCCGCTGTCGGAACTGCTGACGCACACCGCCACGCCTTTTGAACGCGCCGAGCCGCTGACCGGGGTGCTGGCGCACCCCGTCACATCTTTTGACCGCGCCGAGCCGCTGTCGGAAGCACGCCGCCGCCCCTCGTCACGGCTGGCGCTCAGCAGAGGTGCCCCGTCTTTTCGAGTTGGGCGATGAGCCGGGCCACGCTCTCCTCGACCGTCTGCTCCGCCGTGTCGAGCCGCAGCTCCGGGTTTTCCGGCGCCTCGTAGGGGGCGGAGATGCCGGTGAACTCGGGAATCTCCCCGGCGCGCGCCTTGCGATAGAGCCCCTTGGGATCGCGCCGCTCGCAGGTGGCGAGATCGGCGTGCACATGGACCTCGAAAAAGTCGCCCGGCGCAAGCAGCGCGCGCGCGCGCGCGCGGTCTGCGCGGTAGGGCGAGATGAACGAGCTGAAGACCAGCACGCCGCAGTCCGTGAACAGCTTTGCGACCTCGCCGATGCGGCGGATGTTTTCGACGCGGTCTGCGGGTGAGAAGCCGAGATCGCTGTTCAACCCGTGGCGCACGTTGTCGCCGTCGAGCACATAGGCGAGCTTGCCCCGCGCCACGATCTCGGCCTCGGCCGCCACCGCCAGCGTGGATTTGCCGGAGCCCGAAAGCCCGGTCAACCAGATGGTGGCGCCGCGCTGTCCGAGCAACGCCTCGCGCTCGGCGCGCGTGATCACACCCTCGTGCCGGGTGATATGGGTCGCCCTGCGTGTCACTTAACCTCCCGCTCACTCGAAGCGCCGGTGTTGACCTTAGCCCGGGGCGATGCTTCCTGCCGGGCGGCGCGCACTTCTTCGGCCACGCGACCGGCCACGAATTCAATTTCCTGCGCCGTGGTCGTCCGGCCCAGACCGAAGCGCAGCGCGCCTTCGATGCGCGGCAGCGGCAGACCCAACGCGCGCAGCACATGAGATGGCTCGGGCCTGGCGGTGGCGCAGGCGCTGCCGGTCGAAAGCGCGATGCCGGCCAGACGCGGCAGCAGCGCGTCGGCGCGCACGCCATCGAAGGAGACATTCAGGTTGCCCGGCAGCCGCTTCGCAGCGAGGGGCGGGCCGTTCAACCGGGCGCCCGGAACCCCGGCGCTGAGTTTCGACCAGAGCGCATCGCGCAACCCGGCAACGCGCGCGCGCTCCTCGTCGAGACCAAGGGCGGCCAGCTTCACCGCACAGGCCAGACCCACCACCAGCGGCACCGGCAGCGTGCCCGAGCGCAGACCACGCTCGTGTCCGCCGCCGTGCAGCAGCGGCGCGAGCCGCACCCCGCGCCGCAGGTAGAGCCCGCCGATGCCCTTCGGGCCATACAGTTTGTGGCCCGAGAAAGAGAGCAGGTCCACGCCGAGCTGCGCCACATCGAGGGGGATTTTGCCGAGCGCCTGCGCCGCGTCGCAGTGAAACAGCACGCCGCGCGCGTGGGCGATGCGGGTGAGCTCGGCGAGCGGGGCCAAGCTGCCGACCTCGCTGTTGGCCGCCATCACCGAGACCAGCGCCGTGTCATCCTGGATTGCGGCAGCGAGGGCAGCGGGCGCCACCAGACCCTCGGCGTCCACCGGCAGCCGCGTGACCTGCACGCCGCGCCGCTCGAGCGCCTGGCAGGTATCGAGCACCGCCGGGTGCTCGGTTTCGACCGTGACCAGATGCCGGCCACGGGCGGCCGCCACAACTCCTTGAAGCGCCAGATTGTCGCTCTCGGTGGCGCCGCTGGTGAAGAGCAACTCGCCCGGGTCGGCGGCGCCGATGGCCTGGGCCAGCTCTTCGCGCGCGAGCTCCACAGCAGCCTCGGCGCGCCAGCCAAAGCGGTGGGTGCTGCTCGAAGCGTTGCCGAAGTCCTCTCGAAAGTAGGGGAGCATCGCGTCGAGCACGCGCGCATCCACCGGCGTGGTGGCGTGGTGGTCGAGATAGATGGGCTTCAGGGCGAACCCTCCGGCAGCGGCCCGGCGCGGTCAACAGGCGGGGACGGGGTGCATGAGCACCCCGGTCAGCGGCTCGAGGCGGTCAATGGACGGGGTGCGCCGGCAGCCCGGTCAGGCGCCGAAGGACTGGCCGCAACCGCAGGTGTTGCTGGCGTTCGGGTTGTCAATCTTGAACCCGGACTCCATCAACGAATCCACATAGTCGAGCTTGGTGCCGACCAGATAGAGCGCGCTCTTTTCATCCACGCGCACGCGCACGCCAGCGCTTTCGACTTCGGTGTCGTCCTCGCGCTGGTTGTCGTCGAACATCAACTGGTATTGAAGCCCGGAGCAACCGCCGCC
>JAHRAN010000203.1 GCA_020027245.1 Myxococcota bacterium
TCGCCGAGATGCACGGCGTCGGCGTTGTGAAACCAGACGATGGCGTCGCCGTCGGTGTGCGCGCGCGGCAGATGCTGAAGCTCGATGGTCTCGCCGTTCCAGTGAAACACCAGGTCGTCCTCGAAACTCAGCACCGGCAGCGCGGCCCTGGGGGATGGCGCAGGCCCCGCGCCGAGGCGGCGGCGAACGTTGTGCTGCGCCACGATCAGCGCGCCGCGCTCGCCAAACGCCGCGTTGCCGCCCACGTGGTCGCCGTGGTAGTGGGTGTTGACCAGAAAGCGCACGGGCGCGTCTTGCAGCTTGCGGATCGCCGCCTCGAGCTTTGGCGCGAGCGGAGCGAACTGGTCGTCAATCATCAGCGGCCCGTCGGCGCCGGTCGAGACCGCCACATTGCCGCCACGCCCGACGAGCATGTGCAGGCCATCCGCAACCCGCAGCGTTTTGATCTCGACGGAAGCAAAATCCTGCGCCGTCAGCGGCAACGCCACGGCGCCGAGGGCGCTCACGACAATCAGCGACAACAGGCGACGGGTGTGATGAAGCATCGGTACCTCCTGGTCCTCGAAGTATCGCACAGCCGGGCCGCCACCCTCACCCCTAACCCCTCTCCCTTAGAGGGAGAGGGGAACCGGAGAAGACAGGGGAGCCGGAGCCGAGCCTTAATTGAGCGGTGCCGCTTCATCTCATCTTAACCCTCTCCCTGTAAGGGAGAGGGATGCGACGGGCCTTGTAGCCCGTCGCCGGGTGAGGGTGGCGGCGCCGCCGCTTCGACTCCCTCCACTGTCGCTGACGGAGTGAGGCAGGAATGACGTATGCTCGTCACCTGCGCCCGCACGAAGGAAAGAATCAAACCTTGCCTACAGCGTCGCACCGCATCGTGGTTGAAGCCTGGGAGGCTTTTGGCGATGCACGCGCCATCTTGCACATCGAGGAGACCAGCCCCGGGGTCTCGACCAACCGCGTGTATCGCTTGCAGCTCGAGGACGGCGCGTGCTGCTTCGCCAAAGTCTGCTCTTATGGCTCCTTCGTCCACTTCCGTCAGGATCACGAGCGGCTTCGAAGCTGGCGACAGGCGCTTCGCGCGACGCCCTTCGCCGACCTGCTCGCCGAGGCGCTGTGCCGGGACGGGCGCACCTTTCTGTTTCGGGACGGCGCGCTCTGGGTGGTGTTCTACCGCGAGCTGCCGGTGTGCGAGCCATTGCCCCCGGTGCTGCCGGAGCGCGACATCGAGGCGCTGGCCTCTGAACTCGCGCGCTTCCACCAAGCCTGCGCAACGCTCGACCCGAAGCTGCCGCCGAGTTGGAAGAGCGTCGGCTCCGATGTCGCGCTGCTGCGCCAGAGCCTCGAACAGCGAAGCTGGTGTGAACCGCGCGGCATCACAAAGCTGACCGCCGAGTTCCTGATCGAGCACTGCGATGTCTTCCTCGGCAACATTGACCGGGGCGGCTACCACGCGCTGCCGAAAATCCCCGTGCTGATGGACTGGAACCGGGGCAACTTCTCGGTGAAGCGCGACGCCTCGGGGCTGCGGCTGTTCAGCTTCTGGGACATGGACTGGTTCCGCATCGAGCCGCGCGGCCTCGACTTCTACTTCCTCTCGCGTCTGGTCTCGGCCGAGGGCGACCGCACGGCCTTCAGCTACGATCCCCGAACGCTGGTAGCGCCCCGCTTCAAGACTTTTTTAACCAGCTATCACAAACACAACCCGCTCGACACGGCGGAGGTTGACTTCCTGCGCGAGGCCTGCCGCTTCTTTCTGCTGAACTACACCGTGCGCGAGGCCGAGTACTTCTTCCAGCCCGAACTCTGCGAGCGGCTGCGGCGCGAGACGGTGGAGCAGCAACTGCCCGCACTCGGAAAACTCGACCTGCGCGAACTGCACGAGCTGCTTCGCTGATGGAGCCGCTGTCGCAAGCCCTACTCGGCGCGAGCGTCGGCTACGCCACCAGCGGTCGAAAACTCGGGCGGCGCGCACTCGGCTGGGGCGCGCTGTTTGGCATGCTGCCCGATCTCGATGTCTTCCTCGGCGGTCTGCAGGGCGGCATGGGCGAAATGCTCTACCACCGGGGCAGCACGCACGCACTCTGGTTCGGCCCCGTGGTCGGCCCCCTGCTCGGCTGGCTGCTCTGGCGCTGGCGCGACCGCGCGCGCACGACCCCCTGCCGCGCCTGGCAGAAACTCGGCGTGCTGGCGCTGGTGACACATCCCCTGCTCGATGTCTTTACTCCTTATGGCACGCAATTCTTTGCGCCCTTCTGGCGTCACCGCTTCGCCTGGAACGGCGTCGGCATCATTGATCCCTGGTACACGGCGCCGCTCGCGCTGGCCGTGCTGACGGCGCTGGTCATGGCCAGACGCCACGTCATCGCAAAGCGCGCCTGCCTGCTCGGCATCGCAATCGGCGCTGCCTACCTGCTGGCGGGAGTCGGGTTGAACGAATGGGCGCGGGCAGACGCCAGACGCACGCTCGGCTGGGCGCAGGCCGAGGTCGAGGTGTACCCGACCCTCATGCAACCGCTGCTGCGACGGGTCACGGCGCAACAGGGCGACCGGCGCTTCGTCGGCTGGCACACCACCTTGCAGTCCGGTTGCCTGCACGGCTTTCACTTCGAGGAACTGCGTGACCCGCGCCTCGACGACCTGCGCCGCAGCCGCCTGGGCAAGCGCTTCATCTGGTATGCGCTGGGCAATGTGACCGGGGGCATCAGCGAAAGCGAGCACGGCAAGACCCGGGTGATGCTCGAAGATCTGCGCTACGCGGGACTCGGCACACCCCCCCGGCAGGGGCTCTGGGGCATCGAAGCCGACTACGACCCGCAAGGACAGCGCGTCTCGGAGCCGCGCCGCTTCTACCGCGACATTGACGAACGCGACGGCCTGCGCGCATTGTGGCGCGGCATGCGCGGCGACTTCAGCGCCGGTGGCGGCGGTGAACAAATCTGCCGCCGGCGGGCTGCGCCCGCCGGAGGGGCTTCGCCCCTCCCCCAACCTTAAGAACCCTCTCCCCTAACCCCTCTCCCACGGGGAGAGGGGAACCGGAGAGAGACCAAGCGCCATCTCATTAAGGGTTCGGTACCGCCACCCTCACCCCTGACCGGCGACGGGCTTTATGGCCCGTCGCCCCCTCAAAGGGAGAGGGGAACCAAGCCTTAATTAAGCGGCGCCGCTTCATCTCTTCTTAACCCTCTCCCTGTAAGGGAGAGGGATGCGACGGGCCTTGTAGCCCGTCGCCGGGTGAGGGTGGCGGCTGCGCCGCTTCGACCACCCCCCACTGCCGCAACCGTGGCGGTGTGAAAATGCCACGAAGCAGCCGGGCAGTAACGACACGAAGCGCCGGTCGCGGCAGCGTCGGCGCGGTCAAAAGGCGGGGCGGGGCGCGAAGCGCCCCGCCCGGTCAGCCGAGGTTCGCGGTGGCGGTGGCCAGCGTGGCTTCGGCGCCACGGGTCAGGTCGGCGAGCACCTGCGCCGCCGGGCGCAGTTCGTGAATCATGCCGATGCCCTGCCCTGCGAAGCCCGGTGAGATGTCGGCGCGCTCCTGGGCGTGGGCCGCGGCCATCACCGGCCCCGACACCGCGCCCTGCCAGGGCATCGGCAAAGGCTCGAGCCCGGCACGGGCGAAAGCCTCGGTCCACTTGCTGCGGATGTACCGGGCTGGCTTGCCGGTGACGGAGCGCGTGATGGTGGTGCCCTCCTCCGTCGCCTCGACGATCGCCTTCTTCTGATATTCGCCGATGTTCGCTTCAAACGTTGCGAGAAATGCGCTGCCGACCCAGGCGCCGCGCGCGCCGAGCATCAGCACCGCGGCGACGCCGCGTCCGTCGCTGATGCCGCCCGCGCCAAGCACCGGAATGTCACCCGCCGCGTCCACCACCTGCGGGATCAGCGCCATGGTGCCGATGGGAGAGTTGTGGCCGCCGGCGTCGTGGCCCTGCGCGACGATCACATCCACCCCGCTCGCCGCCACCTTGCGCGCGTGCCGCACGGCGCCGACCACGGACATCACCCGGGTGCCGTTTGCGTGCAGGCGCTCCATCCACGGGCCGGGGTCGCCGAGGCCGGATGCGTAGACCGGCACCGCTTCTTCGATCACCACCTCCATCTGCTGGTGGAAGAGCTCCTTGCTGAAGCCACGACGCTCGTCGCCGGGCGGCGCCTCGGTCAGCCCCTCGCGCTCCATGAACTCGCGCGCGAAGGCCTGATACTCGGGCAGGCGCTCGCGCGGCGTCGGGCCGCTGGCCGCCGCTGCTTTAAGCGTCGCACCGCGCCGCACCGAGAGCGGCAGCAGGGTGTCCACACCGAAGGGCTTGTCGGTGAGTGCGCGGGTGCGGCGGATCCAGTCGCGCAACTCGTCGGGGCTGCAGATGGCGGCGCCCAGAATGCCGAGCCCGCCCGCATTCGACACCGCCGCCACCAGCTCCGGGTGACTCGCGCCGCCCATGCCGGCCAGCACGATCGGCACCTCGATGCCGAGCAGGTCGCAGATTTCCGTTCGCAGTTTCATTCAATGGCTCCCTTTTCGCGCAGCGCTTCGATGCGCGCTGTGTCGTAGCCCAGTTCCTGGAGCACCTGCCCGGTGTGTTCGCCGAGCAGCGGCGGCAGGCGCTGGGGCGCAGCCTTGGTCGTCGAGAAACGCGCCGCGGGACGCGCCATGCGAAAGCGACCGGCGAGTGGATGCTCGTATTCGATAACCGCTTCGTTGTGGCGAATCTGCGCGTCCTCGAAGAGCGCATCGAGGCTGAGCACCGGGCCGGCGGGCACATCCTCCGCCACCATGCGCGCGAACAAGGTCTCCGTCGTGAACTCCGCAATCGCCTTCAGGAGTTCCGCGCCGAGAACTTCCTGATTGGCGACGCGCGCGGCGAGCGTGGCGAAGCGCTCATCCTCACACCATTCGGGGCGACCCAGCGCGCGAAACAGTGCAAAGTACTCCTTGTCGTTGGCCGCGAACCAGATGATGTAGCCGTCGGCGGTCTGCCACAACCGGTAGACATCATAAAGCGCCGGGCCGCCCTTTATGTCCTCGCCTTGCAGGGTGTGTTTGATCATGCCGTCGGGCCAGAAGAACGCCAGCGAGGCGTCGAGCATCGGCACCTCGATGTGCTGACCCCCTGCGCCGCGCTCGCGCGCCAGCAGCGCCGCGGTAATCGCCTGCGCCGCGGTGTAGGCGCTCGACTTGTCGGACACGATGTTGCGCACCAGGTCGGGAACCGGAACATCGGGGTTCTGCTGCACCGCCACGTGGCCGGTCAGGCCCTGGATGATGGGGTCATAGACGCGGCGGCCGGCGTAGGGGCCATCGGGGCCGTACCCGCTCACCGAGCAGTAGACGAGCGCGGGGTTCAGCGCGTGCAGTTTCTGCCAGCCAAGCCCGAGCCGCTCGGCCGTACCGGGTCGCCAGTTCTGCACGAAGACATCGGCCGCGCGCAGCAGATCGAGCGCCACCGCCAGACCCTCCGGCTGCTGCAGGTCGAGCACGATGGCGCGCTTGCTGCGGTTGCAGTTGATGTAAAACGCGTTCAACCCCGCGCGCCGATACGCGCCGTTGCGCAGCACATCGCCCGTGCCGGGCGGCTCGACCTTGATGACATCCGCGCCCTGATCGGCGAGCAGCATGGTCGCAAGCGGCCCCGAGACCACGGCCGAGGCGTCAATGATGCGAAAGCCAGCAAGCGGTCCGGGCACGGCGGCCTCCTCCAAACGAAGTAAGTGTACGCCAGACCGCGGCCGCCACCCTCATCCGGCGACGGGCTTCAGCGCCCGTCGCATCAGCGACCGGCCCCCTTCCGGCAGCCGCTCGGGGCGGTCAACGGGATGGGACGGGGTGCAAAGCACCCCGGTCAGCCGCTCGGGGCGGGGTTAAAAGGCTGGGCGGGCCGCGCCTCAGCGTGGCCCGAGACTGGCGAGCCAGCAGCGGGTCTCGGCCTGGCGCACATCCGCTTCGAGCAGGTCGGCGCTGACATCGAGACGACGGGCCGCGTCGGCGGCGGCGGCCGGGTCGGCGGCGAGCTGGTGGGCGTCGCGGCGAAAGGCTGCGGCTTCGGCATCGCTCTCGAAGTGGCCCTGCTCGACCAGCTTCGCCGCGCGCAACGCACACAACCCCGCAATCTCGGCGAGGTCGTACTCCGGGTGATACTGCACAGCCCAGAAGCGACCGCCCTCGTGGCGGACATCCACCGCCTGCACGGCGCTCCAGTCGTTCGACGCCAGCATGCGCGCGCCGTCGGGCAGGCGCACCACTTCGTCCTGGTGACTGCAAAGCGCATCGAAGACGCGCGGGCGGTCCGCAAAGAGCGGGTGTTTTGCGCCCGCGCTGGAAAGCGTGATGCGGCGCGCGATGCCGAACTCGCGTCCGCGCGGGTTGCGCGCGCAGGCGCCGCCCGCCGCCGTCACCGCCAGTTGCGCGCCGAAGCAACTGCCGAACTGCGGCACGCCGGCGCGGTAGGCGGCGCGCACGAGCTCGAGCATCTGGCGCACGCGCGCATCGCCCTCGCGATGAACCGTCAGGCTCGAACCCGTCCAGCACAGGCCGTCGTAATCCGCGAGCGCATGGCGCGGTTTGACGCCGGTATCGGCGGGGTGAATCACCTCGACTGCGGCATCGGGTTCGAGCGCGAGCAGCATCGCGCGGTACAGCGCGCCGGCGGGAGTGCAGCCGACCTCGGCCAGCGCGGCGCGGCCCGGCGCGTCGTAGGCATCGAGCACCAGCAGGCGCAGCGGTTGCGCGCTCACAGCGGACGCTCGCCGGCGAGGGTGACGCGGTACATCAGGCGCTCGTGAGCCTGGTAATCGTCGAGCGCGCAGTGCCAGACGCAGCGATTGTCCCAGACCACGACGCTGCCCGGCGTCCAGCGCACGCGACACCCGAACGCGGGGTTTGCGCCGTGCGCATAGAGGAAGTCGAGCAGGCGCGTGCTCTCCTCCGCCGGCAGGCCCTCGATGCGCAGCGTGAACATCTGGTTCACGAAAAGCGCGCGCCGGCCACTGCGCGGATCCCGGCGCAGCAGCGGATGGACGACCTCTTTCTCGACCGCATCGCTGTAGCGATAGCGCAGCGGCCCCTCCCCCCGGTACCTGGCGGCGCCGACGAGGGCCGGGTCGTAGGCGCGTCGCGCACTGTGCCGGGCGCGAAGGTCAGCGAGGCGCCGCTGAAGCGGCGGCGACAGCGCTTCGAAGGCGCGCTCCATATTGGCGAACAAGGTATCGCCGCCACTTGGCGGGACGGTTCGGGCAAAGAGCACGGTCGCCCCGGTCGGCGCTTGCTGAAAGCTGTTGTCCGAGTGCCAGCCGACGCCGAAGCTGGCCGCCTGTCCCCTGGGTTTGTGCACGCGAATCACTTCCGGCTGCCGCGCCTCGCCCTCGACGATGGCGTGCAGCTCGGGCTCGCCGAAGTGCCGCGCGAAAGCGAGCAGCCGCGCGTGATCGAACGCACCCGCAGCGGTGGCGAAGCGCGCGCCATCATCGTCGCTGCGAATGACGAGCACGTGGTGTTCGAGGAAGGCCGCCTGCAGCGCGCGGGCGGTCGCTTGCGGCAGCGGCGCCGCGAGATCGAGCCCCCGAAGCTCCGCGCCGAGCGCAGCCGAGAGCGGCTGGATTTCGAACCCGTTCACCCCAGCCCCTCAGGCCGGGAATTGGGACAGCACTTCGTCGCCGAGTTTTTCGAGGCCGCGGGTCAGGGCCTCGGGTTCGAAGCCGGGCGGCCCCGTCACCACGCGCGCGACGCCGCGGTCTTCGAGCGCGCGTACATCGTCCAGGGTCAACCGCGCGCCGGTGGTGATCTCGATCTCGGCCGGGTCGCGCCCGATTTTGCCGCACTCGTCGCGCAGCGCCGTCAGGCCAGCGTCGAGGGCGTCGGCGCGCGCCGGGAAGTAGCCGTCGCCGAAGCGGGCTGCGCGCCGCGCCGAGCCGGGCACATGGCCGCCGACATGAATCGGCACGCGCCGCGCCGCCGGCTTCGGGTTCGACTCGACCGCGCTCCAGTCGAAGTGCTGGCCGTGAAACTCCGAGGGGCCGTCGCTCCACAGCGCGCGCAGCGCCTCGATGGCTTCCTCGGTGCGCGCCGCCCGCGTGGCGAAGGACAGACCGAGGCTCTTGAACTCCTCCTCCAGCCAGCCGATGCCGACGCCGAGTTGCACCCGCCCCTTCGACAGCGCATCGAGGCTGGCGACCTCCTTGGCGACATAGAAAGGATGGCGCTGCGGCAGAATCAGCACACCCGTCCCCAACTGAATGCGCTCGGTCACGGCGGCGGCGTAGGAAAGCCAGACGAAGGGGTCGGGGATGGGCGCCTCGTCGGGGCCGGGCATGCGCCCGTCGTTGCTGTAAGGGTAGGCGCTCTCGTAACCCTTCGGCACGACCACGTGCTCGACCGTCCACAGCGACTCGAAGCCAACGGCCTCCGCCGTCTGCGCAAGCTGCGTCAACCCTTCGGGCATGCCGAAGGGCCCGATGTTGGCGAACATGATTCCGAACTTCATAATTCCTCCCGGTGGCGGAGGATAGGGTAGAAGCCCGCGCAAAGGGAGATAGATGGTTAAAACTGGCCTGCCGCCTGACATTCATCTGGACGATCTCGCTCAGCCGCGCTTTCCGCCCGCGTTCCGCGCCGCGCTGGCCGGCGTGCAGGATGCGGCGCGCGGCTTGCCCTGGTGCGTGGACGGGCTGCTCGAGCAGGCGGCCCGCGAAACCGGGCTCGACGACTTCGGCGCCGACTTGTTCAGCGAACCCCTCGGTGTGCTGCTCGAATCCCTCGAGCGCGAGGCCGGGCTCTCAGCGCTCGGGCGGCTGACCGCCTGGAGCACGCTGCTGCAATTCATGAAGAGCCGCCTGCTGATCGAGGATCAATGCCGCCGCGAGCCCGCGATAATGTCTTTGCCAGTGGAGCGACCGATCATTATCGCCGGCCTGCCCCGCAGCGGCACCACGCACCTGCACAACCTGATCGCCGCCGACCCGGCGCTGCGGCACCTGCCCTGGTGGGAGGCGCTCGAGCCGGTGCCGCCGCGCGACGAGCAGGAAGCACCGCGAATAACGCCCGACCCGCGCATCGCGCGCGCCGCCAGCGGCATTGCGCAGCGCGACGCCGTGATGCCCGCGTTCAAGCGCATGCACGACATGTGGCCCGAGCACGCGCACGAGGAGATCCACCTGCTCGGCGTCGCGGGCTCGACGCTGTTTTTCGAAACCCTGGGCGGCCCGGCGCCGAGTTGGCGCGACTACTACCTCGCCAGCGACCAGACGCCCTGGTATCGCTACCTGCGCAAAATTTTGCAGGTGCTTCAGTTTTTGCGCGGCGGCAAGCGCTGGGTGCTGAAGTCGCCCCAGCATCTGGAACAGTTCGGGCCGCTGCTGCGGGTGTTCCCGGACGCCGTCTGCGTGGTGACGCACCGCGACCCGGTTTCGATCACGGCCTCGATGGCGACGATGCTCGCCTACGCGGCGCGGCTCGCGCGCGACCCGGTGCGCCCCGAGGAGATCGGCCGCTACTGGGCCGACCGTGGCGAGCGCCTGCTGCGCAGTTGCAGCGCGGCGCGTGAGCACCTGCCGGCGAAGCAGAGCCTCGACTTGCATTTTGACGCCTTCATGCGGGACGACATCGCCGCGGTGCGGCGCGTCTACGCACTTGCCGGGCAGCCTTTTGACAAAAGCGTCGAGGCCCGGATGCGGGCCTTCATGGCGGAGCACCCGCGTGGCAAACACGGGCGCGTCCGCTATGAACTTTCCGACCTCGGTCTCGACCGCGCCACCCTGAGACGCAGGTTGGCGTTCTATGTGGAGCGCTTCGGCGTGGCGCTCGAGGAGACGGGATGAAGCCGCAGAGCAAACTGGAAGCGAAGCCGGTCTGGCGCGAGGCGAAGTTCGACATCGGCCAACTGGTGCGGCACCGCATCCATCCCTTCCGGGGCGTGGTCGTTGATGTGGACCCGACTTTCGCCAACACCGAAGCGTGGTGGCTTGCGATTCCCGAACATCAGCGCCCGGCCCGGGATCAGCCCTACTACCACCTGCTCGCCGAGAACGAGAGCGCCTGTTATGTCGCCTATGTGAGCGAGCAGAACCTGCTGCCCGAGGAGAACGGCGAGCCGGTGCATCACCCGCAGGTGGAGCAGTTGTTCGGCGTGCTGAAGGGCAGCCGCTACGAACTGCGCGCCCCCCGCAAGCTGCACTGACCGGTCGGGCGTGGTGCTCTGACGCTGCCACCGGGGCGCGCCGACACCGCCGCAGGGGTGAGGGTGGCGGTGGCGGGAAAAGGCTCCCACGGCCCGTAGCTGGCGTTTGACTGCCGTACCGGGCCGGACACGCCGCACTGCCGCCAGCGGGGCTGCGTCAAATGCCGTCAGGGGGCGTCGTGAATTTTCCCAAGCTTTGCGCTTGTGGAGCCGCCGGGCGATGTAGACTAGGTGGCGAACCGACTTGCCGTTCTTGAGGAGAGTGACTCATGCGCCTTTGGATTCTCGCACCGGTGGGGGCTCGCGTCTCCACCGCAGGCCTCGGCATCGCCGCTCTTTTGCTCGGCGCTTCCGGCGCAACGGGACAGAACCTGGATCAGGTCTTGCAGATCCGGGGTCAGACCCACACCGCCGCCAGAGTGTCCCAGCAGAAGATTGACCGACTCACCGAGCAAACCCAGGACCTGTTGCAGCAGTACCGCACCGAGAATCAGCAGATTGATTCGCTGCGGGTGTACAACGCGCAGCTCGAAAAGCTGATCCGCTCGCAGGATGCCGAGAAGGTGAAGCTGCAGCAGGAGATTGACAGCGTCACCGAGACCCGGCGCGGGATTCTGCCGCTGATGCAGCAGATGGTGGACATGCTCGCGCAGGTGATCGAGGCCGATGTCCCCTTCCTGCTCGAGGAGCGCCGGAACCGCGTCGCCCGACTGCGCGATCTGATCATAGACAGCAGCGTGCAGGACGGTGAGAAGTACCGGAAGATCATCGAGGCCTACTCGATCGAAAACGGCTATGGCCACACCATCGGCGCCTATCAGGACGAACTCGAGGTGGACGGCGAGTTGCGCGATGTGGACTTCCTGCGCATCGGCCGCGTGGCGCTCTTCTACCAGACGCGCGACCAGGATCTCTCGGGCGTCTGGGATGTCGCCAGCAATGGCTGGGCGGAGGTGGACTCCGGCTACGCCGACGCCATCGCCCAGGGCTTCAAGGTGGCGCGCAACCAGGCGCCGCCGAACCTGTTGTTGTTGCCGATTCAGGCTGCGGAGGACACCCAGTGAGCCGCCTTAACTTCCACAACCTTCGAACCCCGCTGCTGCTCACCCTCACCGCGGCCCTGCTGCTGCTGCCCACCGCCGGCGCGGCGCAGACCAAGACCCTCGACGACCTGCTGCAAGAGGTGCGCGCCGAGCACCGCGCGGACAGCGAGTTGAACCGCAAGCGCGAGGCCGAGTTTCAGGCGAAGAAGAATCAGCAGCAGGCGTTGCTGAATCAAGCGCGTCAGGAACGCCGGCGTCAGGAGGCGCGCTCGGAGCGCCTCGAGGCCCGGCATCAGGAGAACGAGCGCGAACTCGCGCAGCTCGAGGACCAACTCGCCGATCGTCTCGGCTCGCTGGGGGAGCTCTTCGGCGTGGTGCGGCAGGTGGCCGGCGAGAGCCGCGATGTCATCGGCAACTCGATGGTCAGCGCGCAGTTCGGCGGCGCAGACCGGGCGGAGTTGCTCGGCAAGCTGGCCGGCAGCCGCGACCTGCCGAGCATCGAAGACCTGAAGGGGCTCTGGTACACGCTGCAGCAGGAAATCACCGAGTCCGGCAAGGTGGCGCGCTTCGAGGCGCCGGTGACGCTGACCGACGGCACGCGCGAGCAGCAGACCGTGACCCGCATAGGCGTATTCACCGCCATTGCCGAGGGCAAGTTTCTGCAGCTCGACGGCGGGCGGTTGAAGCTCATCGGCCGCCAGCCGGGCGGCCAGTTGCGGCGCGCGGCGGGCAACTTCGAGGCTGCCGACAGCGGCCGCAGCGAGGCGCCGCTCGACCCCTCGAAGGGCACCATCCTGAGCCTGCTGGTCGAGGCGCCGGACACCGGCGAGACCATCCAGCAGGGGGGAGGCGTCGGCTACATCATCATCATGATCGGCATCTTCGGCGTGCTGGTCGCGCTGTGGCGCTTCGCGGTGCTGTTCCAGACGGCGCGGCGCGTCGGCGAGCAGGCCGGGTCGAGCACGGTCAGCCGCGACAACCCGCTGGGCCGCGTGATGAAGGTGTATGCAGACAACCCGGAGACCGATGTCGAGAGCCTCGAGCTGAAGCTCGACGAGGCCATCCTGCGCGAGGTGCCGAAGCTCGAGGCCTGGCTCTCGACGATCAAGGTCTTCTCGGCCATCGCCCCGCTGCTCGGCCTGCTCGGCACCGTGACCGGCATGATCGAGACCTTCCAGTTGATCACGCTCTTCGGCGCGGGCGACCCGAAGCTGATGGCCAGCGGTATTTCCGAGGCGCTGGTCACCACCATGCTGGGGCTGATCGTGGCGATTCCGCTCACCTTCCTGCACGCCATCGTGCAGGGCCGCAGCAAGGGCATCACCGAGGTGCTCGAAGAGCAGAGCGCCGGCATGGTGGCGCGGCGCGCCGAGGCGAGCGCATAGATGCTCGAACCCTGGTACGCGGTCGAGTCCTTCATCGAGCGGGGCGGCGACGTGCTGTATGCGCTTGCGGTGGTGGTGTTCGTCATGTGGACGCTGATTCTGGAGCGCTTCTGGTACCTGTTCACCGAGCACAAGAGCCGCGTCGCCGAGGTGAAGACAAAGTGGCAGCGGCGCAGCGACACCCGCTCCTGGCACGCCCACCAGATTCGCCGCGCGCTGATCTCGGAGGTCTCGGCGCAACTGAACACCGGCCTGCCGCTGATGCAAGCCTGCGTCGGGCTTTGCACGCTGATCGGCCTGCTCGGCACCGTGTCCGGCATGGTGACGGTCTTCGACACCATGGCCACCACCGGCTCATCGAGCGCGCGGCTGATGGCGGACGGCGTCTCCAAGGCCACCATCCCCACCATGTCGGGAATGGTGGCGGCGCTGTCGGGGCTCTACCTGAGTTCCTGGCTGCAGACCCGCGCCAAACGGGAGGCCGAGGAACTCGCCGACGAACTCACCCAGCACTGAATTGCACAACCCGAAAAAGGCCTGACCCATGTCCCGACGACACCGACATCCCTTCCACACCGAAGAGGCCGAGATCAACATCACGCCGATGATGGATGTGGTGTTCATCCTGCTCATCTTCTTCATCGTGACGGCCTCCTTCGTGAAGGAGTCGGGGATTGATGTGCAGCAGCCCGCCCCGGACTCCAGCGAGGAGCAGCAGAAGAAGGCGGACAGCATCGTCATCCGCATTGACCAGAGCAACCAGGTCTGCATCGGGCCGCGCAGCATTGATGTGCGGGCTGTAACAGCGAATGTGCAGCGGCGGCTGGCCGAGAACCCGAACAGCGCCGTGCTGATCGCCGCGCACCCGAAGAGCCAGGTGGACTACCTCGTGCAGGTGATGGATCAGATCAAGCTCGCCGGAGTGAGCAACATCGTCCCCCGGGAACTCGGCGCCCAGAGCGAGGGCTGCCGGTAAGGCAAAACGCGGGAGGGGCGCCATGCCCAGACGACCCAGACGCAGCAGCGAGACCGAGGCCGAGATCAACATCACGCCGATGATGGATGTGGTGTTCATCCTGCTCATCTTCTTCATCGTGACCTCGGCCTTCGTGAAGGAAGCGGGGATCGAGGTGCGCAAGCCCGACGCCGAAGCCGCCGTGCGCAAGGAACTCGCCAACATCTTCATCGCCATAGACAAGAACAACCAGGTGTGGATCAACCGCAAGCGCGTGGATGTCCGCGCCGTGACTTCGAATGTGCAGCGCCTGCTCGCCGAAAACCCGCAGAGTTCGGTGGTGATTCAAGCCGACCAGGACAGCTTCTATGAAACCTTCCACGATGTGATGGAAAACACGAAGGCGGCGGGTGTGAACAGCATCGCCATCGCCGCGGAGGTGGGGCAATGATGGCGCTGCCCGGGGACGCCAACACCCGGCGCCTGCTCTCGGTGGCGCTGGCGGTGGTCGTCACCTTTTCACTTTTCTATCTGATGCACGCGCTGAGCTTCCTGCGCGCCCAGCCCCAGCAGGACGAAGCCGGCTTGTCGGCGAACCTGAACTTCCTGCTGGAGGATGAGGACAGCGCGGTGCGCCGCCGGGACCGCCGGCCCGAGCGGGTGCAGCAGCACAAACCGCCGCCGCCGCCGCCGCTGCAACTGGCCGCCAGCCGTCCGGACCTCGGCGCCCTGGGCGGCGTCGCGGTCGGCATTCCCACGGGGGAACTCGGCTTCGGCGGTGACGCGCTCTCGGACATGGACGCCGTGCCGCTGGTGCGCATCGAACCCGAGTACCCGCGCCGCGCCGCGCAACTCAACCTGAAGGGCTGGGTGCACCTGCGCTTCACGGTCACCACCCTCGGCACCGTCCGCGATGTGTCGGTGGTGGATTCGGAGCCGCCACGTACTTTTGACCGCGCCGCCACCCGCGCGGTGCAGAAGTTCAAGTACCGGCCCAAGGTGGTGGACGGTCAACCCGTCGAGCAGTACGGCGTCGAGATCGTCATTACTTTCGATGGCGTCGAGGAAGAATAGCCGGAGGGCTTGAAGGAGGAGCCATGTTCCAGCGCGCACTCGCACTTGCGCTCATCGCGCTCTTTGTTTCGGCAGGCGCCGTGGCGCAGAAGGAGCCGAAGCGGGAGCCGCCGAGGACCAAGAAGGTTCAGGCGCTTTCCAAGCGCGTCGCCAACCAGTTGAACGATGTCAACGAGGCGATGCTGGAAGAAGACTACGCCACCGCCGAAAAACGGCTGACCGCGATTCTCTCTTCGAAGAAGCTGAACAGCCACGAAGAATCCATGGTGCATCGCGGCTTCGGCTATCTGCACTCCTCGCGCGAGCAGTTCCAGCAGGCCATCACCTCCTTCGACCGCGCGCTTGCGACCGGCGGCCTGCCGGATTCCATCGCGCTGAACACGCAGTACCTTCTCGGCCAGCTCTATATGCTGACCGAGCGACACGAGCGGGGCATCCAGATCCTCACCGATTGGTTCGGAAAAGCGGAAAACCCGGCGGCCAGCGCCTACATCCTGATGGCGAATGCGCACACGCAGCGCGCGGCGGCGGCCCCCGAAACCGAGGAGCGGAAGCACTATCAGGAGGCCTGGCGCTGGGCGAAGCAGGGCCTCGATAAAATGGAGACGCCACGCGAGCCCTGGCTGCGGCTCGGCTCCCAGTTGAACCTGGCGCTCGAAGACTGGAAGGGCGCGGGGCACTGGCTCGAACAACTCGTCCCCCTCTGGCCCAAGGAGGCCTACCTGAAGCAACTGGTCGCGGTGTATGGCCAACTCGAAAAGCCGGACAAGGCGCTCACCATCATGGAGCTTGCGCACTTGCAAAACTTTCTCGACGAGGGCCGCGAGCTGGTGCGCCTCTCCCAGCTCTACCTCTACAACGATGTCCCCTACAAGGCGGCCGTGCTGATGGATGAGCGGATGGGCGATGGCACCATCGAGAAAGACCAGAAGAATTATGAGCTTCTGGCCAACGCCTGGATGGCCTCCCGCGAATACGACCGCGCCCTCGCTCCGCTCGGCCAGGCGGCGCAGCGCGCCGACGATGGCGAGTTGTGGGTGCGTCTCGGGCGGCTGCACATAGATGGCGAGCGCTGGAAAGAGGGCGGCACGGCGATCCGCAAAGGCATCAACAAGGGCGGGCTCAAGAACCGGGGCGAGGCCTGGCTGCTGCTCGGCATCACCCAGTTCCAGCGCGACCAGTTGGGCCCGGCGCGCAAATCTTTCGTCGAAGCCGCCAAGGACCCCAAGACGCGAAGCTCCGGGCGCCAGTGGGTGACGGC
>JAHRAN010000140.1 GCA_020027245.1 Myxococcota bacterium
GGACGATCGCTACTGGCTGCCGCTGCTGTTCGAGGGCATCCCCTTCGAGGGCAACTTCCTGCTCGACGGCGACGAGTTGCTCGCCTTCGACCTCGACCGGCGCTGAGCCTTGGATTTTGCGGTCGGCCGCGGGTGGTTTAGACTCTGATCGTGCCGATGGCGTGGACGAAAAGCCACTTCGGGAGCCGCTGGCTCGCGCACACGCTGGCGGCCATCGCGCTCGCCGCCGCGCTCGGCTGCGGCGGTGGTGGCGGCGGTGTGACGCAAGTGCCGATGATGACCACGCCGCCGCCGATGATGACAATGCCGCCGATGATGACCACGCCACCCGGGCCGCCGCCGACCTTTGTCCCGCGCACGCCGCCGACCGCCGCGGTGCTCAACACGCCCGACGACGCCGGTTACACCGGCAGAC
The DNA here is from genome assembly GCA_020027245.1 of Myxococcota bacterium. Taxonomy (GTDB): domain Bacteria; phylum Myxococcota_A; class UBA9160; order UBA9160; family UBA6930; genus JAHRAN01. The sequence continues at coordinate 416 of JAHRAN010000140.1, forward strand.
GCGACGGCTTCGCCAACGCGCCCGAATACGCGCCGTCCTTCAGCATCGCCGGCGTGTCCGACACCTACACCGCCCTGCGCCGCATCAACGCCGCCGCCGCTTATGCGCGCGGCGCCACCGGCGACGGCGAGACGATTTTGATTCAAGACAGCGGCGTCCGCCACACCCACCGCGAGTTCGCCGACGACGGCTTCATCGGCGCCGACAAAATCAACTTTGAGACCGAGTCCGGCTACTTCCCGACCGACGACGATCGCGACCACGGCACGATGGTCGCCGCCGTCGCCGCCGGCAACCGAGGCGCGCACGCAGGCGGCAACCCGTTGAACATGCACGGCGTCGCGTTCGACGCGAATGTATATTTCCGCGAGATTGATCTGTCCGTCCCCGGCACGGGCGGCTATGACCCGTTCGCCTTGAGTCCCGACCCGGCGGCCGACCGGATGCTCGCCGACCTGGTCGGCGCGCTGATCGGCCAGCCCGGCGCGGTTATCAACTTCAGTTTCGGCGTGGAGGGCGGCATCGAACGCTATGACCCCGCCGAGGTGCGCCGCGCGTTGCCGACACTGGCGCGCAGGCTGGAACAACCCGGCGTTGCCGCCGCCGACAAACAAATCATCGTCTGGGCCGCCGGCAACGCTTTTGGCCAACGCATCGGCCCCGACATGCTCCGCCCTCCCGGCGACCCCGACCCGCGCGAGTTGGCGATGGCCGACTCACCCGAACTGTTCCCCGGCCTCGGCGTGTATTTCGAAGAACTGCGCCCACATGTTCTCGCCGTGGTCGCACTGGATCAGAGCGGCGGGATCGCCGACTACTCCAACCGCTGCGGCGTCGCTCGCGACTTCTGCATCGCCGCGCCGGGCAGCGCGCTGTCCGCCGCCGGCGGCGCCGACGACGAATACGCCGCCGACCGCGGCACATCCTTCGCCGCGCCGCTGGTCAGCGGCTCGCTGGCGGTGCTGCGGGAATACTTTCGCGGGCAACTCGGCAACACCGAGTTGGTCAACCGCCTGCTCGGCACCGCCAACCGGCGCGGCATTTATGCCGACTCGGACATCTACGGCCACGGTCTCGTTGACCTCGACGCGGCGACGCGGCCGAGCGGCGCGACGACGATGGTCATCGGCAACACGCTCGACGGGCCCGGTGTCGCCGAGGCGTTGACCGAGTTGGCGAGCGGCGCCGCCTTCGGCGACGCGCTGGCGCGCGGCTTGGCGGAGCGTGAAGTGGCGGTGTTCGACGAACTCGATGCGCCGTTCTTCCGTACCCTTGATGCCTACCTGGATGCACCGACGAAGCCGCGCGCCGGCATCGAAGACCGGCTCGCGCGGATGGGCGACGACCCGCGCGGTGCGCCCGCCCCCATCCAGCCCGGCAACCCCATCACCCTGCGCCTGCGCCTCGCATCGGCTTCCCGTCATTCCGCCTTCGCGGGAATGACGGAGAGGGAGCAGGACACAACGCGCAACCTCGAACTCGCTGCGTTGTCACTGACCACGCCGCTCGGTCGCAGTGGCGACGCGTTCCTGTCACTCCGCCACCATCCCGGCTGGAACTTCGGTCTGCACGGAGGCGGCGTCATCGAACCCGGCACCTTCAGCGACGACGACGCCTTCGCCAGCCCCTACCTCTCTTTCGCACGCGACGGCGAGTCCGCCGGCTTCGCCCTGCCATTGTCAACGGGCGCACTGCGCGTCGCGGCGTTCCGGGGCGGCGCGCAGTGGGGCGAGCGGCGCGACTACGACCCGAGCCCGGCACACGGCGCGCTGTTCGAATACCGCTTGCCACAACGCAACCGCGCGGGCCTGCTGCCCTCGGGCTTCGCCATTCAGAGCGGCTGGTTACAGGAAACCGGGCGGCTGATGGGCAGTCGCACGCAGGGCGCGTTCGGCGACCTGCGCAGCGCGACCGGTTTCCTCGGCGCTACCGCACACA
>JAHRAN010000210.1 GCA_020027245.1 Myxococcota bacterium
ACAGCGCCGTCAGCGGGTCGCTGTATTCGTAGCCCAGCGCTTCGGCGACGGCGCGGTTCGTCACCCGCCCGTGGCTGATGTTGAGCCCGTTTCGAAGCAGCGGGTCGGCTTCGAGCGCCGCGCGCGCGCCCTGCTCTGCGAGCTTCAACACAAAGGGCAGGGTCTCGTTGTTCAGTGCATGGGTGGCGGTCTTCGCCACGGCGCTCGGCATGTTGGCGACGCAGTAGTGGATGACATCGCCGACGCGGAACACGGGGTCGCGGTGCGTGGTGGGGCGCGAGGTCTCGAAGCAGCCGCCCTGATCAATCGCCACATCCACCAGCACCGAGCCGGGCGCCATGCTCTGGATCATGTCGGCGCTCACCACCTGCGGTGCGCGCGCGCCCTGTTTGAGCACGGCGCCGACGACGAGGTCTGCACCCTGCACGGCGCGGCGGGTCGCCTGGGTGGTGGCGCGCAGGGTGTGCAGCGCGGCGCCGAAGCGGCGGGCCAAACGGTCGAGCACGGCGCCGTCGCGGTCAATCACGCTGACCTCGGCGCCGAGGCCGACCGCCATCTCGATGGCGTTCTCGCCGACCACGCCGCCGCCGATCACCACCACGCGCGCCGGCGGCACACCCGGCACGCCGCCGGGCAGAATCCCCGCGCCGCCGCGTGGCGTGCAGAGCCAATAGACGCCCTCCTGAATCGCCAGCCGGCCGGCGACTTTCGACATCGGCGCGAGCAACGGCAGCCTGTCCTGCGCGTCGCGGACGGTTTCGTAGGCGATGCACACGGCGCCGCTTGCGAGCAACTCGCGCGCCTGCTGCGGGTCGGGCGCAAGGTGCAAAAAGGTGAACAGCATCTGCTGCTCGCGCAGCAACGCGCGCTCCGGCGCCTGCGGCTCCTTGACCTTCACGATCAACTCCGTGCGCGCAAAAACTTCCGCCGCCGTGTCCACCAGCCGGGCGCCCATTTCGCGGTACTGCGCATCGCCCGCGCCGACGCCCGCGCCCGCACCTGCTTGCACCAGCACCTCGTGACCCGCCAGATGCAACTCGTGGACGCTGTCGGGCAAAAGCCCCACGCGCCGCTCGTCGCTCTTGGTCTCGCTCGGCACCCCGACGATCATCGCCGCTCCTGCCCGCCCACCAGCACCCCGGTGCGCGCCAGCGCCGGGTTAAACGACCCGCGCGCAGTGTAACCCCGAAGCGGCGGAGGCGGCATCTCGCCCGGCCCGGCGCGCGGGACTCGTGACGCCAATGCGTTCCGGCCCCGGCACTCGACGCCGGGAGCGACGGGTGGCCTTCTCCGTGGCGTTCGCCTTCGCTGCTCTGCGCCTGTGCGCGGCAGTTCGCACAAGCTGGTACGCTTGACGCCGTTCTGCGCGCCACCGGCGCGTCCGTCAATCCGTCACCGCCATCCGCCACCCGCTGGCGTTTCCCACCCTGTCTGGAACGATTCATGGCTGAGCGATCTTTCGCCGCAGAAGTATCGAAGTTGCGCCTGCCCGCGGGCGCCGAGTTTCGCGGCGAGGGCATTCTCGCCGTCACCAAGGCCCTGCTTCAGTCCGGGGTCGCCTATGTGGGCGGCTACCAGGGCGCGCCGATCTCGCACCTGATGGATGTGTTCGGCGACGCCGACGAGTTGTTGCGCGAACTCGGCGTGCACTTCGAGACCTGCGCCTCCGAAGCGGCGGCGGCGGCGATGCTGGCGGCCTCGGTCAACTACCCGCTGCGGGGTGCGGTGACCTGGAAATCCATCGTCGGCACCAACGTCGCGTCCGATGCGCTGGCCAACGTCGCCTCCGGCGGCGTCACCGGCGGCGCGCTGATCATCATCGGTGAGGACTACGGCGAGGGCTCCTCCATCATGCAGGAGCGCAGCCACGCTTTTGCGATGAAGTCGCAGATCTGGTTGCTCGACCCGCGCCCGAACCTTCCGTCCATCACCCGCGCGGTCGAGCAGGGCTTCGAACTCTCCGAGGCTTCGAACACGCCTGTGATGCTCGAGCTGCGCATCCGCGCCTGCCATCTCTACGGGCGCTTCCGCGCCAAGGACAACCGCAAGCCCGCTTTCACCCTGCGCGAGGCGATGGAAAACCCGCGGCGCGACACCGAGCGCATCGTGCTGCCGCCCGCGAGTTTCATGCACGAGCGCGAAAAGGTGAACACGCGCTGGCCCGCCGCCGTTCGCTTCATCGAGACCCATCAACTGAACGAGTTTCTCGGCGGCGAAGAGAGCGAGCTCGGGCTGATCGTGCAGGGCGGCCTCTACAACACGCTGATCCGCGCGCTCGAACGAATCGGCCTCGCCGACCGCTTCGGCGCAACGCCGCTGCCGATCTACGTGCTGAATGTCACCTACCCGCTGATCCCGAGCGAGATCGAGCGCTTCTGCCGGGAGCGGAAGGCGGTGCTGATGATCGAGGAAGGGCAGCCCGCTTTTATCGAGGACGCGCTCGCAGCGCTTTTGCGTCGCAATGGAATTGAAACCGAGGTGGCGGGCAAAGACCTGCTGCCCGTCGCCGGGGAATACACCCACGAAGTACTTCAGCAGGGACTGCGCAAGTTTATTGAAAAGCACGCGCCGCAGTTGCAGGCCAGGCGTCCGCACGGCGTTGCGGCGGGCGACGAAAACGAGACGGCGGCGAACGCGCTCGAACTGCCGGCGCGGCCACCCGGTTTCTGTACGGGTTGCCCCGAGCGACCGCTCTTCACCGCACTGCGTCTGCTCGAGCGCGAACTCGGCGCCTTCCATGTCAGTTGCGACATCGGCTGCCACCTGTTCTCGATCCTGCCGCCGTTCAACATCGGCAACACCACCATGGGCTACGGGCTCGGCTGGTCCGGCGCAGCCGCCTTCAACACCGAGTCCAGCCGGCGCACGGTTTCGATCATGGGCGACGGCGGGTTCTGGCACAACGGGCTCACGAGCGGCGTCGGCGGCGCGGTCTTCAACCAGAACGACAACGTGCTGGTCGTCGTTGACAATGGCTACTCGGCCGCAACCGGCGGACAGGCGCTGCTCTCCTCGCGCACGGCGAAGCGTTCGCGCAGCACCGCGCACGCCATCGAAGCCGCGGTGCGTGGCGTCGGTGTGCGCTGGCTTAGAAGCGTTGACATCTTTGATCTCGGGCGCGTGACCCGCGCGCTGCGAAGCGCGTTGACGACGCGCGAAAAGGGCCCCAAGGTGATCGTCGCGCGCGGCGAGTGCCAACTGAACCGCCAACGCCGCGTGCGACCGCAGCTTGCGAAGCGCGCGCGAAGCGGTGCGCGCGTGGTGCGGCAGCGCTTCTTCGTTGACGCCGAGACTTGTACCGGCGATCACGCTTGCATCCGCCTGTCGGGTTGCCCCTCGCTGACCATCCGCCAGAACCCCGACCCGCTGCGCGAGGACCCGGTCGCTTATGTGGACAACACCTGCGTGGGCTGCGGCCACTGCGGCGAGGTCGCGCACGCCGCCGTGCTGTGCCCCTCCTTCTCGGAGGTGAAGCTCATCGAAAATCCCCACCTCGGAGACCGGATGCTCGGGTGGCTGCGGCGCGCGATCATCGGCGTTCTGCAGCGGCAGGCGGATCGGCGTCGGGCGCGGCGGCTCGCGGCGGAATGAGCGACAACGCCTTGCAGCCCGTGTCCATCGCCATCGCCGCGCTCGGGGGGCAGGGCGGGGGCGTGCTCGCGCAGTGGATCGTCGCGCTCGCCGAGGCGAAGGGCTATCAGGCGCAGTACACTTCGGTGCCCGGCGTCGCGCAGCGCACCGGCGCCACCATCTACTACGTGGAGATGTTCCCCCCGGCGGAGCAACCGGGCGCCGGGCGCGAGCCCGTGCTGGCGCTGATGCCGGCGCAGGGCGATGTGGACATCTGCATCGCCTCCGAACTCATCGAGGGCGGGCGCGCCATCGAGCGCGGCTTCGTCACCCCGGACACGACGACGCTGATCGTGTCGGACAGTCGCATCTACGCCATCGCCGAAAAGCAGGCGCTCGGGGACGGGCGCGCCGATGCGGAGCACATTCGCTCCGCCGCGCGCCGCCACTCGAAGCACCTGGTGATGTTCGACATGCAGCAGGTGGCGGATCAAAACGGCGGCGTGATCAGCGCCGTGCTGTTCGGCGCGCTGGCCGGCTCCCGCGCTCTGCCCTTTGCGCTCGACGCTTATGAGGACGCGGTGCGCGCCTCGGGCCGCGCCGTCGAGATCAACCTGCGCAGTCTGAGACAGGGCTACGACATGGCGTCTGCACCGCCCGGCGCGACGCCAGCGACGGAGGCGACCCGGAGTACCGGCGGCGCCGCACCGGACTGGACGGCGGAGTTTCCGGCGGCCCGCGACATCATCGCTCAGGGCGCCCTGCGCCTGCGCGACTATCAGGACCAGGCGTATGTCGAACTCTATCTGCAACGGCTTCGTCAACTGCTCGAAGCCGGCGCCGACAAAGCGGTGCTGCGGGAAGCGGCGCGGCGTCTCGCCCTGTGGATGAGTTTCGAGGATGTGATTCGGGTCGCCGACTTGAAGACGCGCTCCGAGCGCTTCGAGGAAATCCGCCGCGAAGTGCGCGCCGCGCCGGGGCAGTTCTGGTATGCGGCGGATTACACGCATCCGCGCTACGAGGAATTCTGCGGAACGCTGCCGGCACGCCTCGGCGCCGCGCTGCTGCATTCAAAAGTCTGCAGTGCGCTGCTCGCGCCGCTCTTCTCGAAGGGCCGCGTGCTCGAGACCGGCAAACTCGGCGGCTTCCTGCTCTTCTATCTGCTCGCGCGGCTGCGCCGCTTTCGGCGCGGCACGCTCCGCTACCGCAGCGAAAACGCGTTGATCGAAAGCTGGCTCGCCCGGCTGCAGGACGCGCTGCGCGTGAACGCCGAACTCGCGCTCGAGGTCGCACGCTGCCCGGCGCTGATCAAGGGTTATGGCGATACGCGCGCGCGCGGGCTCGCGCGCTTTCACGCGATCATGGAGCGGGCGGATGCCGTGGCCGCGCACGCTGCGCGTGGCGCCGATGAACTGCGCACGCTGCGCGAGGCGGCGCTCGCCGACGAGGAAGGAGCGGCATTCGAGGCCGCGCTCGCGCGCCGCGCCTGAAGTTTCGATGCTGAAACCCGTCGAGCACATCCGCCATCGGCCCGCGCCGGGACGCTGGCCCGACGTCGCGCAGGCAGCACGCGCGCGCTTGTTCTCGCCGCTCGCACACCGCAACCTGCGCCTCGCGCAGCGCAGTTGGGTTCCCGCCATGGTGCCCTGGCGCGCGAGCGAGGATGGCTATGTCAACGATGATGTGATGGACTGGTATCGGCGTTTCGCGCGCGGGCGGCCCGGCGCACTGGTCGTCGAGGCGACCGGCGTGCGCGACATTTCGAGCGGGCCGCTGCTGCGCATCGGTCACGACCGTTATCAACCGGGACTCGAAAAACTGGTCGAGGCCGTGCGCGAAGCCAGCGACGGCGAGACGCGGCTGTTCATCCAGCTCATTGATTTTCTGCCGATCCGCCGGCGACCGGCGCCGGCGACCTACTTCGCCCGCTATCTGAAGATCACCGGCCGGCATCGGCGCGCACTCGGCGCGGAAAATTGGAGCGAGGCGCGCGTTCGCAAGGCGCTTGCGGAACTCGACGAGACGACGCTCGAGCGCGTGCTCGACGCGCGCGAACTCGAGGCGCTTCAGATGGGCCTGCGCGAGCGCGTCACCGACACGCAACATCCCCACATCCGCGCGCTGCCCCGCGTGCTGCCCGGTTGCTTTGCACGCGCCGCCCTGCGCGCGCGCGACGCCGGCTTCGACGGCGTCGAACTGCACTACGCCCACGCCTACACGCTGGCCTCGTTGCTCTCGGCGCGGAACACGCGGGGCGACGGCTACGGCGGCGCGCGTGAGCAGCGCGTGCGGTTGCCGCTCGAGGTGTACCATGCGGTGCGGCGCGCGGTCGGCGACAAATACGTCGTCGGCTGCCGCTTCCTCAGCGAGGACTGCATCGCGGGCGGCTCGTCGCTCGAAGACGCCTGTTACTTCGCGGTCGCCCTCGCGCGCGCGGGTATGGACTTCCTGTCGCTGTCGCGCGGCGGGAAGTTCGAGGATGCGCGGCAACCGAAGATCGGCGAGGCGGCCTATCCCTACACGGGCGCCAGCGGCTACGAGTGCATTCCGCATGTGATCTCCGACCGGCGCGGCCCCTTCGGCCGCAATCTCGAAGCGGCCGCCGCAATCCGCGCTGCGCTGCGCGCGGCGGGCGAGCAGACTCCTGTCGTGGTCGCCGGCGGCATTCACGGTTTCGAACAAGCCGAGCGCATCCTCGCCCGTGGTCAGGCCGACCTGGTCGGCGTGGCCCGGCAGGCGCTCGCCGACCCGGACTGGTTTCTGAAAATCCGCCTGGGACACGGAGACGCGATTCGCACCTGCAGCTACAGCAACTACTGTGAGGGCCTCGACCAGCGACACAAGCAGGTGACCTGCCAGCTCTGGGATCGCGTGGCGATGGACGAGAGCGGCGTCAAGCGCTCGAAGGATGGGCGCCGGCGACTCGTCGCGCCCGCATGGACGCCGCCCGCGCGCGCGGACGCCCGAAACACAAGCACGGAGATGAGATGACGACGACAGAGCCAGCCGCTTCGCCCCCGGGCTCGACCCGGGGCAACGGGTTCTGGCGGGCCTTCGGGCCCGGCCTGCTCTTCGCTGGCGCGGCGATCGGGGTCTCCCATCTGGTGCAGTCCACGCGCGCCGGCGCGCTTTATGGGCTGGCCTGCGTGGTCTTCATCCTGATCGCCAACGCCATCAAGTACCCGGCCTTTCGCTTCGGGCCGGAGTACGCGGTGGCGACCGGACACTCGATTCTGGTCGGCTACCGCCGACAGGGCGGGCTGGGCGTCGCGTTGTTTCTGGCCGTGACGCTGGCGACGATGTTCGTCGCCGGGGCCACACTGACCCTGGTTTCCGCGGCGATGCTGCAGCGAGCGCTCGGCCTGTCGCTCGAAACCACGACCATCGCGCTGCTGCTGATCCTCGCATGCAGTGTGCTGCTGCTGCTGGGACGCTTCCGCCTGCTCGACTGGAGCATCAAAGTGCTGGTGCTCGGCCTCGCCATTTCGACGCTGGTGGCGAGCGCGCTGGTGCTGCCGCGGCTCACGCTCTCGGGGCCGGGCGACCTCTGGCCCGCGCACTTCTCGCTGCCCATCGTCGCTTTTCTCGTGGCGCTGATGGGCTGGATGCCCGCGCCGCTCGACACTGCAGTCTGGCAGTCGCTCTGGACCCGCGCCAAGGCGCGCGCCACCGGCCACACGCCGACCTTGCGTCAGTCGCTGTTGGATTTTCATATCGGTTATCTGGCGACGATCTTTTTCGCGCTCTGTTTCCTGATCATGGGCGCCGGGTTGATGTACGATTCGGGCATGACCTTCGCCGAGGGCGCGCCGGCCTTCTCGCGTCAACTCGTGGGGCTCTACGAGCAGACCCTCGGCCGTGGCATCGGCGCGCTGGTCGGTCTCGGCGCCTTCGCCGTGGTCTTCTCGACCACGCTGACCGCGTTCGACGCCTACCCGCGCACGCTCGCTGCGCTGGTGGGCGTGCTGCGCAACCCCGCGTTCCGCGCCAGCACGACGCCGCTGCCGCCAGCCGACATGCGCAGCGAGCGGGAGGCGGACCCGCGCCTGCAAAATCTCGGGCTGCTGCTGCTGGCGCTCGGCAGTTGCGTGGTGCTCGTCACCCTCGGCCACCGCTTCCGGGTGCTGATTGACATGGCCACCACGATCTCCTTTCTGGCCGCGCCGGTGTTCGCCTTCCTGAACCATCGCGCCATCTGCAGCGCGGATGTGCCGGATGCAAAACGCCCCTCGCGCGTGGTAATTCGCTGGAGCGCGCTCGGCACACTGCTGATGGCGCTCGGCGCCGTCGGCTATCTCGTCATCCGGTTTGCCGCATGAAGGCGCGCGCGCAGACTTCGCTCGGAGTTGGGGAGCGCGGCGGGAGTTTCCGTCGGTGCTGATGCTCGAAGGGCGACACGCCGTCATCACCGGCGGCTCGTCGGGCATCGGGCGCGCGATCTTTCACGCGCTGGCCGACGCCGGCGCGCGCACCACGATTCTGGCGCGCGATCACGAGCGCGCGCAGCAGGTCGCAGCGGAGCGCAAAGACGCGCAAGCGCTGGCCCTCGATGTGAGCGACGAGCCCGCCGTGGCGCGCGTCTTCGACGAAGCCGCGGCGGCCGCGGGCCCGATTGATGTGCTGGTCAACAACGCCGGCGCCGCCGAGAGTGCGCCCTTTGCGAAGCTCGACAGCGCACACTGGCGGCGTATGCTCGATGTCAACCTGACGGGAGTGTTCCTGTGCACGCGCGCCGTTTATGCCGGGATGCTCGAGCGCGGGCGCGGGCGCATCATCAACATCGCGAGCACTTCGGGGCTCAAGGGTTATGCCTACAGCAGCGCCTACAGCGCGGCCAAGCACGGTGTGATCGGGCTCACGCGCTCGCTCGCGCTGGAAGCGGCGCGCAGCGAGGTGACGGTGAACGCGATCTGCCCCGGCTTCAGCAACACGCCGCTGCTGCGCGAGGCGGTCGAGCGCATCGTCGCCAAAACCGGGCGCAGCGAGGAGCAGGCGCTGGCCGAGTTGCTGCGCCACAACCCACAGGGGCGACTCGTCGAGCCGGAAGAAATCGCGCAGACCGTACTCTGGCTGTGCTCTGCTGCGGCGCGCTCGGTCAACGGACAGGCCATCGCGCTCGCGGGCGGCGAGTGGGCCTGAACAGATTAAAGGGATGAACATGAGTTGGAAGGCCGCCGACTACCGGGCCACGCACTTCGACTGGAGCTATCGGGACGGCGTGGTCGAGATCGCGCTCAATCGCCCCGAGCGCAAGAACCCGCTGACCTTCGAGGCTTATGCCGAGTTGCGCGACTGCTTCCGCGCGCTCGCGAGCAGCGATGAGTGTGGCGCGGTCGTGCTCACGGGCCGGGGCGGGAACTTCTGCTCCGGCGGAGATGTGCACGAAATCATCGGCCCGCTGCTCGAACGCGACATGAAGGGGCTCGTGGAATTCACGCGCATGACGGGCGATGTGGTGAAAGCCATGCGCGGCTGCCCGCAGCCGATTGTGGCCGCGGTGGAAGGCGTCTGCGCGGGCGCGGGCGCCATCCTCGCCATGGCTTCCGACTTCCGGCTCGGCGCACCCGGCTGCCGCACCGCCTTCCTGTTCAACCGCGTCGGCCTGGCGGGCTGTGACATGGGCGCGTGTGCGATGCTGCCGCGAATCATCGGTCAGGGTCGCGCCTCGGAGTTGCTCTTCACCGGTCGCGCGATGAGCGCCGAGGAGGGCGAACGCTGGGGCTTTTTCAACCGGCTTTGCGAAGCGGAGCAACTGCTGTCGGAGGCGTGGAAGCTGGCGGGCGAACTCGCGCAGGGCCCGCGCTTTGCCAACGGCTTCACCAAGAACCAACTCAATGTGGAATGGGACATGAGCCTCGACGCCGCCATCGAAGCGGAAGCGCAGGCGCAGGCCATCTGCATGCAGACTCGAGACTTCCGGCGCGCCTATGAGGCCTTCGTCGAGAAGCGCAAACCCGTCTTCGAGGGCGACTGAGGAGAACACCGTGAAGCGCACGCTGCTGCCGCCGGGCTGGCCCGAGCCGAAGGGCTACGCCAATGGCGTCTCGGTCGAGGCCGGCCGCCTGATTTTTGTCGCGGGCATGGTGGGCTGGGACGCCGACGAGAAATTTCAGAGCGACGACTTCGTCGAGCAGTTCCGTCAGGCGCTGTCGAATGCGCTCGCAGTGCTGGCCGAGGGCGGCGCGGGGCCGGAACACGTCGTGCGTCTGAACCTGTATGCCTGCTCGCTCGACGCATACCGGCGACGGCGGCGGGAAATCGGCCAGGCCTACCGCGAGTTGATGGGCAAAAATTACCCCGCGATGGCCTTCCTGGAAGTGAGCGCTCTGGTCGAGCCCCGCGCGCTGCTCGAAATCGAACTCACCGCCGTACTGCCCGAGGGCTGAGTGGTCAGCGTTTTACCAGCAGATCGTGGAGGCCGACCAGCAGCGTGTGGAGTTTCTGCTGCTTGGTCACTGGCAGATCGGCGAAGATTTCCTCGAGCCAGCGGGCGTGGTCGGCGGCCATGGCGTCGAACAGGGTGGCGCCCGCAGGCGTCAACGCCACTTCCACACCACGCCGGTCGCTGCGCAGGAAGCTCCGCTTGATCAGGCCATCCTGCTCCATGCGGTCGAGCAGGCGCGTGATGTTGGCGTTGGACAAAATCAGTTGGGAGGACAGGCGACCGACGGCCAGACAGTTGCCGGGCGCGCGCCGCAACTGCGAGAGCACATCGAAGCGCGACAGGCTCTGCGCGTGGTGGCGGCGCAGCCGGGCGTTCAGCCCGCGCTCGATGACCTTGGCGCAGCGGATCATCTGGAGCCAGAGCCGCAGGGTCATCGGGCTGTGAACCGGGCGCGAGCCCGCTTTCTGCGTCACCGTCCGCTTCATCCAAATCTCCCAAAGCCCCGTCTCGCCCCTGAAGTGCTCCGCGTGTAAGATTATGACACATAAGATATCGGCCCCGGAACAGCCGGGCCTGAAACGAGGGGCGCATGAAAATTGCCGTGGTGGGAGGCGGGCCGGGCGGCTTGTACTTCGCCCTGCTGACCAAGAAAGCGCGGCCCGACTTCGAAATCGAGGTTCACGAGCAGAACCGGGCGGACGACACCTTCGGCTTCGGCGTGGTCTTCTCCGACGACACGCTCGACGAGTTCTTGTCCGCCGACCCCGAATCCTACGACGCGATCCGCGACCACTTCGCCTGGTGGAGTGACATCGTCGTCTCGCACGGGGGCCTGCGCACGGTGATCGGCGGCAACGGCTTCGCCGGCTGCTCGCGCACGCGACTGCTCGCGCTGCTGCAACGGCGCTGCCGCGAGGTCGGCGTGAAGCTCCACTTCCAGAGCATCATCGCCCACGATGCGCTCGACCGCGCCTTCCCCGACGCCGACCTGATTGTCGCCGCGGACGGCATCAACAGCGCCATCCGCAGCCACCACGCCGAGGCCTTCGGCGCGGTCGTGACGCTGCAGCGCAACAAGTTCGCCTGGCTCGGCTCCACACGCCCACTCGACGCCTTCACCTTCTTCTTCCGACGCACCGAAGAGGGGCACTTCTGCGCGCATAGTTACCAATACGAGGCTGGCCACAGCACCTGGGTGATGGAGTGCACGCCGGAAACCTGGCAGGCCTGCGGCTTCGAGGGGATGTCGGAAGAGGAAAGCGCGCGCCGTCTTGAAAACATCTTTGCCGAGGAGCTCGAAGGACACCGGCTGCTCTGCAACCGCTCGCTGTGGCGCAGTTTCCCGCGCGTGCACTGCGCGAACTGGAGCACGGGAAAAATCGCGCTGCTCGGCGACGCCAAGGCGACGGCGCACTGGTCCATCGGCTCCGGCACCAAGCTCGCGATGGAGTGCGCCATCGCGCTTTCGCAGGCGACGGTTGCGCACGCGGGCGACACCAGGACCATTTTCGCCGCGTACGAGAGCGCGCGGCGCACGCCGGTCGAGATCATTCAACACAACGCCGATGTGTCGCTGCAGTGGTTCGAGTCCATGCCCCGGCACTGGGAAATGGCCCCGGCGGCGTTCTGCTTCTCGCTGATGTCGCGCTCGAAGAGCGTCACCTGGGACAACATCGCGCTGCGCGACGCCGCCTTCCTCTCCCGCGTGGAGGACGAGTTCTACGAGCAACACCATCGCGAAACCGGTTACGACTGCCGCGCCACGCGGCCCACTCCCATGTTCACACCGCTCGCGCTGCGCGGTATGGAACTCGACAACCGCGTGGTGGTGTCGCCGATGGCGCAGTATTCCGCCGAGGACGGCATGCCCACCGACTGGCACTTCGTGCACTACGCGAGCCATGCACTCGGCGGCGCCGCGTTGCTCTTCATCGAGATGACCTGCCCCACGCCCGACGCGCGCATCACCGACGGCTGCACCGGGCTCTGGAGCGACGCGCAGGCCGAAGCCTGGAAGCGCATCGTGGATTTCGTGCACGCGCACTCGCGCACCCGGCTCTGCATGCAACTGGGACACGCCGGGCGCAAGGGCTCGACGCGGCGGCCCTGGGAGGGCGAGGATCAACCGAAGCTGCGGGACAACTGGCCGCTGGTTTCGGCCTCGCCGATTCCCTACCACGAGGGCCTGTCCGCTGCGCCAGCCGAACTCGACCACGCGGGCATGGCGCGAATCCGGGACAGCTTCGTGGCCTCGACCCGGCGCGCGGCGGCGGCGGGTTTCGACATGCTGGAACTGCACTGCGCGCACGGCTACCTGCTCGCCAGCTTCCTGTCGCCGTTGACCAACCGGCGGCGCGACGGCTACGGCGGCAGCGTTGCGAAGCGGCTCCGGTTCCCGCTCGAGGTGTATCACGCGATGCGCGAAGTCTGGCCGGCGGAGCGGCCGATGTCGGTGCGGTTGTCGGCGCACGACTGGAGCGAGGGCGGGCTCGATGAACACGACCTGCGCGCCATCGCGCGCGCCTTCCGCGACGCCGGCGTGGACTTGCTCGATGTCTCCTCGGGGCAGACCGTGCCCTTTCAGCAGCCGGTTTACGGGCGCATGTGGCAGGCGCCCTTCGCGGAGTTCGTGCGCAACGAGGCAGGAGTCCGCACCATGGCCGTTGGCGCCATCACCCTGCCGGAGCAGGTCAACACGCTGATCGCAGCCGGGCGCGCCGATTTGTGCGCGCTGGCGCGTCCCCATCTTAATAACCCCTTTTTCGCGCGCCAAGCCGCCGCGCACTACGGTGTGCATCCCGAGGGCTGGCCCCCGCAGTACGCGTCGAGCGAGCAACAACTCTTTCGCGAAGCGGAACTCGCGCGCGAGCGGGCATATGAAATCGCCGTCGCGCTGCGTCCCGCGCGCCGCCACTACACCCGGGCGAAAGACGATGCGCCCGGAGCGAAACCCGCCTCCGGGACGGAGCGGAAACGGAACACGGAAGGAGAAGGGGAATGAACCTTTCATCTGTACTGCTGGCTGCGGGGCTGGCGCTGTTCGCAGCGAGCGGCTGGTTCTTCGGGGCGTCCGGGGAAGCGGCGCCGGGGCAGCGCGACACCGCCCTGGCCTCGCGCGCGCTCACTGCTCTGCCGCCTTGGCCCGCGGGCGACGAGCGCGGCATGGCCAACACCCTGGGCGCCGGCACCTTCATGCGCTGCGCCTGGCACCTGAAGCAACCGGGGGCGAAGGTGTATGAGATTTCACACGAGCGCTCCGCCACGATGCCGGTCTCTCCCTTCGGCGCGCCGCTCTCCTACGCGTTCAAACCCACTGTGGGGCTGCCCTTCACCCGCCACGCTTTCAACGGCGAGTTGATTTCCGGCGAGCCGGCGGCGCAGGGCACGCAGCTCGACGCCATCGGCCACTTCGGTTTTCTCGACGCGCCCTGGTCGGGGGAGGGTGCGTTCCCGGCGGAGCAGGTGCGCTACTACGGCGGCTACACGCAGGCCGAGGTCAAACCGCAAGCGGCGTCGCCGTTGTTGCGGCTCGGCGTGGAGCGGGTTCCGCCCATCGTGAGCAGCGCGGTGCTGCTCGACGCGCGCACGCACTTGGGCGGCGGCGATGCGCTGCGCGACGGGCAGGCCATCACCCGCGCCGACATCGAGACCATGCTGGAAGCGCAGGGGCTTGGGTGGCGCGGCCTGCTGCCGGGCGATGTGCTCTACATCTACACGGGCTGGCAGCAGCACTGGGCCGACCCCGACCGCGCGGGGCTCTATTACACGCGCGGCCCCGGCCTGGCCTACGACGCGGTGAAGTATCTGGAGCAGAAGGCCATCGTGCTGGTTGCGCTCGACAACCCCTTCACCGATCCCGCGGCCGAGGGCATGATTCGCGGCGAGGCGCCGCCGGCCGGGGGCACGCCCGAGGGACTGCCCTTCGCCATCCACCATCACAACCTGACACAGGCGGGGATTTTGCAGATCCAGAACGCGCGGCTCGCCGAGCTTGCGCGCGACCGGGTCTTCACCTCCTGCACCGTCATCCTGCCGCTGCGCACGAAGGGCGGCGCGGGCTCGCCGGTGCGACCGATCGCAATCGGCACAAGCGCGCCGACGGGTTGAGAACGCGACAGCGGCGCTCTCCAGTGGAAGCGGGTCTGCTGCGCCTTCAGAGGTGGGACGGGACGCGGAGTAGGGTATACTTGGAGCGTAACCACTCTCTCCCCCTCAAGAAGAGAGAACAAGAGAGGTTTCTACCATGGCGAACCTTGAAAAGATCCAGGAGCAGGTTGATCAGAATTATGAGTTCTTCGCAACCACACTGCTGCCGGAACTCATCAGGACAAGCGCTGGCAAGTGGGTGTTGTTGCGCAACAGGGAACTCGTGGCCGTGTTCGACACCGCCAGAGATGCTGTCGTCGCCGGCGAGAAACTCTACGAAGACGAGCTTTTCTCGATTCAGAAGGTGACGACCCGCATCGCCGACCTGGGTTGGTTCTCGCGTGCCTTGCCTTAGCGGAACATACGACCCGGAAACCGGAATTCTGCTTCAGGTTTTTGTTTCTCCGGGCGGCAATTTCGATAAGATCGTTGAGGTCAGCCACGAGAAACCCCAGCTCGAGGAACTGGGCTTCCTCGCCAACGGATTGCTGGACACGGGCGCTGACATAACCTGCATCTCCTCGAAACTCGCGCAGTCCATGGGACTGCGTCCTGATGGCAAACTTCCCCTGTCTGGCGTCACCGGAAGTCGCCCGATGAATCAGTACGTCGTTGACCTGCTCTTGCGTTTTGGCGAAAGCGCGATCCCGTTTACCAACCACACCGTGACGGAGTTCCAAGTGCCGGACACATCGGTGATCGCCATGCTGATTGGCCGGGACATTATCTGTAAAGGTGTGCTCACAATGGATTTCGCCGGGCGCTTCACTTTTTCGATCTAAGCGGCGCGTGGCTCAGGCGCGAACGAGCAGGTTGAGGACGCGGCGGCGGCGCTCAGCCGGTAATGGTGCGCCAGTTGCGCAGCAGATATGCCGCCGAGCGCGCCGTCAGGGCGTGGACGGTGAAGGTGGGGTTGACGCCGCCCGTGGTCGGGAACAGGCCCGGCCCGCCAATCACCAGGTTGGCAATGTCGTGGGTCTGGCCAAAACTGTTGGCGACGGAGCGCCTGGTGTCAGCGCCCATGATGGTGCCGCCCATGATGTGCATAGGCGCGGGCGACCCGCTCCACACCTCGCTGGCGCCCGTCGCTTCGAGCACGCGCCGTCCCTCCAGAACGGCGGCATCCCACAACGCCGTGCTCTGACTGGAAGAAGTACGAGCCACCGCGGCCAGCGGCACGCCGTTGACGTCCCGCCGCTCGCTCAGCGTGATGCGGTTTTCCGCCAGCGGCAAGTCCTCGATAACGCCGGTCATGGTGATGAAGTGCTGCGCCGCCCGCTCCATGAACGCGGCAAGCGGCGCGCCGAACAACTCCGGGCGGCTGGGTGCGATGCCCAGCAGATCGTTCGGCTTCACGGCCTGGGCGATCATCCACTGGTAACTGCCGAGTGCGCCGCTTGCAGCATGAGTCGCTTTGTCGTCGTAGTGATCCTGATTGAGAAGCTGACCGCCGAAAGCGCCCAGCCAGGGCTGGGTGCGCTGCTCGTGAAGCCCGAAAATTTGCGCCGCCAGATGCGTGGTGATGTAGCGACCCAACGCGCCGCTGGAATTGGCAAGCCCGTCGGGATGGCGCGCGCCCGCGGAAGCGAGCAGCAGGCGCGCGTTCTGCACGGTGAAGGCCGCGAGTACGACCAGATCTGCAAACACCTGGCCGCGCGCGCCCTGCGCGTCAACGGTTTGCACGCCGATGGCCCGCTCGCCCCGGCTGTCGGTCAGCACGCGGGTGACGGTGGTGTCGGGATGCAAGGTGGCGCCGGCCGCCAGCGCTTCGGGCAGGTGCACCGTCAGCGGGTTGGCCAGCGCGCCGATGGGGCAACCCGCATCGCACCAGCCATCCCAGATGCAAGGCGCGCGCCCCCGATACACCTGCGTGTTGACGGCCAGCGGCAGCGGCGCGGTGTGCAGGCCGACGCGCTTGAAACCCTCGGCGATGAGCGCGCCCTGCGGCATCAGCGGCACCGGCACCATCGGATAGGGCGCGCCGGGTGGACGCCAGATTTCCCGCTCGGCGTCGCCGCTCACGCCCGCTTCTTCCTGCACGGCGTCGTAGAAGGGGCGCAAGTCGTCGTAAGAGATGGGCCAGTCGAGCCCCCGGTCGTGGCGCGAGCGCAGGGAGAAATCGCCCTCGTGCAGGCGCGGCCACACGGCATAGTGGTGAAGGGCGCTGCCGCCGACCCCGTAGCCGGCGTTGAAGACATGGCCCACCGGGTTTTTCCCGGTCTCCAGCACCGGCGCGCCGTGCCACTTGAGCCGCCGCGCCCAGAGAGTCGAACTCACCAGGTCGGCGTTGCTCCGCGCGGGACCGGCTTCGAGGATGGCGACCCGCTTGCCGCCCGCCGCAAGTTTCGCTGCATAGTGACTGCCAGCGGCGCCGGAGCCGACGATGATGGCGTCCACTTTTAAACCGTCGGGAAGCATCACGCGCCCCAGGGGGTCGGGGGTTCGATGTGGGCCAGATACGGAACGCCCAGTTCGCTGAAACCCTGCTGCGTTCCATAGAGGACATCGCAGGCGTCGTTGCGCAACACGAAGTAGAAGAACGCCGCCGGCGGGCCCGCCCAGTTTTCGCTGCGACCCGCCGCGATGTCTTCCACCAGGGCGCGGGCGCGCGCGGCGTCGAGCGTCACAAAGGTTTGGCCGAAGCGCGCGCGGGTTGCGTCTTCGAGCGCGCGCAGGCCGTCGCGGTAAAAAGATGTAAAGGGTGGCTCGACGCCCAGATACTTGATCATCAGCATGCTGCGGGCGGCGCCGGCGCCGAGTTGGTGGTCGAGGTAGTGCGCCAGCCCGGCCTCGCCGCTGCCCGGCGCCAGCACCTCGCCCAGCGCGCGCACAAGCTCCGCTTCCTGCGACGTCAACACCGCGAGGTCGGCGCCCCGCTGCTGCGCTTCGCGGGGCGTCATCTGGCGCGCGCAACCTTCGAGGGTGAAGGTCAACAGGCCGACACCGGAAGCCAGCAGCAACTCGCGTCGGGTGGAAAGCAGCGGCATCGGCGACGCTAACGAGCCAGCGGCTGTCGCAGGCCCATTTTTTCGAGTCGCGGCAGCACTTCGTCCCGGAAGTAAGGGAACTCCTGTGCGTAATCCACAAAGGACAGAGTGCAGCCGGTGAACCCCGTCTCGGAAATGCGCGCGAGCTCCCGGGCCACCGCGTCGGGGTCGCCGATCAGCGGATAAGTTCCATGACCTGCCGCGAAGCGACCGCGCAGCATCTCGAGCGCCTCCGCCGGAAAAGACTGCGCGTGCATACCCTGTAAGCGCATCAGGTTGTCCACGGCCTCCCAGTCCGCCTGCTCCTCCGCATAGTAGTGCAGGTACGCTTCGGCCTCCTGCTTCGTCGGGCGGCACACCACGTGCGCCAGCGTGAACACCCCGGTATCGCGTCCCTGTTTGGCCGCGGCCTGCTTGATGTCAATGACTTCCTGCCGCGACTGCTCCAGATCAACCGAAATACAAAACAGGAAGTCGGCGTTGCGCGTGGCGAAGATGCGGCCCTCGGCGGAGCCGGCGGCGTTCATGACCGGCGGCGCGCCAGCGAAGGGCCGGGGATAACCATACACGCCCTTCAGGTTGAAGAAGCGACCCGGCCAGTCGAAGGGGCCGTCGTGCTTCCAGATGCGTTGCACGATGTCGAACCACTCCTGCGCCAGCGCGTAGCGCTCGGAATGTTTTTCGGGCAGCGCGATGCCGAAGGCGTCGTATTCGGGTTTGTTCCAACCCGCGACGATGTTCAGCCCTAGGCGGCCACCTCCCAACTGATCTGCAGTGGCCAGTTGTTTGGCGGCGACCACGGGGTGGATCAAGGCCGTGTGCACGGTGGCGAACACGCTGATCTTTTCGGTGTGCGCGAGCAGACCGGTCGCCCAGGTCAGGGTCTCCAGCACGCTGCCGTGAAAGTCGGTTTCCCCGCCGTATCCGATCCAGCGGGCGATGGGAAGCACGAACTCAATGCCGGCCCGGTCGCCCAGTTGCGCAAGCTCGATGTTGTTGGGCCAGGAGTTGACCCAGCGCCCGGGCGCTTTGGTGACCGCCATCCCGCCGGAGCAGTTCGGCGAGAAGAAACCCAGCTTCAGTTTATTGTCGTTGAAGATGGGAGACTGGCCGCGCCCCATTCCAGCTACGCTCCGGTCAGAAGCTGTAGCGCGCGCTCACGCCGAACCAGCGAGGCGGTTGATAGGACACCTCGTTGCAGCCGCAAAGCGTCGCCAGATCGAAGCCCTGAATGCCGACGCGCTCGTCGCTCAGGTTGTTGATCTTCAGATCCACTTCCCAGTGCTCATCCGCGCTGCGCCAACCGAGGCCCGCGTTCAGCAGCACGTAGCTGTCGAACTTGTCGGCGTCGAAGTTGCGCAGGTTGTAGAAGTACTCGTCGGAGTAGCTGGCGTCGCCGCGCACGTGCATCACGCCGCCCCACATCGGCCACTCGTAACGCGCCAGTGCGGTGATTTGCAGCTCGGGCGCGTAGGTGGGATCCACATCCCGGGACGGCAGCGGCGAGCCGCTGCGCAGCGGCACATCCTTCACGGTCGCATCGAACCAACTGAAGGCGAGCAGCAGGTCCATCCCCTCGATCGGGCTGGTTTGCAGGTCCATTTCCACGCCGAAGGTTTCCGCGTCGGCGTTGATGACCAAGCCGCCCACACCGACGAACAGGAAGGCCTGATAGTCGGTGTAGTCGTAGTAGAAGACCGAGCCGTTCAGCCGCGTGCGCCCGCCTTGCAGCGTGGCCTTGAAGCCCACCTCGACCGAGTGCAGGATTTCCTCGTCGTAGGGCAGGACGCTCGGCACGCTGACCACGAAGGGGTTGGTCGGCGTTCCGCCGGGACCCGCCATGCTGGGCAGATCGTCGGGATTCTGAGGCGCTGCCCCCCCCCCGCCGAGGTACGCGCCGAACAGCGGCGCGTTGAAGCTGCCCGCCTTGACGCCCCGGTTGATGCCCAGATAAACCAACAGGTCGTCATTCATGTGCCAGTCGAGTTGCAGCTTGCCCGCCCACAGGGTGTCCTCGGTTGTGAGGTTCTCCAGAAACGGCGCGCCGTCGGTAAAGAGGTTGGGAATGAAACCCTGCGGGCCGCCGCCCATGGGCAGGTTCACCCGAAAGTTGTCCAGCGAGGGGAAGACACCGATGGCCGTCTGGTAATCCTTCTCTTCCCGGATCAGGCGCAGGCCGACGATGCCGACCAGCGCTTCGCTGAGGTCGTACTCGTACTGCCCGTACAAACTGTAGGAATCCGTCTCCAGCGTTGACACGACGCCGATGTCCACCGGCGAAATGGCAGGCGGGTTGGCGGGGTCGGGATCTGTCCCCGCGATGCTGTTGACGGG
>JAHRAN010000143.1 GCA_020027245.1 Myxococcota bacterium
TCGAGTTCGAGCAGGCAGCCGGGCGCCGTGCCCTCCGGGTTCGGCAGCACCGTGGCGCCCTGCGGAAACCACGCCTGCTTTTCGTTCGCGGGCGACATCGGGCGGCCAAAGCGCGCGAAGAAGGCGCGCATGACTTCGAGGGAGGGCTCGTGCAGCACGAGCTTGCGCTCGAAGGTGTGCGCCAGCACTTCGATGGTGATGTCGTCGCGCGTCGGCCCCAGGCCGCCGGAGATCAGCACCACCTCCGCGCGGGCGACGGCGCGGCGCAGGGCGTCGGCGATGTCATCGGGGTCGTCGAGCACCGAGGTCTGAAAGTGCGTTTGCACATCGGCCTCGAGCAGCCGCTCCGACAGGTGCGCCTTGTTCGAATCAACGATCTCGCCGCGCAGCAACTCGTCGCCGATGGTCAGCACTTCGGCGATCATGCGCAGGCTCCGAGCGCGTCGAACAGGCCCGTCAGGCCGAGCCCGAAAAGGACAGCGGCGGCGATGGCGCCCGCTACGGCGTCGTCCAGCATCACGCCCATACCTCCGTCGAAGTTTCGCTCCGCCCAGCCGACCGGGCCGGGCTTGGCGATATCCAAGCAGCGGAACAGGACGAATCCGGTCACAAGTGCGAGCGGCGTGGCAGCGGTGAACCAGAGCGGCGCGAGCGCCAGCAGTTGCCCGAAGACCTCGTCAATCACAATGCGCGGGTCGTCCGGCGCGCCGTAGAAGCGCCCGGCCTGCTCGGCCGCCCAGACGCCGAGCCCGAACAGCCCCGCCAGCGAGACGAGCAGCAGCCAGCCGGGCAGCGGCAGCACCGCCAGAAAGATGGGGATCGAAAGCGCCGCGCCGAAGCTGCCGGGCGCGCGGGGCAGAAGACCCACCCCTGCGCCGGTCGCGAGCACCAGAGCGACACGGGACGGGGCCGCGGCAAGCGGTTGCGTGAGGAGCACGGCGATTCCACGGGACCGTGGAGGATGGTTGCGCCTCGGTAGGGGAGCCGGGCTCCGTCAGAGTCGGACGCCGAGCGCGCCGCGTCAAGGGCAAAATCCAGCGACCCGCGAGAGGGCCGGCTGCTGGCCTGCCAAGCGAGCGCCCCGGCGCGTGGGGGCGGGAAACGACGGCGCAGGGGAAGCGCCCTCACCCTGACCCTCTCCCGGCGGGAGAGGGAACAAGATTGGGGAGAGCGGAAGGTTGGTCGCCTTCTCTCGAATGGGAGCGCTTCTCTTACCCGGCGGCGGGCTTTATCCCCTCCGGGAGAGGGTTGGGGTGAGGGGGCCGGCAGGGGAGCGACAGCGCGCCAGACTTTGAAGCGAGGAGCACCTGTCGCCCTTCCGGTTCGATGCTCAGCACAAACATGCACCGGCGGTCGCCAGCACCGCAGCCAGACGCGGTAGTGGGTTTCTCACAAGCAGACGGAACTCCGCCGGGTTCTGACGCACCGGAAGAGGTTCATTCCGTGCACCCGGATTCGATACCGGCACCCAGACATCGCCGTGGCGCGGACACGGGCACAGCGATTCGTGGTAGCTTCCACAGATGGCGGTGTTGGGGATTGACTGGGGGGGGCGGCGCATCGGGCTTGCGGTTTCGGATGCGGACGGGCGCGTCGCGCTGCCCGCCGGGCAGTTGCAAAGCTGCGGGCAGGCGCGCGACATTGCGACGCTGTGCGCGCTGGTGCGCGAGCGCGGCATTGACGAGGTGGTGGTCGGGCTGCCGCTGCATCTCGACGGTGGCAAAGGCGAGTCGGCGCGCGCGGCGCAGGGTTTTGCCGACGCGTTGCGCGCCGCCACCGGTTTGCCGGTCGCAACCTTCGACGAGCGGCTGAGCAGCGTCGAGGCCGAGCGTGCGCTCGCCGAGGGTGGACGGCGCGCGCGCCGCCGACGCGAGCAGTCACTCGACGCGATGGCCGCGACGATTCTGCTGCGCGCGTATCTCGAACAGCGCAAGCCCGAAGCGCGGGCGAACGAGGATCGCGCGTGACCGGCGCGCGCACACCGACGACAACGGGGGCGCGACGCGCGCGGCCGCTGCGCATTGTGCTCGCCATCTGCAGCTTACTCGCTTTGGGCGGCGGCGCAGCACTCTATCAGCGCGCGCTCGCGCCGGTGGCAGAGCACGCGCAACCGGTTTACTTCACCGTCGCCCCCGGCGCGGGCTTCGCGCAGGTGGCCGATGCCCTCGCTGCGCGCGGGCTGATCCGCAACGCCACCGCCTTGCAACTTCACGCGCGGCTCAGTGGACGCGCGGATGAAGTGCGGGCGGGCGAATACGAGCTCTCGGCCCGGATGGGTGCGCGCGCGATTCTTCATAAGCTCACCAGCGGGCGGGTGCGCACGCACACCGTGGTGATCGCCGAGGGTCTGCGGCTCGAGCAGATTGCCGGGCGGCTTGCGCAGGTTGGCCTGGTGGAGCGCGACGCCTTTGTCACGGCGGCGCGCGACCCCGAGCGTGCGCGCGCACTGGGCGTCGAGGGCGAGACGCTGGAGGGCTACCTGTTTCCCGAGACCTACCAACTGGCGCGGGGGCTCGCAGCCGGGCAGGTGGCGGCCACGCTGGTCGAGCAGTTTCTCTCGGTGTGGCGGGAACTCGAACCGGCGGCGACGTCGCGCGGGCTCTCGATGCGCGAAGTGGTGACCCTCGCTTCGATCATCGAAAAGGAAACGGCGGTCGCCGCCGAGCGGCCGCTGATCGCCGCCGTGTTTCAGAACCGGCTGGCGCAGGGCATGCGCCTCGAAGCCGACCCGACGGTGATTTATGGCATCAAAAGTTTTGACGGCAACCTGCGGCGCATTCACCTCGAAGATGCGAGCAACCCCTACAACACCTACAAGATTCCGGCGCTGCCGCCGGGGCCGATTGCGAGCCCCGGTGAGGCGTCGCTGCGCGCGGCCATCGAGCCCGCCGACGCGCCGTTTCTGTTTTTCGTGGCGCGCGGCGACGGCACGCACAAGTTTTCCCGCACCTATGCCGAGCACCGCAGCGCGGTGGATCGCTTTCAGCGGCGGCGCCGTTAGCCGTTAGCGTCAGTGCGCCTCGGGGAGATACTCGTCGAGGGTGATGCGGTTGCCCTCGGGGTCAGCGAACACGGCGATGGTGCCGCCCCACGCCTGCTTCGTCGGCGGCATGCTGAAGCGGACGCCGCGCTGCTGCCACGCTTCGTAGGTAGCAGTGAGGTCGTCCACCACCAGGCCGATGCCGGTGTCGCGCGCGACGAGTTGCTCGCGCTCCGGGTGATCGCCGGCCAGGCCCGCCACGGAAAAGTCCGCACCGCCGGTCGAAAACGCGGCATAGCTGAACTTCTCGTCGCTGAAGCGCAGCGGCAGCCCGAGCGTGTCGCGATAAAACGCGAGCGCGGCCTCGAAGTCCGTCACATAAACCGTCGTGTAGCCCACGCGCACCGTCATCCCACACCTCCCAAAAGACCCGGCGCCGAGTATAGACGCAACCACCCCGAAGGCGAAACCGCGCGCGACCGCTTCGCTGATCGACGGCGCCCGCCGCAACGAATTGACGACCCGGCGGCGGGCGCGAGGGCTCGCCGCCGGGTCTTGCGCCGATGGATTCAGCGGATCTCGACGCCGCGCGGCTGCGCTTCGGCGCGCTTTTCGATTGTGATCTCGAGCACGCCATCGCTGAAGCTCGCCTCGACGCGCTCCGGATCGGCGTCCGCCGGCAGCCGCAGCGAGCGCTCGAACGAGCCGAATCTGCGCTCGCGCCAGCGACTCTGCGCGTCATCCGAGCGCTCGCGCGCGCGGTTCTTCTCGCCCCGCAGCGTCAGCACCTTGTCAAAGACATTGAGCGTGACGTCCTCCTTGCGAACGCCGGGCAACTCCACGCTCAGCCGGTACTGATTCTTGTCTTCGACCAGATCGAGCTGCGGCGCGAACTGCGTGTCGCGCTGCAGCGCCGGGGTGTCGAAGAACGCGTCGAAGAAGTGATCCATGAACGCGGGCGCGCGCAGCGCTGTGGCGTCACGGCGCCACGCAGGGTGAAGCAACGCGGATGTGTTGAAGGTCATCGCTTTCTCCTTTCCGCCGAGCCGCGAACAGGGCAACTCGGACAACTGCGCCAAGCGTGTGCCCGCAAGGCCCGCTGTCAAATCGGCGAGCGGGTGCTGACCGGTGCGCTGGCGCGCCCTGCCCCACCCGTTGACCGCCCCGAGCGGCTGTCGGCGGGGTTCCGCTCAGGACTGGATGACCAGCTTCGAGAGGTTCGTCTTGCGCAGGGTGGCTTTCTGAATCGTGTGCACCAGGTCAGTGACCTTCTCGATGTTGGTCTCGAAGGGGTTGTTGCAGATCACGCGCACGTTCAGCAGGTTGCCGAGGCGGATGTTCGACCAGTCGAGGTCGTATTGAATGCCGTTCTGCCGTGCGAGCTTGATGAACTCGCCCCGCATCCGCGCGCGCGTGTCCGAGGGCGGCTCGGTGCGGGCCTTTTGCACCTCGTCGTGGCCGATCAGGCTCTCCACCTGCCCCTTGCGCTGCAGCAGGTAAAAAAGACCGGTCTTCAGGCGGATGTCGTGATACTGAAGATCGAGCATGAACACGCGCGGGTCGGCCCAGCTCGACTCCCGGCTCTCGATCCAGTTCTGAATCATCTTGCGTTTGATGACCCAGTCCACGCGGGTATCGAGTTCGTCCGGGTCAGAATCGAGTGCATCGAGCACCTCCTGCCACATGCGGACGCTCTCTTTGAGTTGATCGTCAACCGGATACCGCTCCATATAGCGCTGCGCCATTTCGCAGTACTCGCGCTGCACCTCGATCGGCGAATACTCGCGCCCGCTGTCGAGACGCAGCTTGCGCTTGCAGGTCGTGTCGTAGGAAATGTCCTTGATGGCCTTGACCGGATTGCGCAGCGTGAAGTCCTTGTTGATGTAGTTGTCCTCGATCATCTGCAGAACCACCGCGCAGGCACCCACCTTCAGGAAACTTGTGTACTCGCTCATGTTGGAATCACCGACGATAACGTGCAGCCGCCGGTACTTTTCGCGGTCGGCGTGGGGTTCGTCGCGGGTGTTGATGATCGAGCGGTCGTTCGTCGTGGTGCCCGAGATTTTCTGATAGATGTGCTGCGCCCGCTGGCTGATGCAGTAGCGCGGGCCGCTCTGCGTCTGAAAGACCTTGCCCGCGCCCGCGTAGATCTGCCGCGTCACCAGGAAGGGAATCAACTGCTCGGCCAGATAGTAGAAATCCACATCGCGATCAACGAGGTAGTTCTCGTGGCAACCGTAGCTGTTGCCGACGAAGTCGGTGTTGTTCTTGAAGATGGAGAGCTTGCCGAAAATGCGCTCCTCTCTGATCTTCTGCTCCGCGTACTCCTGCAAGTCCGCCAGAATGCGCTCGCCGGCCTTGTCGTAGACCAGCAACTGCAAGGGCGAAGCGCACTCCGGCGTCGCGTACTCCGGGTGACAGCCGGTGTCCTGGTACAGGCGCGCGCCGTTTTCGAGGAACACATTCAAAAAGTGTTCCGTGGTGATCAGCTTCTCGAACAGGAAGCGGATCGCCTTCTCGACGGGAAGGGTCTTGCGCCCAACGGGCGTGAAGATGATCCCGTACTCGGTTTCGACGCCGTAGATGCGCTTCTGCACGCTCCCAACCTGTTTCTTGCGCAGAGTCTAGCGGTTTGCGCGCCAGCGGGCGGGGGGTGAGGGCGGCGCCGGGCTAGCCCAGGTGGCTGGCGACCTCCTCATCCGGCAGGCGGCGAAAGCGGCGGCCCGTGCCGTCGCGGTCGAGCAGCACGATTTCGAGGCTCTCGGCGGGCAGGTCCGGTGAGCCGTTTTCGGCGCGCTGCAGGGTGGCGCGCCCGAGCCGCACGGCGCCCGGCAGGTCGAGCCCCTCCTGAAAGTTCGCTTCGAGATGGCTGGTCAGGTTCTCCACGCTCCCGCCAATCGCGCAAAAGTGCTTCTGATCCGAGATCGTGCCATCGAAGCCAATCCGGTAGATCGCGTTCTGCTCGTGGCCGGAAAGTTCGTCGTCGCCGACCTCGGCCACCACGATCTCGACCTCGAAGGGTTTCGGCGAGCGCGTGAACTCGTCGCCCAGCAGTTGCGAGTACAGGTTCGCCAGCGCCTTCCCTCGCACATCCTCGCGGCTGAAGCGGTAGCCCTCGACATCGGCCCACTGCACGCCCATCTTCCGCAGGCGGTCGAACTCGCTGAACTTGCCGACGCCCGCGAAGGAAATGCGGTCGTAAATTTCACCGAGCTTCTGCAACTGCAGCGGGTTCTCGGCGACCATCAGCACGCCGCTCGCGTACTCCAGCGTGACGATGGACTTGCCCCGCGCAATGCCCTTGCGCGCGAACTCGGCCTTGTCCTGCGTCATCTGCTCCGGGTTGACATAGAACGGGAAGGTCATCGAAGCTCCCCGGAACTGCGGCGCTCTTCGAGCAACTGCTGATAGTGCTCGGCGATTTCCTCGTCGGGAATTTCCTCGATGCCCTGCGCCGTGCAGGTTTTGATGCGGGGGTAGATGCCGCGCAGCAGATCCACGCCGCCGGTGGCGCGGTCCTCGTCCGCCGCGTCGGTGAGCGCGCCGAGTGCGGTGCGGATGGCCTGCCCGCGGTCGGCCTCGGGGCGGTAGCTTTTCTTCAAACCCTCGCGCGCGAACACCGCGCCGGAGCCAACGCTCTCGAACTCGCGCTCCTCGTAGCGCCCGCCGGTAATCTCGTACTTCCAGACGCGCCCGCAGCGACGCCGCAGGTCGTAACCCGCAAACAGCGGCACCACCGCGAGACCCTGCATGGCGGCGGGAAAGTTCTGACGCACCAGCCCCGCGAGCGTGTTCGCCTTGCCTTCGAGTTCGAGCGGCTCGCCCTCGATCTTCTCGCGGTGCTCGAACTGAATGCGGATCAGGCGCGCCATCTCGATGGCCGGGCCGGCGGCGCCGGCGATCGCCAGCAGCGAGTAGCGGTCGGTGGCGTAGACCTTTTCGATTTCACGCGACGCCACCTGATAGCCCATGGTCGCAAGCCGGTCGCCAGCCACCAGCGCGCCGTCGGCGAAGTGCAGCGCCAGACAGGTGGTGCCGTGCCCGGTGTCGCCGAGCGCAGGCTCGCTGGCGCCGCGCCACAGCTTCGGTTGCAACTGCGGGTGCTCCAGTTCGAGCAACTCCGAGAAGCTCGCGCCCCGGTATCCATCCCAGTACCGCACAGGGGTTCCCCGCTTTCCACACCGCCCGGCGCCGCCGTCCGGCGCCAGCCGCCCGGCCCACGGCGGGCGCCGGCAGCGCCGCCGCCGGTTACTCGCCGCCCCGCTGGACGTAGTTCTTGACGAACTCCTCGGCGTTCTCTTCCAACACCTCGTCTATCTCGTCGAGCAGCGAGTCCATGTCCTCTTTGAGCTTCTGGCCCTTGCTGGCGAGTTTGGCGCCGCCCGCGGGCTTGCCCCCCGCGTCGCCGTCGCCGCCGCCCGATTTGCGCTTCTGCCCACGCTCCTGCTCCGCAGCGCGCAGCACGCCGAAGCTCTCGAGGTCCGCGCCGTTCTGGATCGTCGTCTTCGTCTGTTTCATCGCTCCCTCTCCAGGGTTCGGTCAGGAACTCATGTTGCGGACCAGCTCGCTCGCGTTCTTCGAGCGTTCGAGCAGCTCCTGCACATGCGCCTTCGATCCCTTCAGCGGCTCGGCCATCAGGATGCGCTTGACCGCATCACCCCCGGCGCCGAACGAGATGGAGTCCCAGTTGACGCCGAACACCTCGTCACCATAACGCTGCAGGCACTGGCCGCGAAAGTACGCCCGGGTGTCGGTCGGCGGCTCCATGATCGCCCGGGTGATCTCCTCATCGCGGACGACGCGGCGCACCTGCCCCTGCTGCTCCAGCAGGAAGTACAGCCCCTTGTCCGGGCGCAGATCGTGGTACTGGAGGTCGAGCATCGCAACCTGCGGCGACTGCCAGTTGAGGCCCTTGCGCTCCATGAAGCGTTCGATCATCACCTTCTTGATCACCCAGTCGAGGCGGTCGGCGAGTTCATAGGGGTCGCGCGCCAGCGCGTCGAGCACCTGCCCCCAGTGTTCCAGAATCGCGGGCGTCCAGTCGGGCAGCAGGCGATCGGCGGCGTAGCGCAGCGCCATCTCCAGATACTCGCGCTGCACCTGAAGCGCACTCAGCTTGCGCCCGCTGATGAGTTCGAGCTCGAGGCCGAGCGCGGTGTCGTGGCTGACCTCGCGGATCGCGCGCACCGGGTCGCGCAGCGAGAGATCGCGGCTTGCGGCGCCGTCCTCGATCATCGCCAGCACCAGCGCGGTCACGCCCTGCCTGAGCCAGATCGTGTATTCGCTCATGTTCGAGTCGCCCACGATCACATGCAGCCGCCGATACTTTTCGCGGTCGGCGTGCGGCTCGTCGCGGGTGTTGATGATCGGGCGCTTCACCATGGTGTCGAGCGCGACCTCGGTTTCGAAGAAGTCGGAGCGCTGGGCGAGCTGGTAGTCGCAGGGGTTGGCGCGGTTCTCGCTGCCGACCTTGCCCGCGCCGCTGTAGATCTGCCGCGAGACGAAGAACGGCATCAGTTGCTCGACGATCTGCTTGAAGGAGGTGCGCCGATCCATCAGGTAGTTTTCGTGACAGCCGTAGCTGTTGCCCTTGCGGTCGCTGTTGTTCTTGTGGAGCAAGAGCTCCATGCCCTCGGGCAAAAGCGCCCGCGTCGCGCGACGCGACAACTCGACGATCCGCTCACCGGCGCGCTCGTGCACGACCAGATCGCGGGGGTTGGTCACCTCGGGGCAGGAGTACTCGGGGTGCGCGTGGTCAACGTAGTAGCGCGCGCCGTTCGTCAGCGTCTTGTTGCGCGCGATGTTCTCCTGCTGATTCGGCGTGTACTTCTCGCCGTCCGCCTGAAAGCCGCGTGCGTCGGCGAGCGGGTTCTCCTGGTCGTAGTCCCACAGAATGCGCGCGCCGGGCTCTTCGCGGTACGCGTTCACCAGCATCACGCAGATGGCGATGGGGTCGAACTCGCGGTCATTGCGAACCGTGATGCCGAACTCGACTTCGGTCCCCATCATTTTGGGAATCGCCATGGATGCTCCGCCCGTGCTCGCGCCCGGCGCAAACGCCCGACCCGGGTCAGGGCCTAAACGTACTGGCCGCCGCCCAGGTCAACGTTCTCGATGCTCCGCTCCTTGCGGCTGATTCCCGTGATGAGCGTCCGGACGTTGATGATGCGCTCGCCCTTGCGGCCCGAGATGCGCGCCCAGTCGTCCGGGTTGGTGGTGTTCGGCAGGTCCTCGTTCTCCCGGAACTCGTCGCGCACCGCCTGACTCAGATCCTCGAGCCGGATGCCGCGCTCGTTCTTGTCGAGGAAGCGCTTCACCGCCATCTTCTTGGCGCGCGCCACGATGTTCTCGATCATCGCGCCGGAAGCGAAGTCCTTGAAGTAGAAAATCTCGCGCTCGCCCTTGGCGTAGGTCACTTCGAGGAACTTGTTCTCGTCGTCGGTCGAGTACATGGTCTCGATCGTGTCGTGCAGCATGCCGGCGACGATCTTTTCCCGGTCGCTGCCGTAGCGCAGCTCCACATCCCGATGGAAGGGCAGATCCGGCAGCAGGTACTTGGTGAAGATTTCAAAAGCGGCTTTCGCGTCGGGCCGGTTCACCTTGACCTTCAGGTCGAGACGCCCGGGGCGCAGCACCGCGGGATCAATCAGATCCTGACGGTTCGAGGCGCCGATCACGATCACGTTCTTCAACGACTCGACGCCGTCTATCTCCGAGAGAAACTGCGCCACCACGGTGGCCTCGATGTCCGAAGAGATACCGCTGCCGCGCATGCGGAACAGCGAGTCCATCTCGTCGAAGAAGATCACCACCGGGACATTTTCGCTCGCCTTCTCGCGGGCGCGCTTGAAGACCTCGCGAATCTTGTGCTCGGTCTCGCCCACATACTTGTTCAACAACTCCGGCCCCTTGACATTCAGAAAGTAGGCCGGGGTTTCGCAACCCGTTCGGTCCTCGATGCGCCTGGCCAGACTGTTCGCCACGGCCTTGGCGATCAGCGTCTTGCCGCAACCCGGCGGGCCGTAGAGCAGGATGCCCTTGGGCGGCGCGAGCTGGTGCTCCTGAAACAGATCCGGGTGCAGGTAGGGCAACTCGATGGCGTCGCGCAGAATTTCGACCTGCTCGCCCAAGCCGCCGATCTGCTCGTAGGAAACATCGGGCACCTCTTCGAGCGCCACCTCCTCGACCGCGGATTTCGGCAGCTTCTCGAAGGCGTACTGCGTGCGCGTGTCCACCAGCAGGTGGTCGCCCACGCGGATGTGCTCGCGGCGCAGCGGCTCCGAGAGGGTGACGACGCGCTCATCGTCGGTGTGCCCGAGCACCACCGCGCGGCCGTCGTCGAGCAGGTCCACCACGCTGCTGATCTCGCCCCGCCGCGTGAAGCCCGCGCCCTCGACGATGTTGAGCGCCTCGTTGAGCACCACCAACTGCCCCTCCTCGAAGTGCGAAGTGTCGAGCTTCGGGTGGACGCTCACGCGCATGTTCCGGCCATCGAGGACGATCTCGGCGCTGCCATCCTTGTTCGTGCGCTGGAACACGCCATAATTGTTCGGCGGCGCGCAGAGTTTATCCACCTCTTCCTTCAGCATTTCGATCTGCTGCTTCGCATCCCGCAGCATCGTCGCCATGCGCTCGTTCTGCTGCTCCGCATCCGCAATCTGATCGCGCGTGCGACGGTAATTGCGACGCAGGATCTCGTACTCGGCGAGCACGCGCTCGAAGCGGTTCATGAATTCCGTGGAGTCGCTGCCGAAGATGCGGCGCGCTTCCCGCAGATCCTCGATCTCATCCTCGAGGGTGTGGCGCAAGCGACGCTGGAGCGGCGCATCGGGGTTCGGGTTGCCCGGGCCCGTCATCGCGCGCGGCCCCTCGGCAGAGCGCGGGCGGGCGCGCTTGTAATCCGGATCGAACTCACTCATCGCCAAGCCCCCCGTTTCTCGAAGTGTCCCCGAAGTCCACTCGAAGCTCCATTCGATCCGGGTTCACCCTGTCCATTGCAGTCCCCGCAAGGTTCATCGCATCCAGAGGTTTGGCTCCAAGGCATGGGTCAAAGGTAGCGAACGACGTCAAAGTAGAGGGCGCGCCTCCGGGTGTCAACCAAACGCGGGCCATCCCGGCGTTCACCGGGCGGCGTCCTCTGGCGACAAGCGCAGCACGCGTTCGTCCGCAGCGGGCGTGTAGCGGAAGCGCGCGGCAGGCGGCGCGAGATTCGTGCGCAGCGCTTCGAAGCGCACCCGGGTGCGGCCGCCAAAGAGGTCTGCAACGCGGGTCTCGCGCAGCACGCCGCTTGCGAGCTCCACGACGAGTTCCAGGTACTCGTAGTGCGCGGCTTTGCGAGGCAACAGGCGCAGCAGGGCCTCGCCCTTCTCACAGGAGAGCGCGCGGGCGTCGAAGGTTTCCTCGATCGTCGCAGCGCCGAGCAGGAACTGAAGCGCCGTGCCCGAAAGAAATTCCTCGTTGACCGGCAGCACCTGCACCTGCTTCGCAGCGGGTTCGACGATCCAGAGCTCGCTCCCGTCGCTCACGATCAGCGACGGCGCCGGCTTCTCGTAGCGCCAGCGCATGCGCGTGGGTTTTGCAAACTCGACCGTTCCCGATGACAACTGCGCGTCGGGAAAAGCCGCGCTCACACTCTGCTGCTCGAAGCGCGCGGCGAGATCGGCGACATCCGCGTAGCGCGCCTGCACGCGCGCCAGCGCCAGGGCGG
Source organism: Myxococcota bacterium (assembly GCA_020027245.1). Taxonomy (GTDB): domain Bacteria; phylum Myxococcota_A; class UBA9160; order UBA9160; family UBA6930; genus JAHRAN01. The sequence goes on from JAHRAN010000143.1 coordinate 11,688, forward strand.
TGCAGTCGGCGGCGGGGGAAGCGGCGACGGCGGCGGGCGCGCTGAGCAGACCGAGGCCCAGCAGGCCGAGGCCCAGCGCCTCTCTCGCGCGCGCGCGGCTACTCCACATCGCCGTCCTCGGAAATCGCGCGCACCAGCACCTCGCGCCTCTTGGCGCCAATCTGCGGGCTCACCACGCCCTCGTGCTCCATGCGCTCGATCATCCTCGCCGCGCGGTTGTAGCCCACCTTGAGCCGCCGCTGAATGTAGGAGATGGATGCGTTGCGCGTCTCGGTCACGATCTGCACGGCCAGATCGTAGTGCTCGTCAACCTCCTCGTCGTCGGGGGCAGACCGCGCATCGCCATCCTCCATGGGCAACTGCGAGAGCGTTTCGTCGAAGTTCGGCTGACCCTGAGTGCGCAGGTAGCGCACCAGTTCCGCCACCTCACGCTCGGTCACGAAGGAGCCGTGCAGGCGCTGAAGCTTCGATGTGCCCGGCGGCAGGAACAGCATGTCGCCCATGCCGAGCAGCGCGTCGGCGCCGCTCTGGTCGAGGATGGTCTGCGAGTCGGCGCGCGACGAAACCTGAAAGGAAATGCGCGAGGGAAAGTTCGCCTTGATGATGCCGGTGAGCACATCCACCGAGGGGCGCTGCGTCGCCAGCACCAGGTGGATGCCCGCCGCGCGCGCCATCTGCGCGAGACGCTGCAGGCTCTCCTCGACGGCGCGCTTGCTGACCAGCATCAGGTCGGCCAGCTCGTCAATCACCACCACCACGTAGGAAAGGCGCGCGTACTCGACCTCCTCGCCCTGCGTCTCTCCGGGCTTGGGACGCAGGAAGAAGGTCTTCTCGCCCTCGGCGAGCGCCTCGTCAACATGGCTGTTGTACTGCGAGATGTTGCGCACGCCGAGCGCCGCCATGCGCTGGTAGCGCTCCTCCATTTTCGAAGCGACGCCCTGCAGCGCGGCGGCGGCGTGCTTCGGGTCGGTCACCACATCGGCAATCAGGTGCGGGATGCCCTCGTAGATCGAAAGTTCGAGCAGCTTCGGGTCAACCAGCAGCAGCTTCACCTCGTCCGGCGTCGCGCGGCACAAAATCGAACACAGCAGCGAGTTCAGAAACACGCTCTTGCCGGTGCCCGTGGCGCCGGCGACGAGCAGGTGCGGCATCTTGGCGAGATCCGCCTCCACCGGGTTGCCAAAAATGTCCTTGCCGAGCGCCAGCGTCAGCTTCGATGTGTTCGAGCGGTAGCCCTTCGCTTCGAGCAGGTCGCGGATGTACACCATCTCGCGGTCCGGGTTCGGCACCTCGATGCCCACCACGCTCTTGCCTGGAATCGGCGCGATAATTCGTATCGAAAGCGCGCGCAGCGCCAGCGCCAGATCGTCGGTCAGGTTGGTGATGCGGTTGACCTTGACGCCGGGCGCCGGCTCGAACTCGTACATGGTGATGACCGGCCCCGGGTGCACCGCCGCCACCCGCCCGCTGACGCCGAAATCCGCGAGCTTCTTCTCGAGGATGCGCGAGTTCATGATCAGGCTGTCGCGGTCGTAGCGGCGCGCGCTGTCCTGCGCGGACTCTTGAAAGATGGTGGCGACATCCGGCGGCAGGTAGGGCCCCGTGGAGGTCTCCTCGCTGAAGGTGAAGCGATCCTGCTCGGGCGCCTCGCGCGCGGCGCGGGGGTGCTCGACGATGGCGGGCGGCGGGTTGCGCTGCGGCCGCAGGCCTTTTTCGGTTTTTTCGATTGCCTGCGGCGCGGCGTCGCCTGTGGGCGCGGCTGTCTCACCGGCGCTGCGCGCGTCCCCGCCCTCGCTCCCGCCTTCGGGCAGGACGGGCTCGTGCAGCGTCGCCGCCGCGGCGTGGCTCTCGCGTCGCGCGCGCTGCTCGCGCCAGATTACGAACGCGCCGTGCAGACGCGCCGGCGCCGCTTGAAGCGCGCGAAAGCCGCGCTGCGCGGTGGCGAAAAGCTGCATGACAGCGGCCAGCAGCGCGCGGGCGGTGGCTTTCAGTGCGCGGGCAAAGACCATCAGCGCCGCGCCCGGCGACACGCCGAACAAGCCGAGCACGCCGACCAGCAGCAGCAGCGCATTCAACCCCAGCGCGCCGGGGCCCGACAGCAGCACGCGCTCGACGCGGGCCAGCGCGCGCCCCAGATGCCCCACATCGCCCCAGACAAAGCGCCCCGGTGCCAGCAGGCCGAGCAGCGCGGGCAGGGTCGCAAGCGCCACGAACAAGAGCAGCGCGCCCGCCCAGAAGCGCGGGGTGAAGCGGAAGCGCCCACGGGCCAGCAGTTGGACGCCGAAGAACAGCGCGACTGCAACCGGCACGCCGGCGCTGAGCGGCCCGAATGTCGTCAGCAGGCTGTGGGCGATCAGCGCACCGGCGACACCGGCGGCGTTGGCGACCGGCTCCCAGACGAAGATCGGGTCGCGCGCGTCGTAGCTCCCGAGCGCGAGCCCGGAGAGCAAGCCGAGAGCCAGCAGGCCGAGGCCCAGGGCCTCCCGCGCGAGTGCGTGCCACGGCCCCGGAAGCGCGCGGTCACCCGACGCGCGCCGCCCGCCGAGCAGGCGGAAGCGAGCCTTTTGCCTGGCCATTGAAACGCCCCCACCCCCCGGTTCGGGCAATGCGCGCAGCGTACCGGCGCGCGAACAAAAACGTCAAGGCGGCGGGGGCGCT
>JAHRAN010000046.1 GCA_020027245.1 Myxococcota bacterium
CGACTCGAAGAGGAAGGCGGTGCGCCCGTCATCGAGCCGCCGGAACAGCGAGAGCGGCGTATCGAAGTCGGTGAGGATTTCCCGCACCACCGGGATCAGGTTGCCCTGATGGGTCAGGGCCTCGAACTCTTCGGCCTGGGGGCGGAGCACGGGATACTCGCTCGCGCGTCGCCAATGCCGCGCGACGCTGCGGAGAGATTAAAAGCGCGGTGGGCGAATTGCTTACCAGAGCCGCGCCGCTTCGGCAAGCACGGCGTCGGGCAGCACGCGCCGCGTCACTCTCGAAAGCCGTCGAGCCCGCGCCGGGGACGACGGCTTTGCTCGCTGCCGCCGAGGCCGAGCAGCGTGTAGCGCAGCGAGAACTCGAAGCCCCGGCCGCGGTCGTTTCGCGCCTCGGCGCGCAGGCTGAAGCAGTCGCACTTCGAGCGGTATTCGAGACCGAGGTGATTCGTCAGCGTCAGCGACCCTTCGAGCGACCAGACGAGCCGGTAGCGGAGCGTGACGCGCGGCGCCACCGCCCAGCGGGTCAGGAGCTCCAGTTGTCGAATCTTGTTGAACTGCGGGGCGTGATCCCGGAAGCGCTCGCCGCTGAAGGGCCGCTGCGCGCTGCCCTCGAAAAAGACCGGCAGGCGCTCGACCCGGCGCCAGGCGAAAGCGAAGTCGTTGCCCTGCGGGTCGTGATAGCCGACTTCGAACAGCGCCTCATCGAGTTGGCTCGCTTCGAAATCGAAGCCCGCGTTGAAACGCCCACGCCAGCGCGGGCTGAAGTGCAAGCTGCCGTCGGCGGCCAGCGTGCGCAGCTTCTCGGCCCCGAAGTCGAAGTGCGCGGAAAGCGTTACATCGGCCAGCAACCGTTCCTGGTACACGCGCTGCGCGAGCGTTGCGGTCAGCGCGCTGACATGTGAAACGCGGTCGCGCGGGTCATGGAGCACGCTGCCGGGTTCGAGTTGACGCAGCCGCCATTGCGGCGCCGCGCCACGCGGCGCAAACAGCGGGTTGTTCCGCTGCCCGGTCTTCAGCACGCCCGTGTAGCGCAGCCCCGGCTCGAGCAGATGTCGCACGGCGGGGCCGCCGAAGGGCAGCTTCAGTTTTTTGTGCAGCCGCGTGCGCACTTCGAACAAACCCGTCCACAACCCGCGACTTTCGGAAGCCGCGCGGCGCACATCGTAAAAGGCGCCCTGATAACCGAGTTCACCGAGCAACTCGAAGCGCTCGAAGAGCTGGAAGGGAAGCAGCAGGCGGGGGGCGACGAGCAGGCGCTGACCCCGGTCGGCCAGCGGCTCGCCCTCCTGAAAGCGGCCATCGCACTCGCCATCGCCAGGCGCGCCCACGCCTTCGCAATCGCCCTGACCACTCGGCCGGGCGCTCGGCCCGGTGTCGAAGAACAGGCCGCGGGGGTCGAGCCGGCTCAGGTAGCGATCCTCCGCACCGCTGCCGAAGGCGCGCAGCGCCGGGTCACGGCCGTTGGGTCGAAACCGGGTGTAGCGCAATTCGCCCGCCAGATGCGCCGGCAACGGGCCGATGGCGCGGGGCGCCGCCTGAATGCGCAAGTCCGGCGCGCGCTGCAACAGGAAGGCGTCGCGGTCCAGGTTGTCCGGGCTCGACTGGTCGTCGGCATAGCGCACTTCGAGGGACAAGCCATCGCGTTGCAGCGGGCCGAAGCGCTTCTCGATGAAAGTGCTGGCTTCGAGAAAGCGGTCGCGCCAGGCGCCATCGAACTCGCGGAAGTCGAAGTCGTACATATTGTCGGAGACGACGCGCGCATTCACCTTGTGGCGGAAGCCCGCGCCCAGCGCGTGATCCGCCCGCCAGGCGAAGGCGAAGCGGTCGTCGTCGAACGGCGTCGCCGGTTGCGACGGCTCTACGCTGTCGTCGTCTGCCAGGAAGCTCCCGAAAAGCTGGCCCCATGAAGACGCGCCAAAGACATACTCGACCTGCGCTTCGGGCTTGATGCCGTTCTTCTGAAGCCAGTGCGGCGTGAACAGCACATTCACCTGCTCGTGCGCCGCCCAGAAAAACGGCAGGTCAATGTCCACGCCGGTGCGCGAGGAGCGCCGGAAGCCCGGCTGAAGCAACCCCGTCTGGCGCGTCTCTTTGAGCGGATATTTGACGACACCTCCCGGAAGCCACAGCAGCGGCACGCCCAGGAGTTCGAAGCGGGTGTTGTACAGCGTCGCGTAGCCGCCGAGTTCGAGCTCGGCCCGCTCGGCCCGAAGCTGCCAGGGCAGCCGCGGGTCTGATTTAACTTCTTTTCCCCCTCCAGCCGGCGTGCAGTTGCAGGTGGTGATGCGCGCGTCCTCGATCCAGTAGCGGCGCGCGTCGAGTTTTTGCAACTCGGCGCCAGAGATGCGCAGGCCGCTGGCGCCGGTTTCGATGCGGCCCGCGCGCGCGCGCCCGGTCAACAAAGCGGGCGCGTCGGCCGTCGCTGCGCCGAGTTCGAATTCCAGGGAGTCGGCAAAGAGCCGGCTCTCGCCCTGCGTGAGCACCACGTTGCCGCGCGCCTCGCCCCGCTGCGTGCGGGCGTCGAAGCGGAGGGCATCCGCCCGCAGCACGCGCGTGGCCTCGCGCAGCACCACCCGCCCCCGCGCCAGATAAAGGTTGCGCGCGCGCTCGTATTCGATCTCGTCCGCGTGCAGATCGAAGGCCTGCTGCGGTGGAAGCGTCTGCCCGTTCGCCCGCGCCAGCGTCGAAAAACCCGGGACGCCGCCGAGGGCGCAGACAAAGCCGAGGGCGAAAAGGCAACGCAACCGACGATGCAGCGACGCGTTAGTCAATCCAGTCCGCCGTCAACTCGCGAAGCCCCGCTTCGCTGATCGGCCCCACGTGCCAGTCCGCAATCGTGCCGTCCGGGCGCAGCAGATACAGCGTCGGATAACCGGGGACACGCCACTGCTGCGCCAGACGCTGGTCGCCGATCAGCACCGTGTAGGCAATCCCATGCTCGGTGGCGAAGGGCGCGACGACTTTTATGCCCGAGGCATCCGTCGCGACGCCGAGTACCGGAAAGCGCGCGCCCTGCGCTTCGTGAAACGCATTCAGCAGTGGAATCTGCTTCACGCAGGGAGGACACCAGGTCGCCCAGAAATCCACCAGCACCGGGCGGCCCTGATAATCGGCGAGCGAAACCGCGCCGCCCTGCAGGCGTTCGAGCGTGAAGGCCGGTTGCGCGGGAAACGGGGGCGGCAGCTCGACTTCGCCACAGCCGAGCAGCAACGTCAGCGTCAGGATGAACGCCAGAACCGGGGCCCGTGCGAAATGCTCACGCCGCATCATCTTAAAAGCCAGTCCTCGAGGGCGAGGGTCCATGTATTCAGAAATGCGAAGCTGTTGTTCAAGTCCGACAGCCGGTTGCTCATCACCAGCAGGCCGAGGGCGACGAGCAGCGCGCCGGAGAGCCGCTCGATGCTGCGGAAGTACGGCTTCACGCGGGCTGTGGCGCGCAGGAACCATTCGATGCTCCAGCCCGCCAGAAAGAAGGGCAGGCCGAGTCCGGCGGAGTAGATGGCGAGCAGCATCATGCCCTGCCCGACCGTCTCGCGCGAGCCGGCGACGGTCAGGATGCCGCCGAGCACCGGCCCCACGCAGGGCGACCAGCCAAAGGCGAAGGCGCCACCCACCAGAAAGGTACCGAGCCAGGTGCGCGGGGTGGCGGCGCGGAAGCGGGTGTCGCGATACAGGGCTGCAATCGGCAGCCAGCCGAGCAGGTGCAGCCCCATCAGCACGATCACCAGCCCCGCGATTTGCACCGGCGACACGCCGAAGCCGAAGAGGTTGAACTCGAAGCCGCGCAGGAAGCCGCCGATGGCGCTGGCGCTCGCGCCGAGCAATACGAAGACAGCAGAGAAGCCGGCGACGAAGCCGCTGCAACCGCGCAGCACGCGGCGTCGCAGCGCGCCGGGGCTGACCTCCTCGCTGTACAACGCCTCGACCGAGACCCCCGAGATAAGAGACAGGTAAGCGGGCATCAGCGGCATCACGCAGGGGGAGAGCACCGAGATCA
>JAHRAN010000048.1 GCA_020027245.1 Myxococcota bacterium
GCATCGCCGAGGCGCCGCCGCTGGCGGTAAAGCTCTTCCTGCGCACCCTTCGACGCATGGCGAACCCGCTGGTCGAAACTTCGCTTCAGGAGGAAGCGCTCGCCCAGTCCCTGGTGCTCGGCTCCGAGGATTACGCCGAACTCCGCCATGCGCGCGCCGAAAAACGCAAGCCGCAGTATCGCGGGCGCTGAAGCATTTCCGTCGTCGGCAACCCGCAGCTCACGCTCACGCCGGCGGCGCTTCACGGCCTCGGGGTGTAGTGGCGGGGGCCGGTGTTGCGGCGCAACTCGTCTTGTACTTCCTCGATCCACTCGCAGAGCAGCGGCCGGGTGCGACGGGGATCTATCAACATATGCAGGCCGAAAGTTTCGGCGCGGGGGAAGACGGACTGCGCGGCGAACATTTCCTCCTCGAGCTCGCGCCGCCGCGCTTCGGGGTCGGGGCTTTTGGCGATTTCGCGCCCGAAGGCGAGTTCGACGCCGCTCTCCACCGGCAGCGCGCCGCTTTGCATCGAGGGCCAAGCTGCAACCGTGGCGTTCGGCCCGAAGTGGATGCCCTGCGCGACGCCGAAACTCCTGCGCAGCACAACAGAGAACCAGGGCACGCCGCTTTGCAGCACGGCGAAGATCGCCTCCATGCCGTAGCGGATGGTGCCCGCCGCCTCGGCGCGCGCGCCGATCTGAAAGCCCGGCTCATCCACCAGCGACACGACCGGCAGGTTGAAGGTGTCGCACAACTCCACGAAGCGGCGAACTTTCTGCGCGCCCTCGGCGCACATTCCGCCGCCGTACATGCGGCAGTCGTTGGCGAGCACGCCGAGCGGAAAACCCGCAAGACGCGCGAAGCCCGTAACCTGCGTGCGTCCGTAACCGGGCGTGAGCTCGAAGAACGAGCCACGGTCGAACACGCGCTCGATGATGCGGCGCACCGCATAAGCGCGCCGCCGCGCGCGCGGGATGATGGCGAGAAGTTCCGGGTCACAGCGCCCCGGCGGGTCGTCGCTTTTGACCTGCGGCGGAATCTCCCAGGCGTTCGGGGGCAGGTAGGAGAGAAAGCGCCGCAACAGCAAAAGCGCATCGTCCTCGTCTTTCGCGAGGTTGTTCACCACGCCGCTTGCGAGATGCACCGCCGCGCCGCCGAGTTCTTCTTTGCTTTTCAACTCGCCGGTCGCGCGCTCGACCAGCGCCGGGCCGCCGGTCAACACCACGGCGCCGGTGGCCGTCATCACCGAGAAGTGGGAGGCCGCAAGGCGCGCGGCAGGGAAGCCGGCGCAGGGGCCGAGTGCCGCGCAGGCGACCGGAATCTGCGCAAGCGCCTGAAGCGCGAGCCAGTTCATCGGCGGCGGCGCGGTGAGATCGTAACCCGACTGGCCGCGCCGCCGGTACCCCCCCGAGATGCTGGCGCCGCCGCCCTCGAGCAGCCGCAACAAGGGCACGCGTCGCTGAAGCGCAAGCCGCTCGGCGTATTGACTCTTCTTCAGGCTCGTCTCGCTGTAGGCGCCGCCGCGCAGGGTGAAGTCGTCGCCGCCCACAACAACGGCGCGCCCGTCCACGCGCCCGGCGCCGATCAACAGGTTTGTCGGCGTTGTTAAAGCGGCGGCCGCGTCATCTGCGTCGTCGCGCTCGCCCGCCAGTTCGCCGATTTCGCGGAAGCTCTGCGCGTCGAGCAGCCGCTCGAGGCGCTCGCGCACGGTCAACCGGCCTCGCTCGTGCTGCCGGGCCACGGCCTCGGCGCCGCCGAGTTCGCGCGCAAGGCGGCGGCGCGTCTCGATCTCCTCGACCTCGTCCTTCCAACTCATCGAGGGCAAGCCTAGCGGAACGCCGCGCGCGCTACGCTTCGCTGTCGGGAGGCGGTATGACAAAGACCGGGGAACTCGAAGCCCGGCTCGAGGAGATGGGCGCGCGGCTCGATGCGCTCGAAGCGGTGCCGGCGATTCAGAACCTGAAGGCGCGTTACGCCGAGCTGGTGGATGCGCGCTACACACGCGGCGCGCCTGCGCCCGAGTCGAAACTCGCCGCACTCGCCGAGCAGATCGCGGCGCTCTTCTGCGAGGACGGCGTCTGGGACGGCGGCCCCGCACTCGGCGTCGCAAGAGGCCGCGCCGAGATTGCAGCGCGCATGCGCGCGCCCACGCTGCGTTTCTCGTGGCACTTCTTTCTGAAGCCGCGCATCGAGGTCGAGGGCGAGCGCGCGCACGCGCGCTGGGACTTGCTGTCGCCCTGCACCACGAAGGACGGCGCGCCGCACTGGCTGGTCGGCTTCGAAGACGACGACTACCGGCGCGTGGATGGCGTCTGGCTGCACCAGCAGATGAAACTCACGACCGTGTTTCTGGCGCCGCACCAGAGCGGCTGGCAAAAGCTCCTGTTGTAGAGCGCTATCCCAACTCGTTTTCCTCGAAGAAGTCGAAGTCAATGCTGGCGCTGCATACGCGGAGCTCCGAGAAGAGCCAGAAGAAAGGACGGTGCAGCCACAGCCACAATTCTCAGTTCAAAACGGCTGCACTCTGTCGTTCACAACCTGCATGTCATCGCCGCCCTGCGTCAGCAGGAAGATGCCCGTTTCGCGCGCCTTGTCTTCCAGCGCCGCGCTGCTGACCATGGATGCGATGCCGAAGTAAATCTCGTGGTCGGGATACATCCGTCTGGCGGCGGCGACTTTGCGGTCGGTCAGCGCCTCGACTTCGTCGGGGTGCGCCTTCTGCTTGACCTCGATGAATACCACGCTGTCGCCGTTGATGCCGATCAAATCAATCTCGGCCATGCGGTCATCGCTGCGAACATTTTTCACCAGTTTGTCCAGCGCGATGTCGCCGACTTGCATCGCCTTCAACATTCCACGATAAAAGTACTCCTCGCACACCTCGCCGGAGTTGTTCATAAAGCCGCCCATGCGGCCGCCGAGCCGGTCAATCTTGTCGCCGAGCGCATTCATGTCGCTCCTGAATTCTTCATGCTGCTGCGCGACGCGGTCTAACCGCTGCGCGGTTCGGTTCAAGGTTGCGTTGATTTCTTCAATGGTCGGGCTTGCCATCTGGCTCTCCTGCGGGACC
>JAHRAN010000051.1 GCA_020027245.1 Myxococcota bacterium
GAGGTGGACCCGGCGCGGCCCAAATACTATGTGCTCGACATGTTTCCCTACCCGTCCGGGGAGGGGCTGCATGTCGGGCACCCGAAGGGGTACATCTGCACCGACGCCATTGCGCGCTACAAGCGCATGCGCGGCTTCAATGTGCTGCACCCGATGGGCTGGGATGCCTTCGGGTTGCCGGCGGAGCAGTATGCGGTGCAGACCGGCACGCATCCGGGCATCACCACGCGGCGCAACATCGAAACCTACCGACGGCAACTGAAACAACTGGGGCTCAGTTATGACTGGTCGCGCGAGATAGACACCACCGACCCGCGCTATGTGAAGTGGACGCAGTGGATTTTCTGCAAGCTCTTTGAGCGCGGGCTGGCCTATCAGGCGGAGGTGGCGGTCAACTGGTGCCCTGCGCTCGGCACCGTGCTCGCCAACGAAGAAGTGGTGGACGGGCGCAGCGAGCGCGGCGCGCACCCCGTCGTGCGCATGCCGATGAAGCAGTGGATGCTGCGCATCACCGAGTATGCGGAGCGCCTGCTGGGCGACCTCGAGGAACTCGACTGGCCCGAGCACATCAAGCGCATGCAGGTGGAGTGGATCGGCCGCTCCGAGGGCGCGCGCGTTAAATTTCCGGTCGAGGGCGCGGAGAAGAAGGCGATCGAGGTTTTCACCACGCGCCCCGATACATTATTCGGCGCAACCTACATGGTGCTGGCGCCCGAGCATCCGCTGGTGGGTGAAATCGCCAGCGACGATAAACGGGGCGAAGTGCAGCGCTATGTTGCGAAGGCCACGCAGCGCAGCGAGCGGCAACGCATGGTCGAGAGCGACGACAAGACCGGTGTTTTCACCGGCGCTTTCGCATTGAACCCGGTGAACGGCGAGCGCCTGCCGGTGTGGATTGCAAGCTACGTGCTCGCGGGTTACGGCAGCGGCGCCATCATGGCGGTGCCCGGTCACGACGAGCGCGACTTCGCCTTCGCAACGATTCATCAACTGCCCATCCTGCAGGTGGTGAGCGGCGGCGACCCGGCAAAGGGCGCACACGCGGCGGACGGCAGAGCCATCAACTCGGGTTTCCTCGACGGGCTCGAGAGCGCGGCGGCGCGGCAGCGCATCAACGACTGGCTCGAAGCAGAGGGCCACGGCAAGCGAGCTACGAGCTACAAACTGCGCGACTGGTTGTTCAGCCGCCAGCGCTACTGGGGTGAGCCGCTGCCCGTGCTGCACCTGGAAGACGGGAGCCAGCGGCTGTTGTCGGAGGACGAACTGCCGCTGCTGCTGCCGGAACTCGACGACTGGAAGCCGAGTGGCGAATTCGAAACGCCGCTCGCGCGCGCGCCGGAGTGGATAAAGACCCGCGACCCGCAGACCGGCGCGCCAGCGCAGCGCGACCCGAACACGATGCCGCAGTGGGCGGGAAGCTGCTGGTACTACCTGCGCTTCCTCGACCCGCAAAACGACGCGGCGCCCTTCAGCCTCGAAGCCGAGCGCTACTGGATGCCGGTGGATCTCTATGTCGGCGGCGCCGAGCACGCCGTTCTGCACCTGCTCTACGCGCGCTTCTGGCACAAGGTGCTCTACGACGCGGGCCTGGTGCACACCGTCGAACCCTTCACCCGCCTGCGAAGCCCGGGGATGATCCTCGGCCACAGCTACCGCTACTACGACGACAACCCGGACGAAGACCCCGCGCATACTCCGCAGTTGTACTCGGCCAGCGAGGTGCAGGTGGCGGGCGAGCGCGTGCAGCACCGGGAGACCGGCGCCCCGCTGCGCGCGCGCTGGGTGCGCGCCGAGGATGTGCGGCGCGACGCCACGGGCCAGCCGCTGCACCCGGAGCACCCGGACATCGTGCTCGAAGAAGTGATCGAAAAAATGTCGAAGAGCCGGGGCAATGTGGTTTCACCCGATGCGATGATCGAGCGCTTTGGCGCCGACGCGCTGCGCCTGTATGAACTCTTCATGGGCCCGCTCACCAAGGGCGCGCCCTGGTCCACCGACGGTATGCCCGGTTGTCACCGCTTCTTGCAACGCTGCTGGCGGCTTTTCATCGAGGAAAGTTCGGCGGGCGAGCGCTTGCGGCCGCTGGCGCCGGGTGCTGGAACCGCGGCGCAACAACGGCTCACGGCGCAAACCATTGCGGGCGTGGCTGCGGACATGGAGCAGATTCAGCCGAACACCGCGATCGCCAAGCTGATGGTCTTTGTGCGCGATGTGACGCGCGATGCGCCGCTGCCCCGCGAGGCCGGCGAGGCATTCCTCAAGATGCTCTCACTTTTCGCGCCGCATCTGGCCGAGGAAATCTGGCAGCGGCTTGGTCATGCGGATTCGATTGCACTCGAGCCCTGGCCCGGGCACGACCCGGCGCTGCTCGAAACTTCGCTCGTCACGCTGGTGGTGCAAGTGAACGGCCGCCGCCGCGCCGAAATAACCGCGCCGCGCGACGCCAGCGAGGCCACCCTGCGCGCCGCCGCGCTGGCCGACGAGAATGTCGCGCGCCACATCAGCGACGCCGGCGGCGGCGAACCTCGCCGCGTCGTGGTGGTGCCGGGCCGGCTCGTCAACATCGTCATCTGAGCGCGGGCTTCAGCGCTGTCGCACAAAAGATACGCTACACAATCAACAACAACCCCGTCGTTCCCGCCCATGCGGGAATGACTCCTGCGAAGGTACCGGAGGCGCGCTGCTCAGAGGACTTTGCGCAGGTAGCGGCCGGTGTGGCTCGGCTTGCACTTCGAGACTTCCTCGGGCGTGCCCAGCGCCACGACCTGACCGCCGGCGTCGCCGCCCTCGGGGCCGAGATCAATTACGAAGTCGGCGCTGCGAATTACATCGAGGTTGTGCTCGATCACCAGCACCGTGTTGCCCTGCTCGACGAGCCGGTTCAGCACCGCCAGCAGCTTCTTCAGGTCGTCGAAGTGCAGGCCCGTGGTCGGCTCGTCGAGGAGGTAGAGCGTGCGCCCGGTGGCGCGCTTCGAGAGTTCGCGCGCGAGCTTGATGCGCTGCGCTTCGCCGCCGGAGAGCGTCGGCGAGGGCTGGCCGAGCTTCAGATAGCCGAGCCCCACCTCGGCCAGCGTCGAAAGCCCCGCCAGCACTTTCGGCTGGTTGGCGAACTTTTCACTCGCCTCGGCGACCGAGAGCTCGAGCACCTCGGCGATGGACAGCCCCTTGAAGCGCACGCGCAGCGTCGCGTCGTTGAAGCGCCGGCCGCCGCACACTTCGCAGGGCACGAACACATCGGCGAGGAAGTGCATCTCGATGCGCTTCACGCCGTCGCCCTCGCAGGCCTCGCAGCGGCCGCCCTTGACATTGAAGGAGAAGCGTCCGGGGCGGTACCCGAAGGCGCGCGCCTCCGGCGTCTGCGCGAAGACCTTGCGGATTTCGTCGAAGACCTTGGTGTAGGTGGCCGGGTTCGAGCGCGGCGTGCGTCCGATGGGCCGCTGGTCAATGTCAATCACCTTGTCTATGTGCTCGATGCCGCGCAGGCGCCGGTGACGACCGACGGCGACGATGCTGTCGTGAAACGCGCGGCGCAGCGCGGGGTAGAGCACGCCGTTCACCAGCGTGCTCTTGCCGGCGCCGGAGACGCCGGTCACCGCGGTCAGGGTTTCGAGCGGGATCGCCACATCCACCTGCTTCAGGTTGTTGTGCGCGACGCCCTCGATGCTGAGTTTGCGACCGCTGCCGCTGCGACGGCGACGCGGCGTTTCGATCTGCTCGCGGCCCGCGAGATAGCGACCGGTCAGCGAGCGCACCGAACGGCGCAGAGCCGCAGGCGTGCCCGCAAAAACAATTTTGCCGCCGGCGACGCCCGCGCCGGGGCCGAAGTCGAGCACGAAGTCCGCGGCCTCGATGGTCTCCTGATCGTGCTCGACCACGATCACCGTGTTGCCGATGTCGCGCAGCCGCGCGAGGGTGGCAAGCAGGCGCACGTTGTCGCGCTGGTGCAGGCCGATCGAAGGCTCGTCGAGGATGTAGAGCACGCCCGTCAACTCGCTGCCGATCTGGCTCGCGAGCCGGATGCGCTGGCTCTCGCCGCCCGAGAGCGTGGGGCCGGGGCGGTCGAGGGTCAGGTAGCTGAGGCCCACATCCATCAGAAAGCCGAGCCGGCCGTCTATCTCCTTCAGCACCTCGTTGGCGATCAGCTTTTGACTGTGGCTGAGCTTCAGCCCGCCAGCGAAGGCGCGGGCCTGTTCGATGGTCAGCTCCGAGAGTTCGGGCAGCGTGCGCCCGCCGACCTTGACGGCGCAGGACTCGAGACGAAGCCGCCGCCCCTTGCAACTCGAACAGTCCTTCTCCGAGAGGTAACGCATGTAGTAGCGGCGCATGCCCTCCGAGCGGGTCTGCCGGAAGCGCCGGTACAGCGCGTTCAGAATGCCCTCGAACTTGCGGCGAAACTCAAAAGTGCCGGTCGAGAACTGCACCTCGGTCGAGATGCGGCGCTCCGAGCCGTAGAGCACGACCTCGCGCTGCTTCTTCGGCAGCCGCTGCCAGGGGCGGTCGAGATCAATGCGGTACTGCTTCGCAAGGTTGTGAATCAGCGAGCCGGTCCAACTGTCCTCGCGCTCGACCGCGTTCGCCCAGGGCTCGATGGCGCCTTCGCGGATGGACTTCGAGGGGTCGGGCACCACCAGCTCCGGGTCCATCTCCGGTTTGGTGCCGAGCCCGTTGCACTCGGGACACATACCGAGGGGCGAGTTGAAGGAGAAACTCTGGGGTGTGAGTTCCGGAAAGCCGATGTCGCAGTGCGGGCAGTGCAGGTGCTCGGAGTAGAGCCGCTCCTCGCCGCCGATGACCGACACGATGAGCAGGCCGCCCCCCCGGCGCAGCGCCGTCTCCACCGAGTCCGCAAGCCGCGTCGCAAACTTCGGCGAGCGCCCTGCCGGCGCCACCAGCCGGTCCACGACGATGTCAATGGTGTGGCGGCGCTTCTTGTCGAGCGTTGGCAGCGCGTCATCGCGCAGCACCTGGCCGTCTATGCGGAAGCGTCCAAAGCCCTCGCGCACGGCTTCCTGGAGCAACTCGCGATACTCGCCCTTGCGGTTGTCCACGATGCGCGCGAGCAGCATGAAGCGGGTGCCCTGTTTGAAACCGCGCAGGCGCTCGACCACCTCGCCCGCCGAGAGCTTCTCCACCGGCCGCTCGCAGCGGTGACAGTGCTGCACGCCGATGCGCGCCCAGAGCACGCGCAGGTAGTCCGAGATTTCGGTGATGGTGCCGACGGTGGAGCGCGGGTTGTTGCTCGCCGCCTTCTGCTCGATGGAGATGGTCGGCGAGAGCCCGCGAATGTGGTCGTAGCGCGGCTTCTCCATCTGCCCGAGAAACTGCCGCGCGTAGGTCGAGAGCGATTCCACATAGCGCCGCTGCCCCTCGGCGTAGATGGTGTCGAAGGCCAGGGACGATTTGCCCGAACCCGAAGGGCCGGTGAAGACCACGAGCTGCTGCTTCGGAATCTTCGCGTTGACGCGCTTCAGGTTGTGTTCCGCCGCGCCGCGAACTTCGATGAACGCCTGTCTGGAACGGGGCATGGCGGCGACTCTCTCACTCACTCACTCACTCAATTTCAAGCTGGCTTCGAGCGGCTTCAAGGAGGCGAGTGTCCGCGCTTTGGGCGCGCGCCACAAGCCCCTGCTAAGCAGGGCGCGTGGACATTATCGCCCTGCTGCCGAGTCTGCTGCTGCTCGCGCTGGCCGCCGCCACGCAGGGCTTTCTGGGCTTCGGCTTCGGCATCGTGGCGATGACCACGCTGGCCTTCCTCGATCAACAGCCCCTGCAGCATCTGGCCGGCGTGGTGAATCTGACCGGGCTGCTGGTCGCCGGCGGCGGGCTCTGGCAGTGGCGAAGGGCTGTCCTGTGGCGCAGCGTGCTGCGCTTCCTGCCCGGCATCCTGCTCGGGGTGCTGCTGGGCGTCAGCGCGCTGGGCGGGTTGCCCGCCGACTTCCTGCTGCGCGCGCTGGGTCTGGTCGTGCTGCTGCTCGCCGTCTGGAATCTGCTGCGGGGCCGGGGTGCTACGCACCCCGCCCATCCCGTTGACCGCGCCGACGCTGCCGACCCTGTTGGCAGCGCTGACGCGACTGATTCTTTTGACCGCCCCGAGCGGCTGCCGGAGGCTTCGCACCCCACCCAGCCCGTTGACCGCGCCGGGCCGCTGCCGGAGGCTTCGTCGCGCGCGGCGCTGCTCGATGGGCTGGTCGGCTTCGCTGCCGGTGTGCTGGGAGGCGCCTTCAACACCGGCGGGCCGCCGCTGGTGGCGCACCTCTACCGTCGCCCCGAATCCCCCGACGCGCTGCGCGGCACCATTCAGGCGCTGTTTCTGAGCATCAGCCTGTGCCGCGCGCCGGTCGCCTGGGGCCACGGGATGATGAGTGCGGAAGTCCTCTGGCACGCCGCCTGCGCGCTGCCGCTGGTGGCCATAGGCCTCCGCGTCGGCGCCACACTCGGGCGGCGCCTGCCGGCGTGGCAGTTCCGTCGCACCGCCTGGTACGCCCTCGGCCTGCTGGGGTTCGTGCTGATGATCCGACAGAGCGGCTGAACGCCGGGGCCGCGCCGCCTGTGGGCCGTTCGAAATCCCGCCACGCCCGGGGTAGACTGGACGCGGCGCCGGAGATGGGAGAAGTCATGCTGGACGACGCGATCCGCGGCGAGAAAATCTGGCTCGACGGCGAATGGCTCGCCTGGGACGAGGCGCAGGTCCATGTGCTGACGCACACGCTGCACTATGGCCTCGGCGTGTTCGAGGGCTTGCGTTGCTACCAGACCAGCGACGGCCGCTCTGCGGTGCTGCGCCTCAGCGATCATGTGAACCGGCTCTTCGAGTCCGCGCACATCAACCTGATGGTCATACCCTTCAGCAAAGAAGTGGTGAGCGCGGCGATCCTCGAATGTCTGCGCGTGAACGGGCTCCGCGAGGGCTACATCCGCCCGCTGGTCTTCATCGGCGAGGGCGGCATGGGGCTCAACCCGGGCAATAACCCCGTGCGCGTGGCGGTGACGGCCTGGCCCTGGGGCGCGTATCTCGGCGAGGAGGGTCTGGAGCGCGGCGTGCGCGCGAAGATCTCGACCTTCAGCCGCCACTTCGTGAACTCGAAGATGACCAAGGGCAAGACCTGCGGCGATTATGTGAACTCGATCCTCGCCAAGCGCGAGGCGCTGCTCGACGGTTACGACGAGGCGATACTGCTCGACACCCACGGGCGCGTCAGCGAGGCGAGCGGCGAGAATATTTTTCTGGTGCGCGGCGGCGCGATCCGCACACCGCCGCTGCCGACGGTGCTCGACGGCATCACCCGCGCGATGATCATCGAACTGGCGCGCGACAAGGGGCTGCGCGTCGAAGAGTGCGACCTGACGCGGGACGAACTCTATGTCGCCGACGAGGTGTTCCTGACCGGCACGGCGGCCGAGGTGACGCCGATCCGCGAGATTGACCACCGCCGCATCGGCGACGGTCAGCGCGGGCCGATAACAAAGACGCTGCAGAAAGCCTTCTTCGATGTGGTCACCGGACAAGGCGCCAAATACGAAAACTGGCTCAGCTACCTCTAGCCGGCGGGCGGCTGCCGGAAGGGGTGTCGGTTGCTGACGCGACCGGCGCTTCCTGTCGAACCACCTGCCACCTCGCTCAGGGTTCCTCTTCTCCACCGAGCAGTTCTTCGAGCGCGTCGAAGATCTGACGGCCGGCGCCCTCGCCGAGCTCCTCGTCGAGTTTGCGCTGCAGGTCGCCGAGACGACCGCGCTGGCCCAGGTAATCGCGCGCCACGCCGAGCGCGACCCGGCGCGTGATGGTCACCTTCGGCTCGCGCAGCGTGCCGCCAATCTTCGCCAGCGGAATCACGCGCGGCGGCCGGCTCCCGTTCCCACCGGATGCGGGCGCAGCCCGCCGGTCGGCGAGTTGCTGCTGAATTTCGTCCAGCAGGATCAACTCGCCAGCGAGGTCGAGGCCGCCGTCTTCGAGTTCCACATCGCCGGACAGGCGGACGCGGTAGGCGCGGTAATCGAGCTTCATGTCGCGGCTGCTGGCTTTGCCATCCGCAAGCTCGACGCTGCCCGAGAGGCGCGTGAACTTGTCTTCGTAGAAGCGCCGCAGGTCGCGGCCCGTCGCTGCGCCGGCCAGCAGCGCGAACTCGCTGAGCCGTCCCAACTCATTGAAACTGCTGCGCAGCAGCGACACACCGCGCAGGCGACCGGGCGCCACCGCAAAGCGCACGCGACCTCGGAGCACATCCCGTGTGAACGGGCGATCCAAATCAAGCGGCGCGTGAAGTTCGGCGTCGAAGGACAGCGGGCCGCTCAGCACTTCTTCCCTTGCACCGAGCGCGGCAAGCAGCGCGGCGGACTCGATGCCCTCCGCCGCAATGCCCACGGTCGCGCGCGATTTTAACCCCCCCTGTGCAAGCGGGGCGATGCGCAGCGTCAGCTCGAGCGGCTCGTCGGCGAAGCGCGCCTTCAAGGCCTCGCCGAGCACCGCGTCGCCGCGTCCTTCGATGCGCCCGCTGACCAGCAGCGCGCCCGCAGCAAAGGGCAGGCCGAAGGCGTCGAGCAAAAGCGCGCCCTCGATTTCGAGCGGCTGCGGGCGCACTACCTTGAAAGCGTCGAAGCCGATGCGTCCGACGGGTGGCGGCCCCTGCCACGCGGGCAACCAGTCGAGCAGCGGCGCCAGTTCGAAGGGTTCGGCGTCGAGGCGCAACCACAACAACTGCGGCTGCGTTCCGAGCGCAAAATCGAGTTCGGCGCCGGGCAGCGTCAGCCGTCCGTCGGCCCGCCCGACCTGGCGCGGGGCGGTGCGCTGCAACTCCACCGCGCTGATCGCAAACTTCGCGCCCGCCGGTTTGTCGAAGTGCGGGGCGATGCGCAACTGCGCGGGGCTGAGATCGAGCGCGATCGGCGCGATTCCCTCTGGTGTCATTTCGAGTTCAAGGCGCAGCGGCGCGTCGCTGCGCAGCCGAACATCGCCCCGCCGCACGGAAAGAGCGCGCGTTTCAACTTGCAGCGCGGCGTACTCGGGCGTCCCATCTTCGAACTCGATGTCGAAGCGCAGGTCGGCGGCGCCGGACAACTCGTCCAACGCGAACCCGGGCGCGAGCGCGGGCAGCCAACCGGCCAGGGGTTCGAGTTGCAGCGCCCGCAACTCGGCGCGGTGCGCGTCGAGTGACGGCGGCCCCGACGCAGCGGGCAACGCCATCTGGAAATGCATCCGCACTTCGCCGCCGCTTGCGAGCGTGGCGCGCACTTCGATGGCCAGTGGCGCGTGGAGATCGAGACGTCCCTCGAGCCGCGCCTCGATGCCTTCGAACCGCAGCGGCGCGGCGGCGGTGCGACTGCGGTCGAGCAACCGCAGGGTCGAATCCGAGACGCGCAGATCGCGCAGCGCGACCTGGAAACCCGCCGCGTCGCCCTCGTGCGCGCCGCCATCGCCACCGTCGGTGGCGCCAGCGCTGGCGCTAGCGGCGAAGAAGGGCCCGTGAAACCCATCGTCGGTGTGCAGCACATCGAGCGCAGCGCCTTCGATGTGCAGCGTCTTCACCACGACCTCGCGCCGGAAGAGCGGCCACAGCGCGACCTGCATGCGGATCTTCCGGGCGCTGAACACCGGGGCGCCCGCTTCGGACTCGAGACGCGCCTGCTCGATTGCGAAGCCGGGCGGCAGCAGCGCGACCTCGAGCGCGTCAAAGCGCAGTTCGAAGCCGCTGGCGTCGCGCGCCGCGTGGGCGATCTGCTCGCGCAGTTCGGGCCGCTCGAGCAGCGCGGGCGCAATCAGAACCAGCGCGAGCAGCAGCATCAGCGCGAGCAACACCAGCGCGGTAAAGATTCGAAGTGCGAGCTTCATCTCAACGCTCCAGCTTGCCGAGCAGCAACGCGCGCACCCGTTGGGGGTCGGCGCGGCCGCGGGTTTCGCGCATCACCTTGCCCATCAGGAAGTTCAGCGCGCGGGTGTCGCCGGCGGCATAACTTTTCTGGACTGCCGTGTTTTCGTCGAGCACGCGGGTGACCAGCGCTTCGAGTTCGGCGCTGTCGGACACCGCTTCGAGGCCGCGCGCGCGCAGCAGCGTCTCGGGGTCGCCGCCCTCGAACAACAACTCGGGCAGCAGTTGACGCACGCCCTTCGCCGTTATGCGGCCCGCGTCCTGCAGCGCGAGCAGTTTGGCGAAGTGCTCGGGCTGGAGCGCCAGCGCCGAGGCATCCCGGTCGCGCTCCCGGAGCGCGCCGAGGACATCGCGCAGCACCCACTTGGCCACCGTTTGCGGCGCGCCGTGGGCCAAGGCGGCGACCTCGAACCAGTCGGCGAGCGTGCGGCTCGCCGTCAGCACGCGCGCATCGTCGGCGCGCAGTCCAAGGTCCTGCTCGAAACGCGCGCGGCGCTGCTCGGGAAGTTCGGGAAGGGTCGCGCGGATCGCCTCGATGCGCTGCTGCGTGAGTTTCAGCGGCAGGAGATCCGGGTCGGGGAAGTAGCGGTAGTCGTCCGCGTTCTCCTTGCTGCGCATCACGAAGCAGCGGCCTTTGTCCACGTCGTAACCGAGGGTCGCCTGAACCACCGCGCCGCCCGCGTCGAGAATTTCAGCCTGCGCTGCAACTTCCTGCTCGATGGCGGCGGCGGCAAAGCGAAACGAGTTCAGGTTCTTGATCTCGCGGCGCGTGCCGAGCGCGCTTTCGCCATGGCGGCGCAGCGAGACATTGGCGTCGCAGCGGAACTGCCCCTTCTCCATGTCACCGTCGCTGACGCCCATGTAGCGCAAGATCTCGCGCAGCGTGCGCAGACAGGCGACCGCCTGCCGGGCCGAGCGCAGGTCCGGCTCGAACACGACTTCGATCAGCGGGACGCCGGAGCGGTTCAGATCCACCGCGCTGCCAGCCCTGCCCTCGTGCAGCGACTTGCCGGCGTCCTCCTCCATGTGAATGCGCGTGATGCCGATGCGCTGCGCCGCCTCACCCTCGGCGGCGATTACATCGAGCCAGCCCGCGCTGCAAAGCGGCTGCTCGTATTGCGAAATCTGGTAGCCCTTTGGCAGATCCGGGTAGAAGTAGTTCTTGCGCGCAAAAACCGAGTGCGTGTTGATGCGACAGTGCGTGGCGAGCCCGGCGCGCACCGCCAACTCGACGGCGTGCGCGTTCAGCACCGGCAGCGCGCCCGGCAGCGCAAGACAGAGTTCGTTCACATTGTGATTCGGCGCGTCGCCGAAGCCGACCTTTGCCGTCGAGAACAACTTGCTCTGCGTGCGCAGTTGCACGTGCACCTCGAGCCCGATCACAACCTCGTAGCGCTCGCTGGCGTTCACAGCGGCGGCCTCTGCAAATGATATTCGCTGCGACGCTGAAAGGCGTCGGCGACGCGCAACACGGTGGCGTCTTCGAGCGGGCGACCCATGAGTTGAAGCCCCAGCGGCAGTCCGTCCTGAAAGCCGCAAGGCAGGGAGACCCCGGGCGCGCCGGTCAGGTTCGCCGGCACCGTGAACACATCCGTCAAGTACATCGAGAGCGGCTCGCCCGTCTTCTCGCCGATGCGGAAGGCCGGTTGCGGCGTGGTCGGCAGCGCCAGCACATCGCAATGCTGGAAGGCCGCTTCGAAGTCGCGCAACAACAAGGTGCGCAACTGCTGCGCCTTGCGGTAGTAGGCGTCGTAGTAGCCCGCCGAAAGCGCAAAAGTGCCGAGCAGGATGCGCCGCTTCACCTCGTCGCCGAAGCCCGCCGAGCGCGTGCGCTCATACATCGGCGTCACGCCGCCGCCGTCGCTGCTCGCGCGGAAGCCGTAGCGCACACCGTCGAAGCGAGCGAGGTTGCCCGAGGCCTCTGCGGTGCTGATCAAATAATAAGTGGCCAGCGCAAAGCGCGTGTGAGGCAGCGACACTTCGAGACTGCGCGCGCCCGCGCGCTCGAGTTCGGCGACCGCTTCCTCCACCTTCGTCAGCACTTCGGGTGAAACGCCCGGCGTTTCGCGGATTTCTTTCGGCAACCCGATACGCAGGCCCGAGACATCGCCGTCGAGTGCGCGGTGGCTTTCGAGCGCGGCTTCGGGCAGCGCGGTCGAGTCGCCGGGGTCGGCGCCGGAGAGCACATCGAGCAGCAGCGCGCAGTCCCGGGCGCTGCGTGCGATGGGGCCGATTTGATCGAGCGAGGAGGCGAAGGCCACGAGGCCACGGCGCGACACGCGGCCGTAGGTCGGCTTCATCCCCACCACGCCGCAGAAGCTCGCCGGCTGGCGGATCGAGCCGCCGGTGTCGCTGCCGAGCGCCAGCGGCACGATGCCGGCGCTGACCGCAGCGGCGGAGCCGCCCGAGGAGCCGCCGGGTGTGCGCTCGAGCGACCAGGGGTTGCGGCTCGGCCCGCGCACCGAGTTCTCGGTCGAGGAGCCCATGGCGAACTCGTCCATGTTGGTGCGCGCCACGATCACCGCGCCGGCGCCGCGCAGGCGCTCCACCGCCGTCGCCGAAAAGGGCGAGCGGTAGCCTTCGAGGATGCGCGACGCACAACTGGCGGGCTCGCCCGCTTGCACGATGTTGTCCTTGATCGCAATCGGGATGCCGTCGAGGGGCGAGCGCAGGCGACCGGCGGCGCGGCGCGCATCACTCACCGCCGCTTCTTCGAGCGCTGCCGCGCGGCGTGGATGCAGCAGCGTTTGCAACGCGCCGTCCACTTCGTCCGCGCGCGCAAAGACATTCTCGACGAGCGCCACGGCGCTGCTGCGCCCGCTCTCGAGGTCAGCACACAGCTCGATGAGCGAAGCTATGGGTGCGGCCACGGCTACGCCTGCGTCTCGGAATCGAGAATTTTTGGCACCAGAAAGTGTGTTCCGTCGCTGCCCGGCGCGTTCGCCAGCGCATCGTCGGCAGAGAGACCGGCTTGCGGCGCGTCGCTGCGCAGCGGCGTTTCGAGCGCCATCACATGCGACATCGGCTCGACGCCTTCGGTGTCAACCGTCTCGAGTTGCGCCGCGTAGTCGAGGATCGCCTCGAGGTGCCGGGTCATGGCGCGCGCCTCGTCGTCCGTGAGGCGCAGCCGCGCCAGCCGCGCGGTGTACAGAACCTGCTCGCGAGTGATCCGGGGCATCGGACAGAAATTAGGAGCTTGCGCTGCCGACACCAACCACCGGGACGCTTCCGGGGTGCTGTCGCGGCGTGGTCAACGGCGTCCCGATGTGGCGGTGACGACGGTGGTGATGCTGTCGGGCGCACGCTGCGGCGCTTCGCTTCGTCCGCGCCGGCGCAGCTTCCGACGCAGGTACAAGGCAAAGCCGCCAATCAGCGAGAGCGGCAGCAGCGAGAGCGCGACCGTGGTGGCGATGTAGGCGCTGCGGCTCTCGTCCTCGCCAAAGCCGCAGGCCGCGCAGGCGAAGAGCGCCTCGGGGACGAGGGCTGGCAGCAGGGCGACGGCGATGGTAAGGAAAGCGCGGGACACGGCGGCTCCTCTGGCGACAGAGCAGAGAGCATAGCGGGCGCCGGCGACACGGCGCCACGAGCGGCGTGGGTCAGTGGAACTGGATCGGAAGCCAGGTGTACCGCTTCCCGAGACTTCGCTTGATCAAGTTGGAAAGGGTGTACGCCAGCGCACCACCCAGAACAAAGAGACTGGTTTCCACCCCCGGCGGATAGTCGTATGTGGATAAAGCTACCGCCAGGTACATCCCCAGGGCTATCGTGAAGACCGTCGCAAAGCGCTCGTTGTGGCCGCTTTCCCCTTTGCCTTTGCGAATCCGGATCCCCTCTTGCGCCCACAAGACAAGGGCATACGCCCCCGCCCCGAACAGCGCGAAGCCTCCAGTCCAGAGGAGTTGATGTCCGATGCTCGTCAACTCCCCGGTAACAACACGCGGGAACAAATGGGTTACAAGCGCTCCCGCCCCCGTGCCCACGCCCACCGCCAGCGCGCCAATGGCGAACTGCCTGCGCGGCCCCGTCCTGCGCATCCGGGCTTCCTCAACCAGTTGCGCCGCCCGCTCCGTCGCTTCACTCATTGCTTGGTCTCCTTTGGATCGTCATCGAAATCTTTGATCAACTTGTACCACTTGTATTTCTTGCCCAGGGTTCTCTTGGTCAACTCCGAGATCCAGAATGCGGTCAAGAAGCCCAGGGCAAAAAGCAAAATTGCCTGCCCTGTCGTCGTCGTGTAGTCGTCATATACGGATTGGGCAACAAACATCACGGCGTACAGCAAGGTCAGCGTTGATAAAAATTCATCCTGGCCACTCACCCTCGCTATGTTGCGGATCCTGATCCAAAAGGGAAGTGGCCTGTCTGCGCCGAATTGTATTCCTCTGACTCGGTAATACCAGAGAACGGCTCGGTCTATCTTAACAAAGCCTCTCATCATGACCAGATACATCACCGATGGGAACAACACACCGACGATGCCAAACCAGAACAGATCATCGAGCAAATTTCTTTTCGGTTCGTATAGAAACTGCGCCGCCGCAGAGAGCACGCGCACGCCGATGCCGCATGCCACGCCCACCACCACGGCGCCGAACACCGCCTGCCTCCACGGCATCACCCCCCGCAGAAGTTCCTGCTCGTCGGTTGCTCGCATCGCTGCTCCTCTCCTGGCCCACCCCCGTGGACTCCTGAGCACCTTAGCTCAAGAGCCCACGGGGTTGACCAACTCCAACTCGGGACTACTGCGTCCCTGTATCACTGCTCGGCGGATTTGCTGGCGCCTTCGACTCGGACTCGTCGTCGTCTCCGTCGTCACTGAGCGTCTTTGATATCCCGAAAGCAGCGAACGCACCGCTCCCGGCGAACGAAGCGAAACAGATCGCCCCGATCGGTGGTGCGGATACGGTGATGGTACCGCAAAGAGCAGCAGCAGCTCCGGCGTGAGCAGCTGCGTTGATTATCTGCAAGGTCAATCTTAACTGTTCACGATCCACTTCATCCGGCGGCGGAGGCGGCGGAAACTGAACGACAATCTCATCCGGCGGGTCGGGGAGTTCCGGGTCCGGCGGCGGAGGCGGAGGCGGATCGCCGTCGAAAAAGCTCAGGTTGGAAAACTTGTTGCGCCCCAAGCCAAAGCTCCCGTAACCGAACCCTGGTCTGGGCGTCGCATCGAAGCCGCCCATCGGAGCACTCGCCAGTGCGAAGTTCGCTGAAGCGGCATCCGGCGGGCGCAGTCCGCCTGACACCATCTTCATCTCGTCGGTTGTGAGTTCTCTCATCT
>JAHRAN010000059.1 GCA_020027245.1 Myxococcota bacterium
GGCCAGATCCAGGCGGTGCAGCCACGGGTCATCGTGGCGCTCGGCAAACCGGCCAGCAGTCTGCTGCTCGGGCGCGACATCGCCATCACGCGCCTGCGGGGACAGTGGCAGGACTACCAGGGCATCCCGCTGATGCCGACCTTCCATCCGGCCTTCGTGCTGCGGCGCTACACGAACGAGAACCGCCGTCTGGTCTGGCAGGATCTTCAGGCCGCACTCGAACGCAGCCGCGCCTGACTATGACCTGAGGGCAGAAGCTCCGGTCACGAGTTGCTGAACCCGCCGCTGCAGTTCCGCCGCAAGGCGCGCGACTTCGCGCACATCGTCCACGGCGGCGGCGCCCCGACCGCCGGGTTCGAGCGGCGCCCCGAAATGGATGCGCCACTTCGAGGGCAGCGGCAGCAGGCCGAGCGGGCCGAGCAGCGGGAAAGCCGGGGGGATGGGCAACGCGGGCAAGCCAATGGAACGCCCGGCGCGCCGCAGCCGGGCGATGAGCGGGTTCGCCTCGCCGGCGCCGACCACGGCCACCGGCACGAGCGGCGCGCCCGCTTCGAACGCCAGCCGGATGGCGTCGTGACGGGCGAAGTCTCCCACCTGGTGGCGCAAGGCATTGGGCCGGGGCGCGCTGGCCGTGGCCTCGGGGAACGCCACCACCGAGCGGTCGCTCTCGAGCAGGCGCTTGATGTTGCAAGCGTCGTCGCGCACGCCGCCGAGCCGCGCCAGCAGCGGTCCGGCGAAGGGCTGCGTCACCAGTTCGGTTGGCGCCAGAAAGCGCAGCTGCAGGCCGGGCCGCGCCGTCGTTACGAGCTCGGCGATCATCAGCCCGTCCCAGGGCAGTAAATCGCTGCGGTTCGCGACGAAGAGCAGCGGCCCGGCAGCGGGCAGCGAGGGCAGGCCATCCACTTCGATGCGCCACCAGCGCCGCTGTAGAAAGTTAAAGAGTGGGCTGAGGCTGCGCCGGTACTCGTGGTCGAGGCCGAAGTCGTCAATCTCGCCGCTGCGCTCGCGCTGCCCGAGGCCGCCCAGACTGCGCCGCAGCGCATCGAAGCGCGCAAGCCAGTCGGCGCGGGCGGCGGGCGGCGGCGGCGCAGCCGTGGCCGCTTCGTCGGGGGCCGTGTCAGCCCGCTGACGCTTCGGGCGCGGCGTCTGCTGCGGCGGTTCCACTTCACTCATCGGGGGCTTCGCAAGCGGCGGGCGGCGACGAAGGCGGCCCAGGTTTCGCGGGTGCTATAGACCGGGCGACCGAACTCGGCCCAGCCCTTTGCGCCGTCCGCCACCCACAGATAGCGGAGGGTGTCGGGGCCGCCATCGGGAAGCTGGGGCGTCAGAAGCCCGGGCCCGGCGCGGCGCGCGACGGCGGAAAGGCCCTGCAGCAGCGGCGCGGGCAGCGGCAGGGCGCGCTTGCCGGCGGCCCCGAGCAGCACGGAGAGGGGAGCCACCCCGGGCGCCACGATGTTGAACACCCCCGGATGGGGCGACAGCGCGGCCTGCTCGAAGACCGCCAGACAGTCACGCTCGTGCAGCAACTGCAAGAGCGGGTCGTAGCCGAGCAGGGTCGGAACCAGCGGGCGCGAGAGCCAGCGCGCGACCGGGCCAGCGGCCTCCGGGCCCAGCGTCCAGCAACAGCGCAGCACCGTCGTCGCCGTTTGCGCCTCCCGCGCGGCGAAGTCCGCCACCAGCCGCTCCACCTCACAGCGATCCTGCACGGAGGGCGCAGCCGGATGACCGCGCAGCGCGTGCTGCTCACTCAGGTAGTTCGGGTTGTCCGGGTGCGCGCCGTAACACTGCGTCGTCCCGGCCACCACCAGTTGCGCAAGGCGCTGTGCCGCACAGGCGCGCAGCACCTGCCGGCTGCCGAAGACGTCGAGCCCGCGCTGGCCCGTGGGCCCGGCGCCGGGCCAGCGCCGGAACGCCAGATGCACCACGACCTCGACGCCCTCCCGCTGGAGCAGCTCGGCAAGCCGCGCGGCCGCATCCGGCGCCATCAGGTCGAGCGGGCGAAAGCGCACCTGTGACGGCAGCCCCGGCGGGCGCGTCCGGTCCAAGCCCAGCACGCCCCTGCCCGCGCGCGCCGAGAGCCGCTCGGCCAGGCGACGCCCCAGCCAGCTATGGAGTCCGATGATGACGATACTCGTAGCGGCACTCCTTATTCAGGTTGTCTATGGCTGTCAAACCGCACCAGATGTGGGGTTCTGAGATGGACGCAGACACCAGATGTTGTAGCTGAGGAAAAAATCTCGAAATCGCGCATTTTCGGCTTGGCGGGAGCGCCCAAGGTGGGTATAAGTGGGGATAGGTGGGGACAGAGGGTGACACAGGGTGACCGGTGGAACGCCGCGCTGATGGGGCTCGAGCCGAGCCGCCGCACCCTACCCACGCCACGCCACAGACGCAACAACACCAAATTCGGGAATGGCCGATGACCCGTGGACGCTTCGTCAACATCATGGACGCCAAGGGGCGCATCGCCATCCCGCAGGGATTCCGCATGGCCTTCCAGGATCCGAGCCGACCGCCGATTCTGACCCATTGCGTGGGTGTGCCCGCCGTCGGCATCTACACCCAGGAGCGCTGGGAGGAAATCGAGCGCAACATCAACGGGCTGGATCAACTCAACCCCAAAGTCCAGCGCCTGCGGCGGCTCTTCCTGTCCGGCGCTCAGGAGTGCCCGCTGGACGCCCAGGGGCGGGTGCGGGTGCCACAGCACCTGCGCGACTCCGCCGGGCTCAGCCGGCAGTGCCTGATCACCCGGGTGGGCGAGCGCATCGAGATCTGGGACCGGACGCGCTTCGACCAGGAGATCGCCGACGGCGCGGGCGAAGTCGAACGCTTCCTCTCGGACCAGGGTCTGAACCTCTAGAACGAACCGCAAGGAGACCTGTCAAAAAGTTGAATCCAAAGGGAAGGGGCCCCTGGCGCTGGCTTGTGCGGGAAACGTTGGGGGGCGGAGCCCGCGCCGGTCATAACCGCCGGGGGCCCCATTCCCGGACGCCGGGGCAGAACGCCCGGCGCTGACGCAGGGGAATCGAGGAAGCCGCGGATGCGGCTCCACAATGGAGACGGGCTTCGAGCGGATGCTGGCCCGCAAACCCATGCAACAACCATCCTTTCACCAACCGGTTCTGCTCGATGCGTGCCTCGCCGGGCTCGCGGTGGCGCCCGGGCGCACCATCGTGGACGGCACCATCGGTGACGGCGGCCACGCCGCGGCCATCCTCGAACAGAGCGCACCCGACGGCGTGCTGCTCGGCCTCGACCGCGACCGCAGCGCCCTCGACCGCGCGCGACGGCGGCTTGCGCGCTTCGGCGCACGGCTCGAACTGCATCACGCCTCCTTCCGCAACCTCGGCGCCGTGCTCGCCGAGCGGGGCATGGCGGCGGTGGACGGCGTGCTGCTCGACCTCGGCGTATCAAAGCAGCAACTCGACCAGCCCGGGCGCGGCTTCCGCTTCGCCGAGGAAAGCGCTGCGGCGACGCCGCTCGACATGCGCCTCGACCCGGACACGACGCCGACGGCGGCCGAACTTCTCGCGCAGCGCACCACCCTCGAACTCGAGCGCATGTTCCGCGAGTTCGGGGAGTTGCCGGGCGCGCGACGGCTGGCGCAGGCCATCAGCCGCGCGCGAAGCAAAGAAGCGCTGCGCACCGCCGCCGATCTGAAGCGCGTCATTCGCAGCGCGGGCATCGGGCGCGGCCGCCGGCACGACCCGGCCACGCTGGTGTTTCAGGCGCTGCGCATCGCGGTGAACGACGAACTCGGCGCGCTCGAAGACGGACTCGCCGCCGCAACGGACGCACTCGCGCCGGGCGGACGGCTGTGCGTCATCGCCTACCACTCCCTCGAGGACCGCCGCGTAAAGCAGTGCTTCGTGCGCGAGGAGCGCGGTTGCCGCTGCCCGCCCCGGCAGCCCGTCTGCACCTGCGGCCAGACGCCGCGGCTTTCGCGCGTGACGCGCCGCGTGCTGCGCCCTTCGACGGATGAAATCGCAGCCAACCCGCGCGCGCGCTCGGCGCGACTGCGCGTAGCCTTGCGACTGCCGGAGGCCAGATGAGTCCCGCAGCACGCAGGCGAAGGCGCGGGCGCGGGCTGGTGGGACGCGATTTTAACCACCACCACCACCGTCGTCGTCGCCCGCGCGTCGTGCTGACGCGCGAGCAGATAAGTATTGGCGTGGCGCTGCTGCTGGGCCTGCTGTTCGCCAGCCTGCTGCTCGCAGCGCTGCGCATGGCCATCGTCCGCACCCGCTACGCGCTGGCGGGCGCCGCCGAAACCGAAATCCAGTTGCTCGAGCGCGAGCGTCAACTCGCGGTCACGGTGCGCCGGCTCCGCGACCCGCGCCGCCTTCAAGCACTCGCCGACGAGTGGGGCTTCGCCCGCCCCGAGCGCGTCGTCATCCTCGGCGGCGTGGCTGACGGGCGCATCGCAAGCGCAACCGGAAAGCAGGCGCAGCCATGACGGGCGAGGCCCAGCGTCAGGCTGGCGCGCGGTTGCGTCTGCTCGGCGGCGTGCTGCTGCTCGGCCTGCTGCTGCTCGGCGCGCGCGCCGTGGAGCTCACCCTGCTCGATGAGCGGGGCGCGCGGCGCGGGCGCGCCCAGACCGGCACGGTGCTGAAAGTCGCGTCGGCGCGGGGCGCGCTGCTCGACCGAACTGGCGCCGAACTCGCCGTGACCATGTCCGCGCCCTCGGTCTATGCGGTGCCCACTGAAGTAAAGGACGCGGCAACGGCCGCGCGCGCGCTCGCGCACGCACTCGGACGCGACGCCAGCGGCATCGAAAAGCGGCTCGAACAACCCTCCCCCTTCGTGTTCCTCGCGCGCTGGACCAGCGAGGACGAGGCCGATGCCGTGCGCGCGCTCGAACTGCCGGGCATCGGCGTGGTGCTGGAGCCGCGCCGCACTTATCCGCTCGGCGCGCTCGCCGGCCCCGTCATCGGTTTCGCCAACATTGACGGCGAGGGCGTGCGCGGCGCCGAGCAGGGCGAGGACGAATGGCTGCGCGGCAGCGAGCAACAGGTTGCGCTCGAACGCGATGCGCGCGGTCGCCTGCTGGCGCGCGCCGGCGTGGACCCGCGCAGCGCCGCCGGCGGCGATGTGATGCTCACCCTCGACGCCACGCTGCAGGCCGAGATGGAGCGCGCGCTGCTGGATGTCGTCGAGCGCAGCGGCGCGCGCGGCGGCCTGGCGCTGGCCCTCGACCCGAAAAGCGGTCACCTGCTCGGCGTGGCCGAGCACCCGGGTATGGACCCGAACATGTTTCGCAGCTTGCGGTACGCGCAGACCCGCTCCCGCTCCTTCCTCGACGCTTTCGAATCGGGCTCGGTGCTGAAGCCGCTGATCGTCGCCAGCGCAATCGAACTCGGCGTGCTGCAAGCGGATGAAAACATTGACTGCGAGCAGGGCGCGTTCCGGGTGCCGGGCAAAACGCTGCGCGACACCGAGCCGAGCGGGTTGCTCAGCCCGGCGGATGTGTTGCGCGTTTCCTCCAACATAGGAGTCGCCAAGATCGCGTTTCGGCTCGAACCCCGCGTTCACCACGCCGCGCTCAATGCCTTCGGCCTCGGGCGCAGCAGCGGCAGCGGCTTCCCGGATGAATCGGCCGGCCTGCTGCGCGCGCCCGAGGGCTGGCGACCACTCGATCAGGCGACCATCGCCTTCGGTCAGGGCGTGAATGTGACCGCCGTACAACTCGCTGCCGCCACCGCTGTGTTTGCAAACGGCGGCGTCTGGCGCGCGCCCCAGCTGGTGAGCGCGCGGCGCGTGCCCGGTGGAAGCTGGCGCAGCGCAAAGCCCGCCGAAGAAAGGCTGGTGCTGCGCCCCCAGGTCGCCGACGCGCTGCTCGAGATGCTCGAAACCGTGACCGGCGCGGGCGGCACCGGCATCCGCGCATCGCTTGAGGATGTGCGCGTCGCCGGCAAGACCGGCACCGCGCAGAAGTTTGACCACGAAACCGGCCGCTACTCGAACGAGCGCTACCGGAGCTGGTTCGCCGGCATAGCACCCGCCGATGCGCCGCGCGTGGTGGTGGTCACGATGATTGACGAAGCGAAGGGGGTGGCGCGCGGCGGCGGCGACACCGCGGCGCCCCTGTTTGCGCGCATCGCCAGCGCCGCGCTGGCCCGCGTCGGCATCATCGGCGCGCCGCGCTTTGGCCTGTCGAAAAACGCGCACTTCGAACCGGAGCCGGAAGCCGCACCCGAAGCGGCGGACCAAGTGGCGGTGGCGAGCGCGACGAAAGCGCAGACGCGGGACGAGGCACGCAGCATCCGGACCGCGGCGGCGCGCAAGCAAGAGGACAAAGCGCCCGCAAGCTTAAAACGCAGCCCGCTCGACAACATCCCATGGCTGAACGAAACCACCCCTCCGGCAGCCGCTCGGGGCGGTCAACGGGTGGGGCGGGGCGCGATAGCGCCCCAGGAGTGATGCAGCTTTCGAAACTCATCATCGGACTCGACGCCGAGCAACAGGGCGCGGGCGACCCGCTGATTCGCGGCATCTGCAGCGACTCGCGCGCGACCCGGCCGGGCGATCTCTTCGTGGCGCTGCGCGGTGACCAGAGCGACGGGCACGCGCACACGGGCGAAGCCGCGAGACTCGGCGCGGTGGCGCTGCTGCTCGAGGACGCAAGCGGCGCGCCCCCCCTGCCCTGCGCGCTGGTCAAAAACACGCGCCGCGCGCTCGCCCCCGTGGCCGCGCGCTTTTTCGGCGAGCCGGCGCGCGAGCTGACACTCATCGGTGTAACCGGCACCAACGGCAAGACCAGCGTCAGCTTTCTGGTCGAGTCCGTGCTGCGCCAGGCCGGGCGAAACCCGGGGCTGATCGGCACCGTGGCGATCCGCTACGCGGAGCACAGCGAGCGCGCAACGAATACCACGCCCGAAAGTCTCGAAGTGCAACGCACGCTGCGCGCGATGCGAAGCAGCGGCGTCAATGAGGTGGTGATGGAAGTCTCGTCGCACGGGCTTGCGCTCGGGCGCGTCGAGGGCTGCCGGTTTCGCGTCGCCGCCTTCACCAACCTGAGCCGGGATCACCTCGACTTTCACGAGAGCATGGACTCGTACCGCGACGCCAAGCTGCGGCTCTTCGAACATCACCTCGCGCGCGACGGCTGCGCCGTGATCAACTGCGACGATGCGCAGGCGGGCGCGTTTCTCGATGCCGCCCGCGCGCGGGGCGCGCGTGTTCTGCGCGTGAGCCGCTTTGCTTCGAGCGACGCCGAGTTGCGGCTCCGCCACGCCGAGCTGAGTCTCGAGGGAACGCGCGCCGTGTTCGCGTTGCCTGACGGTGACGCCGAAGTGCAACTGCCGTTGCCCGGCGACTTCAATCTGGACAACGCGCTTCTGGCCACGGGTATCTGCATCGCACTCGGCGTGCCGCGTTCGGCGCTGCTGCGCGGGCTCGCGTGCTGTCCGCCGATTCCCGGTCGCATCGAGCGCATCTTCACTGCCGAGCGCGACGCGCCCTCTGTGCTGGTGGACTACGCGCACACCCCCGACGCCATGGACAAACTGCTGCGCACGCTGCGACCGCTCAGCAAGGGCCGGCTGATCACGGTGTTCGGCTGCGGCGGCGACCGCGACCGCGGCAAGCGCCGGCCGATGGCCGAAGCTGCGGCGCGCAGCAGCGATTATGTCGTCGCCACCAGCGACAACCCGCGCTGCGAGGACGCGGAGCGTATCCTCGACGAACTGGCCCCTGGCTTGGCTGCGCTGCAACAGGTCGAACCCGGGACGCAGACCGATGTGGCGCGCAGTTGGACGCGGCTTTCGGACCGGCGCGAAGCCATCGCCCACGCCATCGCCCACGCGCGCAGCGACGACACGGTGGTGATCGCGGGCAAGGGACACGAGGACTACCAGATTATCGGCAGCGAGCGCCTGCCTTTCGATGACCGCGAAGAGGCGCGGCGCGCGCTGGCCGCACGAGGGCTGCGAACATGAGCGCCGCCTTTCGAGTCGCCGACATCGCGCGCTGGTGCGACGGACGCATCGCGCAGCGGGGAATTGATAATGCCGCGGGCGCGCTTTCCGCCGTTGTCACCGACAGCCGCAAGTCCTGCGCGGGCGCGCTCTTCGTGGCGCTGCGCGGCGCGCTGCACGACGCGCACGACCACCTCGACGAGGCCGTCTCGAAGGGTGCGCAGGCGCTTCTGGTGGAGCGCGCGGCGCGCGTCCCCGCTGCGGTCGCCGTGGTGGTGGTGCAGGACACCACGCGCGCACTCGGCGCGCTCGCCGCTGGCCACCGCGCGGCGTTCGACGGCGCGCTGGTCGCCATCACCGGCAGCAACGGCAAGACCACGACCAAGGAAATGTGCGCGGCGATACTGTCTGAGGCGCAACCGACGCTGCGCAACGAGGGCAACCTGAACAACATGATTGGGTTGCCGCTCACCCTGCTCGCCCGCGAAGAGCGGCACCGGGCGCTGGTGGTCGAACTCGGCATGAACCAACGCGGCGAGATCGCAAAGCTTGCGGCGATTGCGAAACCGACAGTGGGTGTCGTCACCAACGTGGGGATGGCGCACATCGAAGGGCTTGGCACACGCGAGCAGATCGCACTCGAAAAGGGCGACCTGCTGGCCGCCCTCGATGCAAGTGCGACCGCCGTGGTGAACGCCGACGACGCGCTGCTGATGAAACAGACGGCGCGCTGCTTGGATGGTGTAAAACTGTTGCGCTTCGGCATGCGCCGTGACGCCGACTTCAGCGCGCGCGAACTCCGCGAGACCGCAAGCGGTTTTGACTTCGAGCTGCAAAGCCCCGTGGGCGCGACTTCGGTTTCGATCAGCGGCCTGGCGGAGACGAGTGTGATGAACGCGCTCGCCGCTTCGGCCGCAGCCTTTGCTGCTGGCGCGCGCCTCGAAGATCTGGCGACGGGGCTCGCCAAAGCCATGCCACCGACGGGACGCATGACGAAGCGCCCGCTCGCGGGCGGCGGCGCGTTGATTGATGACAGCTACAACGCGAACCCGCAGTCCCTCGAAGCCGCGCTGCAAAGCCTCGCGCGGCGCTCTGCTGCGGGGGTCGCGGTGCTGGGCGACATGGGCGAGCTCGGCGCCTGCGCCGAGCGGGCGCACGACACGGCGGGGGCACGGGCCGCCGAACTCGAGCTCGGCGGACTCGTCGCACTGGGCGTTCACGCGCCGCGCGTGACAAAGGCGGCCGTCGCCGCCGGCATGGACCCGCAGCGCACGCACATCGCCTGCGATCACGCAGACGCCGCACGCGCGGCGCAAAGGCTCCGCGCGCCGGGCGCCTGGCTGCTCGTCAAAGGCTCGCGCGCGATGCATATGGAGCGGGTCGTCGAAGCGCTCACGCAGCGCAAAGAGGGGGACGCTTGAATGCTCTATCACCTGCTGGTACCGCTGGCGGAAACCTTCGGCGTGCTGAATGTGTTCCGCTACATCACCTTCCGCACTGCAGGCGCCACGCTGACGGCGCTGCTCATCTCGTTGCTGTTCGGGCCGCTGCTGATCCGCCAGTTGTCGCGCCTGCGCGTCGGGCAACCCATCCGCGAAATCGGCCCCAGCCATCAGCACAAACAGGGCACACCGACCATGGGCGGCCTGCTGATTTTGATTTCACTCACCGTCTCGGTGTTGCTCTGGGCCGACCTCGAAAGCCGCGCCATCTGGACCGTGCTGATGCTGACGCTCGGCTACGGCGCACTCGGCTTCTTCGACGACTACCGCAAAATCCGCAACCGCAACAGCGCCGGCCTTTCGGCGCGCAGCAAACTTCTGTGGCAAACGCTGCTGGCCCTTGGCGTCGGCGTGTTGCTGCTGACCGACCCCGGCTTCGACGCCGAGCTGCAGGTTCCCTTCTTCAAGGACTTCACGCCCTACATCGGCTGGCTCTATCTGCCGCTGGCGGTGCTCGTGATCGTGTTCATCAGCAACGGCGTGAACCTCACCGACGGTCTCGACGGTCTCGCCATCGGGCCGGTGATGATTGCGGCGGGCGCCTTTCTCGGGCTCAGTTACGCCGCCGGCCACGCGCAGATAGCAGACTACCTGGCGGTGAAAGCGGTGCCCGGCAGCGGCCAGCTCGCAATTTTGTGCGGCGCGCTGGTCGGCAGCGGCCTCGGCTTCCTGTGGTTCAATACTTCGCCCGCGCAGGTTTTCATGGGCGATGTCGGCGCGCTGGCGCTCGGCGGCGCGCTCGCCACCATCGCCGTGCTGATCCGTCAGGAACTGCTGCTGATGATCGTCGGCGGCATCTTCGTCGTCGAAGCGCTGACGGTGATCATTCAGGTCGTCTCGTTTCGAATCACCGGGCGGCGCGTATTTCTGATGGCGCCGATTCATCACCACTTCGAAAAACTCGGCTGGGCGGAGCAGAAGATCGTGGTCCGCTTCTGGATCATCTCGATCGTCCTCGCGCTGCTCTCGCTCTCGACGCTGAAGATTCGGTAGGCGAATATGCTCGACCTCGACAGACAACGCGTGCTCGTGCTCGGCCTCGGCATAACGGGCCAGAGCGCCGCCCGCTTCTGCGCGCGGCGCGGCGCAAAGGTTGTCGCGCACGACAGCCGCGCCGATCTGCAAGCAAAGGCGCTGCCGTCGAATGTCGCGCTGCAACTCGGCGGCCCGCCGCCCGCCTCGGCGGACTTCGATCTGGTGGTGCCGAGCCCGGGTGTCGCACCCGCGCACTACACCCGGGGCGCACGGCGCATCTGGGGCGACCTGGAACTCGCCTGGCGCGCGCTCGATGCGCCGGTCGTCGCCATCACCGGCACCAACGGGAAGTCCACCACCGTGCGTCTGGTCGAGGCCATGCTGCGCGCCGGCGGCCTGCGCGCCCGCGCTGCGGGAAACCTCGGCGAGCCCGCGCTCGCGCTGGTGGATGAAGAACTCGATGTGGCGGTGCTCGAGGTTTCGTCCTTCCAACTGCAAAGTGTCGCCGGTTTCCGCCCGCGCGTTGCGGCGCTGCTCAACTGCAGCCCCGATCACCTCGACCGCCACGGCGATCTCAGCCGCTACCGCGCGACCAAGTTGCGCATCTTCGCGCAGCAGCGCGCGGATGATGTCGCCATCGTGAACGGCGACGACCCCGAACTTGTAGAAAGTACAAACAAGGCTGTGGCGCGGCGCTGGTGCTTTGCCCTCGAAAAGCCGGTCGCGCAGGGCGCGCGTCTCGAAGCCGACACCCTGCTGCTCGACACCTGCACGGAAAAGCGCCGCTTGCCCTTCGTGGCGAATGCGCTGCCGCCGGGGCCGCCGGTGGGCAACGCGCTCGCCGCCCTGCTCTGCGCGCACGCCTTCGAGGTCGAGATGGAGGTTGCGCTCGGCGCGCTCGCGAACTTTCGCACCCTGCCGCACCGCCTCGAACTCGTGACCGTGCGGGATGGCGTGCGCTGGGTGGATGACTCGAAAGCCACCAACCCCGGCGCCGCCTGCGCAGCACTTGGATCCTTTGGATCCCTTAGAGCCCAAAATGAGTGTGGTGCCTGCGTGCTGTGGATCGCCGGCGGGCGCGACAAGGGCGCGGGCTTCGCCGAGTTGCGCGCGGCGCTGCCGGGGCGCGAGATCCGGCTGCTCGCCATCGGCGAAGCGGCGGACGCGCTGGCCGCTGAACTCGGCGACCAGTTGACGGTCGAGACGCCGGGCACGCTCGAGCGCGCGGTGCGGCGGGCGCGCACACTGGCGAAGCCGGGTGACACGGTGCTGCTCTCGCCCGCCTGCGCGAGCCACGATCAATTCGAAAACTTCGAGCAGCGCGGTCGCCTGTTTCGCGCGCTGGCGCTCGAGGAAGAAGTGTCATGAGCGCGCCGGCCGAAGCTCGAGGGGAACCACCATGCGCGCCGTGCTGATCGGCGTGGTGCTGCTGCTCGCCGCTTGCGGACTGCTCGCCATCTTCAGCGCCGCCGCGCCGCTCTATATGGATCGCGCGCTGCCGCCGCACTTCATTCGTCACCTGCTCTTCCTCGGCATCGGCGCCTGCGCCACCGCTCTCGCCGCGCAGTTGCCGCTGCGCTTCTGGCGCGCGCTGGCGCCGCTGCTCTGGCTGCTCTCGGTGGCGCTGCTGGCAGCCACCCTGTTCGTCGGCTCGAGCGCGGGCGGGGCGCAACGCTGGCTGCGCATCCCGCTCCCCGGTTTCGAGTTCGGCTTGCAACCGGTCGAGTTCGTAAAATTCTGCACCGTGCTCGCCGTCGCCTTCGTGCTGTCCCGCGGGCACGGCAAAGGCGGGCGCGACAAGGAGCCGGTCAGCACACGGCTGTTCATGTTGACGCTCGGCATCGCGGCGCTGCCAGCGGGGCTTTGTCTCTTGCAACCGGATCTCGGCTCCGCGGTGATCCTCTTCGCACTGGCCTTTAGTCTGCTCTTCGTGGCCGGCGCGCGACTGCGCTTTCTGCTCCTGCCGGGGGCCGTCGGCGCCGTCGGCGTCGCCGCCTACATCGGCCTGCGTCCCTACGCGCTGCGCCGCCTGCTTGGCTTTCTCGATCCCTGGGAGCGCTCCACCACCGAGGGCTTCCAACTGGTGCAGTCCTTCATCGCCTTCGGGCGCGGCGGCCTCGGCGGCGTCGGCCTCGGCAACGGGCGACAGAAACTCTACTACCTGCCCGAAGCGCACAACGACTTCATCCTCTCGGTGATCGCGGAAGAGACCGGCCTGCTCGGCGTGCTCTTCGTGCTCATCGCGTTCGGCGTCTTGCTGATCACCGGCCTGCGCGTGGCGCTGCAAAGCCGCGAGCGCTTCGGCCTGCTGCTCGGCGCCGGCGCAACGCTCTTGCTGACGCTCCCCGCCTTGCTGAATGTGGCGGTGGTGATGGGTTGCCTGCCGACCAAGGGGCTCACCCTGCCCTTCCTGTCGTATGGCGGGTCATCGCTGCTGGCCTGTTGTCTGAGCGTCGGCTTGCTGCTCTCGGTGGCGCGCGCGCAGAAGGCGCCCCGGCGTCGGAGATTCCAGCGATGAGCGCGGGCGTCATCGTCATCGCCGGCGGCGGCACGGGCGGACACGTGATGCCCGCACTCGCCATCGCCGAGCAACTCGAAAGAGCGGGCGAAGCGCTGCTCTTCGTCGGAACCGACCGCGGTCTCGAGCGGCGACTGGTGCCCGAGGCCGGCTACCCGCTGGTCACCTTCGCATCCCGTCCGCTGGTGGGACAAAGCCTGTGGAAGCGGCTGCTGGCGCTGCTCGCGCTCGCACTCGCGCTGCCCCGCGCATTGCTCTTGCTGCGCGCCCGCCGCGCGCGGCTTTTGATCTCGGTCGGCGGCTACGCATCGGCGCCGGCGACGCTGGCCGCCTGGCTCGCGCGCATTCCCATCGTGGTGATCAACTGCGATGCCGCGCCCGGCCTTGCGAACCGGCTTCTGGCCCGGCTCGCGCAGCGCATTCATCTGGGCTTCGAGGCGGCGGCGACGGCCTTCGACGCGCGGCGCGTGCGCGTCTCGGGCGTGCCCTTACGCGCGGCGTTTCGCAGCGCGCTCGAAGCGGACGCGCCCGGCGGTAGTGGTGGTTTGGAACCGCAACCGGGCGAGGACGAGCGGCTGCATCTCTTCGCCTTCGGCGGCAGCCTCGGCGCCCGTCAACTGAATGACGCCCTGCTCGCCGCCGCGTCCGAACTCGACCCAAATAAAGTCGCGGTGGTTCATCAGACCGGCGCGCGGGATCTGGAGCCAGCGACGCGGGTCTGGCGCGCCCACGGCTTCAGCGCGGATCAGGCCCGTGTCGTCGCCTTCGAGCGCGACATGCCGGCGCGCTACCGCTGGGCCGACTTGGTGGTATGCAGGGCGGGCGCGGTCTCGGTGGCCGAGATCGCCCTGGCAGGACGCGCCGCGCTGCTGCTGCCGCTCGCGCACACCGGCGGCGGCGAGCAAGCCGCAAACGCGCGCGAACTCGAACGCGCAAAGGCCGCCCGCGTGCTCGACGGCGCCACCCTCAGGCACCCGGATTTCTGCAAGGCGCTGCTGGCGTTGCTCGCGGACCCGGCGCAGTTGCGCGCGATGGGTCGCGCCGCCGCCCGGCTCGCGCGCCCGGACGCCGCCACAACGATTGCACGCGACTGCCGCGCACTCGCCGGAGGCCGACGATGACGGGGCGGGCTCGCCGGAGGCCGGCGATGACGGGGCGGTGGCACTTCATCGGCATCGGCGGCAGCGGCATGAGCAGCCTCGCGGAGTTGCTGCTGCTGCGCGGGCAGAATGTCAGCGGCTCGGATCTGCACGCGGGCGCGGGCATCGAGC
Source organism: Myxococcota bacterium (assembly GCA_020027245.1). Classification (GTDB taxonomy): domain Bacteria; phylum Myxococcota_A; class UBA9160; order UBA9160; family UBA6930; genus JAHRAN01. The sequence goes on from JAHRAN010000059.1 coordinate 14,183, forward strand.
GGCTGCGCGGGCTGGGCGCTGATGTCGCCGAGGGGCACGCGGCGGCACGGGCCTCCGGGGCGGCGCGCGTCGTCGTGTCCTCGGCCATTCCCGCGAGCAACCTCGAGTTGCGGGAGGCCAGAGCGCGCGGCATTCCCATCTGTACACGCGGCGCACTGCTCGCGGAGTTGATGAACGCGACGCGCGGCATCGCGGTTGCGGGCACGCACGGCAAGACCACCACGACGGCGATGATCGCGCACATTCTGATCGAGCAGCACCTCGACCCGAGCGCGGTGATCGGCGGGCGCGTCAAGCACTGGCAGAGCGGCGCGCGCCACGGACAGGGCGAGCTTTTGATCGCCGAGGCGGATGAGAGCGACGGCTCCTTCTTGCAACTCGCGCCGCAGATTGCAGTCGTCACCAACATCGAGGCCGAGCACCTCGACCATTATCGCAGTCTCGACGCGCTCGATGACGCCTTCGTCGCGTTCATCAACCAGCCAGCGGCGGAAGCGAGGAGCTGCGCCGTGCTGAATGCAGACGACCCGGGCCTGCGGCGCCTGCTGCCGCGCGTGATGCGGCGCAGCCGCACATTCGGCTTCGCCGAGGACGCGACGCTCCGCGCGCACGCGCTCGAAAGCGACGCCGGTTGCAGCCGCCTCGCGTTGCGCTCTGGACGCGAGACATGCGAGTTGAAGCTGCAGCTTCCGGGCCTGCATAACGCGATGAATGCGCTGGCGGCGATCCTCGTGGCCTGCGAACTCTGCGTCCCGCTCGATGACGCGGCGCGGGCGCTCGCGAACTTCGGCGGGGTGGAGCGCCGCTTCTCGCTCAAGGGCACGGCTTCGGGCGTGCGCGTCGTGGACGATTATGCGCATCACCCGACCGAAATCCGCGCCACGCTCATGGCGGCGCGCGAAGCGCACGCGGGGCGGATTTTCGTCGTGTTCCAGCCGCATCGCTACACCCGCACGCGCGACCTCTTCGACGACTTCGCCACCGCCTTCGATGCAGCCGACGCCGTGCTGCTCAGCGAGATTGACCCGGCGGGGGAAAAGCCCATCCCCGGCGTCGAAGCCCGCGCGCTGGCCGAGGCGCTGCGCGCGCACGGTCAAAATGTGCGCTTCGTCGCCGACTTCGCCGCGCTGACCGAAACCCTGGCCCGGGAGTTGAAGCGCGGCGACCTGCTGCTGACCCTCGGCGCCGGCAGCATCCAGCAACTCGGCGCGCTGGTGCTCGCGCGGCTCGGCGCGGCGCCCGTCCCGGCGCGCCGGCGGGAGCGTGCGTCGTGATCGCCGAAGCCGTGCGCAAAGAGCTGCGGCGCGCGCTCGGCGCGGCGATCCGCTTCGATGTGGCGACCCGCAAACTCACATCGCTGCGCGTCGGCGGCGCGGCGGATGCCGTGGCGACGCCAGCCGACCGCGCGGCGCTGGCGCGTCTGCTCGAGATCTGCGCGCAGCACGGCATTCCGCAGCGCACGCTCGGCCGCGGCTTCAACACCATCGTGCGCGACGGCGGCGTGGACGGCGTGCTGATTCAACTCTCGAAATTCCGCCAGCTCGAGCGCGCTGCGGAGGACGCCCTCTTTGTCGAGGCCGGCGTCACGCATGCGACGCTCACGCGCCACTGCCGCGCGCACGGGCTTTCGGGTCTCGAGTTCGGCGCGGGGATTCCGGGCAGCATCGGTGGCTGGGTTGCGATGAACGCGGGCATCCCCGGACGTGAGATGCAGGACGTGGTGCGCGAAATCGAAGTGATGAGCCCGACGGGACGACAGCAATACGTTCTCCCGCGCGCGGCGCTCGACTTCCGCTACCGCGGTCTGCACGGGCTCGCGCCCGGCGCCATCGTGCTCTCGGCAAAGCTCTCGGTTGCGCCGGCGACCAAAGCCGTGGTCGCGGCGGAAATCAAACGCCAGCTCGCGCGACGCGCCGCCGAGCAGCCTCTCAACCGCCCGTCCTGCGGCTCGGTGTTCCGCAACCCGCCGCACAATTTTGCGGGACGCCTGATCGAAGCGGCGGGATTGAAAGGCGAGCGGCACGGCGGCGCGCGCATCTCGGAGCAGCACGCCAACTTCATCATCAACGAGGGCGACGCCAGCGCCGCGGATGTGCTCGCGCTGATCGGCGCCGCGCGCGCGGCGGTCGAGCGGTGCAGCGGCATCCGGCTCGCAACCGAAGTCAAAGTATGGGGGCGGACGCCATGAGGACGCGACAGGCAAAGCGCCGGCAACAGGCGCCGCGACGGGCGCTGCGCAGCACACTGTTTGTGCTGGCCGCTGGCGCCGGGCTCGGCCTGGGCCTGCACGCGGGTGACGCGGTGCTGCGCGCAGTGGCCGCGCAGCCGCGTCAAGTGCGGCATGTCTCGGTGACGGGGCAGCGGCACGTTGCGACGGCGGAGCTGCTGGCGCGCGCCAACATCACCTACGGCGCGCACTTTTCCGAACTCGACCGCGAGGCCCTGCTGCGTCACCCCTGGATACGCGACGCGCGCATGGTGCTGCTGCCCACCGGTCGTCTGCTGCTCTCGGTCGAGGAGCGCCGGCCGCGCGCGGTGGCCGTGCTCGAACGCGGGCGGCACTGGGTGGACGCGGAGGGCGTCGCATTCGCCGTGGCGCCAGCGCCGTCGGCGACGACGGAGGCGACGGCGCGCGCGCCGTTGCCGGAACTCCTGGGTGTTGCGGCCATGAGCCAGGCCGACGCCTTGATTCCGAACCCGCTCTTCGCGCAGGGCATCGGGTTGCTCGACGCCGCCCGTGCTCTGGGCCTGCCGACGCCCGAGGCGGTGCAGCTGGGCGGCGGCCCGGCCCGGGAGCTGCCCGCGCTGCGCTTTCGACGCGACGCTCCCGGCGGGTCGCTCACCGCGCTGCTCGGCGCCGAAAACCCGGGCGCGCGCCTGCTGCGTCTCGCGCGGGTCTGGCGCAGCGGCCTGCCCGCCTTCGAGCAGGCGCGCGTAGTGGACCTGCGCTTCGGCGAGCAGTTGATCCTGCGCGGCGGAGGGTTGCTGTTAAAGCCGCTGCGCGAGCGGAACAGCGATGATTTCCACGAAGCCACGACCATCGCGTCGCTGGCTTCACAAGCAAAGGAGTGAGTATGTCACGCAAAGACGAACTGATCGTGGGGCTCGACATCGGCACCACCAAAATCTGCGCCATCGTGGCGGAGTCAACCGAGAACGGGATTGATGTCGTCGGCATCGGCACCCACGCCTCGCAGGGAATACGCAAGGGCGTGGTGGTGGACATGGAGGCGACGGCTGACTCCATCAAGCACGCCATCAAGGAAGCGGAGATGATGGCGGACTGCGAGATCTCCTCGGTGCACGTGGGCATCGCTGGCGGACACATCGCCGGGCGGAACTCGCACGGCATCGTTGCGATCAAGAGCGACCGGGTCAGCGATCACGATGTGCGCCGCGTGATAGACGCCGCCAAGGCGGTGGCGACGCCGATGGACCGCGAGGTGATTCATGTCATCCCGCAGGAGTTCAGCATTGACAACCAGGATGGCATCCACGATCCGCTCGGCATGCACGGGGTGCGCCTGGAGGCGAAGATTCACATCATCACCGCGGCGGTCGCCAGCGCGAACAACATCGTCAAATCCGCCCAGAAGGCGGGGCTCAATGTGGCGGACATCGTGCTCGAGCCGCTGGCCTCGGCGGAGGCGGTGCTGACCCAGGACGAGCGCGACCTCGGCGTCTGCCTGCTCGACATCGGCGGCGGCACCACCGATGTGGCGGTGTTCACGGAGGGCTCCATCCAGCACACCTCGGTGCTGGCGCTCGGCGGCAACCAGTTGACCAACGACATCGCCATCGGCCTGCGCACGCCCTTCGCCGAAGCGGAGCGCATCAAGAAGCGCTTCGGCGTGGCGACGGCGCGCTACCTGACGAGCGACGATGTGATCAGCGTGCCCAGCGTCGGCGGACGCAAGCCACGCGAAATCTCGCGCAAGATTCTGTGCGAGATCATCGAGCCGCGCGCGGACGAGATCCTGTCGCTGGCGCGTCAGGAGTTGAAGAAGGGGAAGCTCGAAAACATGATCCCCTCCGGCGTGGTGCTGACCGGCGGCTGCTCGGCGCTCTCGGGCATCGCCGGGCTGGCGGAGGAAATCTTCGAGACGCCGGTGCGCATGGGCAAGACGCTGCATGTGGGCGGGCTTCAGGACGTGGTGCGCAGCCCCATGTACGCCACCGGCGTGGGGCTGGTGCTGTATGGGCACTGCCAGAATCAGGGGCGCAGCCAGAGCCGCTTCCGCATCCGGGACGACTCGATCTTCCGCCGGGTGCGCCAGCGCATGCGGGACTGGATTTATGGCGAATACGACTGAGCGCCCGGGGGGCGGGGAGTGCTCGCAGCCCGGGGTGGTCAGGGCCACAGAAATTCGCAACTCTTCACGAAAGGGCGTGTCCGCAAAAGGAAAACCGGCTTGGCCCCGGCCGCTTTCCGACACGCCACAGGGGCTATGGGGGGAAGGCAGATGGCGAAGGATGAACGACCTTTAAGGGGCCGGGCGAACCTGCTCGATGTCGGCGCCGAGGGCGCGGGCGAGGATCTGATCGAGTTCGACAACCCAACCGAGCTGCAGGCCAAAATTCGCGTGATCGGGGTCGGCGGCGCGGGCGGCAACGCCCTCAACTCGATGATCCGCTCCGAACTCCAGGGGGTTGACTTCATCGCGGCGAACACCGATGCGCAGGCGCTCGGCCATTCGCAGGCAAAGCTGCGCGTGCAACTCGGCGTCGAGGTCACGCGCGGGCTCGGCTGCGGCGCCGACCCCACGCGCGGGCGCGCCGCCGCACTCGAAGACCGCGACAAACTGAGCGATCTGCTGGTCGGCTCGGACATGGTCTTCGTAACCGCGGGGCTCGGCGGCGGCACCGGCACGGGCGCGGCGCCGGTGATCGCCGAGGTGGCGCGCGAAGTCGGCGCGCTGACCGTCGGCGTGGTGACGAAGCCCTTCCCCTTCGAGGGACGCCAGCGCGCACAGCACGCCGAGCAGGGCATTTGTGATTTGCAGCAGACGGTGGATACGCTGATCACCATCCCGAACCAGCGGCTGCTCGCGCTGGCGGGGAAGGACACTCCGATGCTCGAGTCCTTCAAACTCGCCGACGATGTGCTGCTGAATGCGGTGAAGGGCATCTCGGATTTGATCACGCAACACGGGCTGATCAACCTCGACTTCGCCGATGTGCGCACCATCATGAACGAGATGGGCATGGCGCTGATGGGCACCGGCATCGGCTCTGGCGAGAACAGCGCGAAGGACGCCGCCTTTGCGGCGATTTCGAGCCCGCTGCTCGAGGACATCTCGATTGCCGGCGCGCGCGGCGTGCTGATCAACATCACCGGCAACCCCGAGATCACGCTCTTCGATGTCAACGAAGCCATGGAGTTGGTGCAGGAGTCCGCGCACGAGGACGCCAACATCATCACCGGCGCGGTGATTGACGAGGAGATGCCATCGGGTGAAGTGCGCGTAACCGTAATTGCGACCGGGCTCGACGACAAACGCACCCGGGTGGGCGAACGGCGCGTGAGGCGAAGCGATGACCCGCCGCTGCGCCCACGGAGCGGTGGCATCGTCCCCGCGCCGGGGCTGGATCTGCCAGCGGCGCCGAGCGCAGAGCGGGCGGGGCCGGCGACGAGCGCCGAGGCGACCGGCGACAAGGAAGCGCAACCCGAGACGCTGGAAGAGCTGGAGGAGCTCGACGTCCCGACGTATATCCGCCGCCGTGGCAACCGGGACGAGCTGAAAGAAGAGGACACCGAGCAGCCCACCTTCCTGCGCCGGCAAGCCGACTGAGCCGTCGCCCGGTTGTTGTAACCACCGCCGCCGCCGCCGCCACCACGGTCACGATGCAGAGCACACAACTCGTCCAACTCGAAAGCCCCGGTGAGGGCGTCCGCCTGCTCACCCTGAACGACCCCGGGCGCCTGAACGCGCTGGGCGAGGCGATGGGGCAGGCCATCGCGGCGACCGCGCGCGAACTCGCCGGGGACGCCACGCTGCGCGTGCTGGTGCTGACCGGCGCTGGCCGCGCCTTCTCCTCGGGCGGCGACCTCAAAATGCTCGACGCGATGAGCCGCGCCGGGCGCGCCAGCCCGGGCGGCGAAACGCGCGCGCAGCAACACGCGGCGATGCTCCGCTTCTACCGGCTCTTCCTGTCGCTTGGCGAGTTGCCCGTGCCCACCATCGCCGCCATCAACGGCGCCGCCATCGGCGCCGGCTTCTGCCTCGCGCTCAACTGCGACCTGCGCATCGTGGCCCGCGACGCCACGCTCGCGCTCAACTTTGCAAGGCTCGGCATCCACCCGGGGATGGCGGCGAGTTGGATCGCGCCCCGGCTCGCAGGCCCCGCACACGCTGCCGAACTGCTCTACAGCGGACGGCGCATCAGCGGCGAAGAGGCCGCGCGCATCGGACTCGCAAACCGCGCCCTGCCCGGCGAGCAGGTGCTCGAAAGCGCACTCGAAACCGCAGCCGCCATCGCAGCGGCGGGGCCCGCAGCCGTGCGCGCCACCAAGCGCTCGCTTCGGGAATCCGCCACGGCCACCCTCGACGCGCAACTCGACCGCGAGGCGCGCGAGCAGGCCATCGCCTACGAGAGCGCCGATCTGGCCGAGGGCTTGGCTGCGCTGCGCGAAAAACGCGCGCCAGAATTCAGCGGCAACTGAGCGCGGGCGACGGGTGACCCATGCGCCGTGTGATTTTTGCCGACAACCTCGAAGCGCTGGCTGCCCTGCCCGACGAATCGGTGGCGCTCGTCTACATAGACCCGCCCTTCAACACCGGGCGCACGCAGACGCGCACGACGCTGCGCACCGTGCGCGACGCGCAGCACGGCGACCGCACGGGATTCCAGGGCAAGCGCTACCGGAGCATCCGGCTCGGGTCAACGAGTTATCGCGACACTTTTGATGACTACCTGGGTTTTCTCGAACCAAGGCTCAGCGAAGCGCGGCGCGTGCTGGCGAAGGACGGCGCCTTCTTCTTGCACCTGGACTACCGGGAAGTTCACTACTGCAAGGTACTGCTCGATCAACTCTTCGGACGCGCGTCCTTCATGAACGAAATCATCTGGGCCTACGACTACGGCGCGCGCTCGAAGTCGCGCTGGTCGGCGAAGCACGACAACATTCTCTGGTACGCAAAAGACCCGAAGCACTACACCTTCAATTTTGCTGAGATGGATCGCATCCCCTACATGGCGCCGGGGCTCGTCGGCGCCGAGAAAGCCGCGCGGGGGAAGACGCCCACCGACGTCTGGTGGCACACCATCGTCAGCCCCGGTGGCCGGGAGAAAACCGGCTACGCGACGCAGAAACCGCTGGGCGTGATCGAGCGCATCGTAAAGGTGCACACGAATCCAGGCGACCTCGTGCTCGACTTCTTCGCCGGCAGCGGCACCACAGGCGAGGCGGCGGCGCGCCTCGGCCGTAACTTCATCCTGATTGACAACAACCCCGCCGCCATCCGCACCATGGCCAGACGGTTGACGCCCCACGGCGCCATATTTGAAAACTGCGAAGGCGTGCTCGAGCGCGTCAACCCGGAGGCTTTGCCGCTTGGCGGGGGTGGCGGGACAGCGGTAGGCTCGGGTGGCCGGAGGTGGACGGGGGATCGCCGGCGGGCAAGCACCGCCCGCGGGAGGAAAGTCCGGGCACCACAGGGCCAGGGAGATCGCTAA
>JAHRAN010000065.1 GCA_020027245.1 Myxococcota bacterium
GACTACTTTGTCGAAGATTTCAGGAAGCGAAGCTGTGTGTGGGCAGGTAGCTTTGGTCCGGGAGAGAAATATCCGCTGGCCGAGCCAGCAAGGGGGGATATTATGTTGGTCCGCACTGGCACCAAGGGCGGTCGTGCTGTCGCTGTCGTCTTGGACAACGAGTATGAGGCAGACACTTATGACGAAGACGCATCGATCAGGGTGGTGTACATCAGTGCCTTTGACGAGCCTGTAAATCTGGTCGGCCAAACTACTAGGCTCGGGATGAGCAAGGCCGCGAGCAAGACATACCAAGCCTTTAGTGACACACCAAAATTTGAGCCCACGCTCAACCTGCTTAAGAAATTGCAGTCTGATAGCCAGACGCAGAGCGACACCCAAGTCCAACAACTGGAGGGAAAGCCGATGGGTAGTTCCAAACTCAACCGAATCTTCTACGGCCCTCCGGGCACCGGGAAGACATACCACACAGTCAACGCCGCCTTGGGGATCATCGAGCACGGCGATCCTGAGTACTACGACGAGACAACGGAAGATAGAACCGTGCTCCGCAAGCGCTTTGACGAACTGAGAAAGGAGCAGCGCATCGAGCTTGTTACCTTTCACCAGAGCTTCGGCTACGAGGAGTTTGTCGAGGGTATCCGCCCTCGGATGGACGAGGCCGCGGACGATCAAGGTGCGCAAGAGATGACCTATAGGATTGAGGACGGAGTGTTCAAGCGCATCTGCAAGAGAGCCGAAGGTGTGCGCTTGAGGAGAACCAGTTTCCCACGCTCATCGGGAGAGACGGCTGCCGTGTGGAAGATCTCTCTGGGCCTCGGTGGCAGTATCAAGAAAGAGTGCTTCGAGGAGAACACCATACGCGTTGGGTTCGTCGGTGCCGGCGATCTCCGCAGCCCCAGCGAAGACGGAGAGAAGTACCTGAGTGAGAATCGAGGAGCTAGGAGCATTCTGGAGCAGTTCTTTGGTATGTCGCAGGGTGATCTGGTCGCTGTTCTGCACGATAACCAGCACATTGATGCCGTCGGTGTGGTTGCAGGCGAGTACGAGTACGACGAGTCGCGCGAAGGAGAGTATCCTCACACGCGTAAAGTGGACTGGATCTACAAGGGCGAGCCTCTGAACATCCTGAAGTTGAACGGCGGGAAGCCGCTTACCATGCGCACTTGCTACCAGCTCTCTCGCGTGAGCGCGAAGGATCTGTTGGAGCTGATCGGCTACGAAGACTACCAGCAGGAAAAAGAACCCTATGTCCTCATCATAGACGAGATCAACCGGGGCAACATCTCTCGGATATTCGGCGAGTTGATCACCTTGATTGAGCCTTCGAAGAGACGAGGCGAGACGGAGGCGACCACCGTGACGCTGCCTTACTCCGGCGACTCCTTCGGTGTGCCGAACAATTTGTACATCATCGGCACGATGAACACCGCCGACCGCTCCATCGCGCTGCTGGACACGGCGCTCCGACGGAGGTTCCGCTTCGAGGAGATGATGCCGGACTACGAGACGCTGAAAGGCATTGCGGTCGAGGGTGTAGACATCGCCGCGCTGCTGAAGGCCATGAACAAGCGCATCGAAACGCTGTACGACCGCGACCACCAGATCGGGAACTCGTATTTTCTGCGTTTGAAGGGCAGCCCGAACAAGGCGGCTCTGGCGGATATCTTCCGGCACGAGGTGCTGCCACTTCTGCAAGAGTACTTCTACGAGGACTGGGAGAAGATTGACGCGGTCTTGAACGAGAACAGGTTCCTGCGGTCATCGGATCCGGTGAAGATCAAGCACGCAGGTTTGCTCGACGGCGAGAAGAGGCTCTGGTCCATTGACGAGGACGCTCTCGGAAAAATCGAGAACTATAAGAAGATCTGCGAGGACGCCGATGATGCGTAAACCGATCATCCTCCGCGAGTACCAGACCCTCGGCTCCGAACACTGGGGCAAGGGCGATGTACTGATTCCCCATGCAGAGTGGGAGGAGCTTCAGAATTATGTGCAGACCACTCTGACCACCGACGGACGCCCGGCGATGGATGTTCGCGCTCGCACCATCCGCGCCATCAATTATGTGGGCGTGATCCAGACCAGCCGGGGCACGACGATCGAAATCCTGCCGAAGGTTGACCTGGACGGCAGCGAGAAGGAAGAGCGCGAGCGCGAAATCTTTTTGCGGATGTTGCGGCGCTGGCGGGATGGTCCGTGCCGTCGGTTCAATGACGCCGATGTGCGCGCGCTGAAAAATTTCCCTCTGCTGGAGGCGTTCATCGGGATGTTTCTCCGGGATATGCGCGAACTCACCCGCCGGGGGCTGGCGCGCGCTTACAACGAGGTCGAGGAAAACCGCCACGCCCTCAAGGGCAAGCTGCTGATCGCTCAAAACCTGCGCCACAACCTCGTTCATAAAGAGCGGTTTTATGTGCGGTATGAGGAGTTTTCGGCGAACCGCCCGATCAACCGCCTGCTGAAATCTACCTTGCTGCTACTGCAACGGCTGAGCCGCAGCGAAACCAACCGCTCACAGATTCGCCAGGCGCAACTCTACTTCGAGGACATCCCCGAGTCTTCCAACGTTGACGCCGATCTGGTGCGCGCGCGGGTTGATCGCACCATGCCGCTCTACGACCGCCTTTTCCCCTGGGTGCGTCTGTTCCTCAAGCGCGCCGCGCCGACCACCTGGCAAGATCGCAGCCCGGCGCTGGCGCTGTTGTTTCCAATGGAGCGGATTTTCGAGGACTATGTCGCGCATCTGGTTCGCATGGCTGCCGACGGTGCGGGCTGGAAGGTGAGTACCCAGGAACAGCCTTGTCACCTGATAGAGAAAAACCCGAAAAACAAACGGGAGTTCCGCTTACGTCCCGACATCGTGGCCCGGCGCGGCGCGGAAGTGCGCGTGATGGATACCAAGTGGAAGCGTCTTGACCGCAACGACCAGAAGAACCACTACGGCATCGGCCAGGCCGACCTGTATCAGATGTACGCGTATGGCAAAAAATACGCCGCGCGCGAAGGCGCCGCCCCCAGTCTTTACCTGCTCTACCCCCGCAGCGAGAATTTCACGGAGCCGTTGAAGTACGAATACGAAGCGGGGTTATCCCTCACCGTTTTCCCGGTGGACCTGCGCGAAGAAAAACCGCTCCACGAATTACTGGCCCCGCCCGACACGCTCCACGAGCAAGCCGCTTGAACTGCCCCAATCTCAGTCCGATGACTCGTCCCCCGCCACCGACCGCCTGCGGTAGTAGATCCACAGCACGGCGCCGGTGGTGAAGAGGGCGAGGGCGATCCACTGGGCGGTGCGCAGGCCGAGGGCGACTTCGGGGTTCACCCGCAGCGCTTCGATGGCGAAGCGACCGAGGGCGGAGAGCATCAGGTACTCGCCGAACAGGAAGGGGCTGCGGTTGCGACGCCGCCACAGCAGCAGGCCCACCGGCACAAGCCACGCGACTTCATAAAGTTGGGTCGGGTGAACGGGGACGAGGGTCGGCGGCGCGCCCAGGGGGAACGCCATACCCCAGGGCAGGTCGGTCGGTTGACCATAATCGTCGCCCACCAGAAAGCAGCCGATGCGGCCCAGCGCCTGACCGGAGGGTGCGGCCAGCGCGACGCAGTTCGCCACCAGCCGCGTCGGCGTGCCCTGCAGCCGGCTGCCGAGCGCGACGACCAGAATCCCGCCGAGCAGCCCGCCGTACCAGGTGATGCCGTCGCGCCGCGCCAGCAGTTCCAAGAACGGGCCGGCGCCGCGCAGCGCGTTGTCGAGCGCCCAGTAGAGTTTGGCGCCGCCGACGCCGCCGATCATTCCATAGAGCAGAAGGTTCGATGCGTGCTCGGGGTTGCGCCCGAGTTCGCCGAGCCGTCGCGCGATAATCCACCAGGCGCACAGAAAGCCAAGCGCCATCATCACGCCGAAGCTGGTGATCGGAAAACCGAAGGGTTCGAACAGGATGGGGTACATGAGTCTCCCGGAAATGGGGCGGGGCGCGCCGGGCTACGCCATCATGCCCGAATCGGGTTCAAGCCGCCGCCGCAAACACAGCCCGCCGCGCGTCAAAGTAAGGGAGCGGCGGCCCGCGAGCCAGTCGCCGCCCGGCGCCACAAGCCCGGCAGCGCAGCGGACGCGGCGATGAAGGATGCGTATAGTTGCGTCGTGATCCGGCTCGCCGGTTCGCCAGCGCGCCGGGCCGCGGTGGTTGCTGGCTGCGGCGGGCGCCGATGGTGGCGCGGGCGACCGGGGTGACGGGCCGGGCAGGGGCCGGGGCTGCGCGCGTAGGGAGGATGCGGATGCGTCGAGCGCTACTTCTTTGCGGCGCTTTGTTCGTGGCCGTGGCGCTCGGCATCGCCCTTGCCCCGCCGGCAGACGGGCCGGTCGTCCCGCCCGAGTTGCGCGCCGCGCTCGCCGTGGCGAACGAGATCACCCGCAAGATCGAGACGCTGAACCCGCAGCTACCGGCGTCGCAAACCGCGCGCATCCGCGAGGCGATCCTGCGTTCCAGCGCGCGCCACGGCCTCGACCCGCTGCTGGTGACCGCGGTGATCGAAGTCGAAAGCGCATTCCGCCCCGGCGCCCGCAGCAACCTCGGCGCACTCGGGCTGATGCAGGTGATGCCGCACATGTTCCGCACCATGAACTTCGCCGGGAACCCGGCCACCATCGAAGCGAATGTCGAAGCCGGCTGCACCATTCTGGCCGACAACATCCGCCGCCTCGGCGAGCACGCCGGCATCTCGGCCTACTTCTGGGGCTCCGAGATTCGCGGCACGAGTTATCTGGAACGCGTTCAGATGGCGCGCAGCCGCATGGTGGGCGCGCAGCGCGGCTATCTTCTTGACCCCTCCGCTTCGAGGAGTTCGCCAGATGGGTGATGGGCTCAGTCATCTCGATGAACAGGGACGCGCGCGCATGGTCAATGTGGGCGAGAAGCCCGTGACCGAGCGCGTCTGCGTGGCGCGCGCCACGCTGCAGATGCAGGCCGCGACGCTGGCCGCAATCGGCGAGGGCCGCACGCCGAAGGGCGATGTGTTTGCCACCGCGCGGCTCGCGGGGATTCAAGCCGCAAAGCGCACCGGCGAGTGGATTCCGCTCGCGCACCCGCTGTTGCTCGATGCCGTCGAGGTGACATTCGAAGCCGACCCCGCCGGCCCTTGTGTGCGCGCCCTTGCGACCGTGCGCGCCCACGCCCGCACCGGGGTGGAGATGGAGGCGCTGCTCGCCGCCGCCGCCGCCGCGCTCACCATTTATGACATGTGCAAAGCCCTCGACCGCGGCATGACCATCAGCGAAATCGCGCTGCTGCAAAAGAGCGGCGGCAAGAGCGGTGTCTGGGAGCGTCCGCGGTAGTCAGTCTGGCAGCGGCAGCGGCAGGTGGTCGAAGCGGCGGCGCCGCCACCCTCACCCGGCGACGGGCTACGGGGCCCGTCGCATCCCTCTCCCTTAGAGGGAGAGGGTTAAGAAAGACCAACCGTCGCCTCACTAAGGTTCGGGTTCGGTTCCCCTCTTTTCCGGTTCCCTCTCCCTCTAAGGGAGAGGGTTAGGGTGAGGGTGGCGGCACCGAACCCTTAGTGAGATGGCGGTTGATGTCCCTCTTGCTCCCCTCTCCCTATGGGAGAGGGGGCGATGGGCCTTAAAGCCCATCGCCGGGTGAGGGTTCTTAAGGACGGTCGGCGGGCGCAAGCCCGCCGGCTACCATCACCCCGGTCAGCCCGCCGGGCCGCGCGTCCGGGGGTGGTTAAATGAAACCACGCCTTTGCCGCGGTGTCCCATTGGGAGTGGAATACGTGTCGCCGTCACTGCTTCGGCCACCTGCGCTGCCGGGGCCGCTCTCCCCACCGGGCGTTGCGGATGCATCCGCGTCCGCTGCCGACAGCGCGACGCTCGACCCGGATCTCGAGCTGGTCGAGCGCTGGCTCGATCAGGGGCGGGAGTCCGCCTTCGTCGAGTTGATGGATCGGCACAAGGGACGGCTCTTCCGTTTCCATCTCTATATGTTCAACGGCAACGCGCACGATGCCGATGATGCAACCCAGCAGACTTTCGTGAACCTGCACCGCAAGGGCAAGAGCTTCCGCCGCGAGGCGCGCTTCTACACTTTCGTGTACCGCATCGCGCGAAATGTGGCGCTCAATATGTTGCGTGGGGAAAAGCGGCGCCGCGCGTATATGGATGAACTGGCCGCCCGGCAGGCGCTGGAAGGTTGCGCGCCCGAGACCGGACGCGACCCCGAACTCGCATTGGAAAAGCGCGAACTCTGGCAGCGCGTCAGCGCCGAGGTTCAGAAGCTGCCGCTCAAACTGCGCGAGCCCTTCGTGCTCTACGACTTTCAGAAATTTTCCTACGACGAGATCGCCGAGATGCTGCGGCTCGCGCAGGGCACGGTGAAGTCGCGCATCCACCGCGCGCGGCTCCGGTTGCGCGCGGCGCTGGCCGATTTACATGAGGAGGATGGACGATGAACCACCGCGCCGTTCGCCGTCGCCTGTCTGCCCTGCTCGACAGGGCGCTTCCGCCCGACGAGCGGCGTCGCGCCGAAGCGCATCTCGCGGCTTGCGCCGCCTGCCGGGATGAACTCGACGCGCTGCGCCGCACCCTGCGCCTGCTGCGCGAAGTGCAAGAAAGTGCGCCGCCGCCTGCGCCGCCGGCAGCGTTGACCACGCGGGCCATGCAACGCATTCGCGCGGGCGAGGACGCGCCGTCTCTCTGGCAGCGCGTCTCACAGCTCGCAAGCGGCCCGGGAGTGTTCGCGTGGAGCGGCGTCGCGCTGTCGCTGCTGCTCGCGCTGATCTTCGTGCAGCGCGTGGAAATCGAAATCAACCTGCCCGTCGCCGCCGCCAGCGATGCCGCTGCCCCGGCAAGCGAGGTGCCGTCGCCCGTCGCGCCGCCGCCCGCAGCGGGCAACGGAGCTACGGCTTCCACGCCGCCGCCGCAGTCCGCCGCCGCTGAGACGCGCGTGGCCACGGCGTCGCCGCGCGAGCCGGTGACGCGCGCGCAGACGAGCGCCGCCCGGTCGCCGCTGCCGCTCCGGCGTCGCTGCGCCGCGTCGCCCGATTCACCGAATTGTCTCGCCTGGAAGTCGCAGTTGCTGGGTCTGGCGCTCGCCAACCCCCGCGCCTTTTTGAGCGAGGTCGAGGCGCTGCCCGCCGCCGCGCGCGAGCGCTGGCTCGTCGAGTTGTCGCGCAGCGCCGCGCGGCGTGGCTCCGCTGCGCGCATCGCGGCGCGCCTGCGCGCAAGCGGCGATGCCCGCGCCTTGCATCTGGCCCCGCACTTCGACCGCGCCTCGTTCGGCGAAAAACGCCCGGGGCGCTAAGGCGGCGCTGCCGCGCCCCCGCCATCCCGTTGACCGCGCCGAGCCGCTGTCGGAAGCTGCCGCGACCGGCCCCACCCGTTGACCGCCCCGAGCGGCTGCCGGAATCCTCCCATCCTTTTGACCGCGGCTTAAGGCCGCTGCCGGAAGCTGACGCGACCGCCGCTTCATCTCTTCTTAACCCTCTCCCTCTAAGGGAGAGGGTGGCGACGGGCCTTGTAGCCCGTCGCCGGGTGAGGGTTGCGGCCCCGCCGCTTCGACCACCGCCACTGCCGCAAGGCTTCGAGTAGCCGCTGCCGGGGTGCTACGCACCCCGCCCATCCCGTTGACCGCGCCGAGCCGCTGCCGGAATGCTCGATGTTTATGTGCTGTCGGTTTCGAGTTGGCGCAGGCGCTCGCCCGCCACCATCGCCACCGCGGCCTGCACGTTGTAGGACGGGATGAAGCCGCGCATCGGGATGCGCAGTACGCGGTCGCAGGCGTCGAGCACGGGCTGTGGAATGCCGTGGCGTTCGCCGCCGACCACGAAGAGTTGCGGCGTTGTCAGGTCAACCTGCCACGGCGCCGCCCGGCCGCTGTCTTCGATGGCGGTGATGGCGCGGCCTGCAGCGCGCGCGCGTGGCAACACTTCGAGCGCGCGCTCCCAGAAGACCGGCATGAAGTGGTCTGCGCGCATGGACGCGCGCAGCGCCTCGCGCCGTCCGCCGTGTTCGAAGTCGCTGTCAATGACGACGGCGTCGGCGCCGGAGACCTCGGCGGTGCGGATGGCGGCGCCGGTGTTGCCCGGATAGCGAAGCCCCACGAGTTGCCAGACGGCGCCAGCAAAGCCGAGCACTTCGTCGAGACTTGCCGCTGGCGGCGAGCCGACGAGGGCGAGCAGCTCCGCTGGCGTGCCCGGGGCGCTTACCGGGACGCTGTCGCGTCCCGACCATCCTGTTGACCGCGCCGAGCCGCTGCCGGAACCCGACCATCCCGTTGACCGCCCCGAGCGGCTGCCGGAACCCGTCCCGCCTTCTGACCGCGGCTTAAAGCCGCTGCCGGAAGCGCTGACCGGGACGCTGTCACGCCCCGCTCCGCCTTTTGACCGTGGCTTGAGGCCGCTGCCGGAGAGTCGCCAGCGGGCGCGCTCGCTGCTGCTGCGCACTGGCACGCCGAGTTTGCGCGCGCGAACGAGTAACGCCGCTGCGGCCGGTGTGCGCGGCGGCAGCGCAGCGAGAATCAGTTGCACCGGCTCGCCAGCGTCGAGCGCGCGCGCGATTGCGTCCGCGCCGGTCAGTTGTCGTCGCCGCAGGGGCTTCGCACTTCGGCATGCCGTAGTGCGCTGGCGAAGTTCGGCGCGCTCGCTGGTCATCGGCGCGCGAGTCTAGCAGCGTTCGCTGTGGCGTCGCTCAGGCGCTGCGAAATTCGAGACCATCGCCCGAGGAGCGCGCGTCACAGAAAATTTTCGCGCCTTCGCCAAACTCGCCTTCGAGCAATTTTCGCGCCAGCGGATCCTGAAGCATGCGCTGCATCACGCGCCGGAGCGGCCTTGCGCCGTAGTGCGGGTCGTAGCCTCTTTCGGCGAGCAACTGCTTCGCCTTGTCGCTCAACTCGAGTGCAATGCGCCGCTCGTCGAGCATCCGCCGCACGCGTTCGAGTTGGATCTCGACCACGCGGGCGATGTGCTCGCGCTTCAGTTGGCGATAGATGACGATGTCGTCAATGCGGTTCAGGAATTCCGGCTTGAAGTGCGCGCGCAGGGCTTCCGTTACCCGCGCTTCGAGCTCATTCTGTTGCGCCTCGCCGAGTTCGACGATGGACTGCGAGCCGATGTTCGAAGTCAGAATCAGCACCGTGTTGCGGAAATCAACGGTGCGGCCCTGACCGTCGGTGAGACGACCGTCGTCGAGAATCTGAAGCAGGGCGCCCCACACTTCGGGGTGCGCCTTTTCGATTTCGTCGAAGAGCACCACGCTGTAGGGACGGCGACGCACCGCCTCGGTCAGCGCGCCGCCCTCCTCGTAACCGACATAACCGGGGGGCGCGCCGATCAGCCGCGAAACCGAGTGCTTCTCCATGTACTCGCTCATGTCAATGCGCAACATGGCGTGCTCGTCGTCGAACAGAAACGCGGCCGTGGCGCGCGCGGTTTCGGTTTTGCCGACGCCCGTGGGGCCGAGAAAGATGAACGAGCCGATGGGCCGGTTCGGGTCCTGAAGCCCGGCGCGCGCGCGTCGCACGGCGCTGGCCACCACTTCGAGCGCCTCGTCCTGACCGACGACGCGGCTGCGCAGACTGTCCTCCATCTGCAGCAGCTTCTGCTGTTCGCCCTCGATCAGTTTTGCCACCGGCACGCCCGTCCACTTGGAGACGATTTCGGCGATCTCCTCCGCTGTTACCTCTTCGCTCAGCACGGAACCCTGCTGCTGCAGCGCGTCGAGTTCGCGCTGGAGGGTTTCGAGTTCGCTTTCGAGCGCGGGCAGCTCTCCATACTGGATTTCCGCCGCGCGCTCGAGGTCGCCCGCGCGCTTCGCCCGCGTGAGTTCGGTCTGAAGCGTCTCGCGCCGCTCCTTCAGCTTGCGCACCTTTGCGATTGCGCCCTTCTCGTTTTCCCAACGCGCCTTGAGTGCGCCGCCCTGCTCGCTGAGTTCGGCGATCTCCTTCGTCACCCGCGCGAGCCTTTCACTCGACGCCGCGTCGCTCTCCTTGCGCAGCGCCTCGCGTTCGATTTCGAGTTGCGTGCGCTTGCGTTCGAGCTGGTCGAGTTCCTCGGGCATTGAGTCTATTTGAACGCGCACGCGGCTCGCCGCTTCGTCCACCAGGTCAATCGCCTTGTCCGGCAGAAAGCGGTCGCTGATGTAGCGGTTCGAGAGCTTTGCGGCGGCCACCAGCGCCGCGTCCTGAATGCGCACGCCGTGGTGAACTTCATAACGCTCCTTCAGGCCGCGCAGAATCGAAACCGTGTCCTCGACATTCGGCTCGCTGACCAGCACCGGTTGGAAGCGGCGCTCAAGGGCGGCGTCCTTCTCGACGCGCCGACGGTACTCGTCGAGCGTGGTGGCGCCCACGCAGCGCAGTTCGCCCCGCGAAAGCGCCGGCTTCAGCATGTTCGCTGCGTCCGCCGCGCCCTCGGCGGCGCCCGCGCCGACAATGGTGTGCAACTCGTCAATGAACAGCACGATCTCGCCCTGCGCATCGGCGATCTCGCGCAGCACGGCCTTCAAGCGATCCTCGAACTCGCCGCGATACTTGGCGCCAGCCAGCAGCGCGCCGATGTCGAGGGCGACGACGCGCTTGTCGAGCAGCGACTCCGGTACATCGCCCGCCACGATGCGGGCAGCGAGTCCCTCGGCGATTGCGGTCTTGCCGACGCCCGGCTCGCCGATCAGCACCGGGTTGTTCTTGGTGCGGCGCGACAACACCTGCACCACGCGGCGAATCTCCTCGTCGCGCCCGATGACCGGGTCGAGTTTGCCGCTGCGCGCGACATCGGTCAGGTCGCGCCCGAACTTCGCAAGCGCCTGATGCTTCGACTCCGGGTCGGGGTCGGTGATGCGCGCGCTGCCCCGCACGCTTTCGAGCGCCTGCGCGATGGCCTCGGGCGTGGCGCCCGCATCTTGCAGCACGCGCCCCGCGCCCTCTTTGCCGTCACTCGCAATCGCAAGCAGCAGGTGCTCGGTTGACAGGTATTCGTCGCGCCGCTCCCCGGCTTCGCGGCCCGCGGCCTCGAAGGCGCGCTCGAGTGCGGGCGACAAGGTCGGTTGCGCCCCGCCTTGCACCCGCGGCTGCTCGCTCAGGCGTTTTTCGGTTTCCGCGCCGATGACATCAAGCGAAACGCCGATCTTCTGAAGGATCGGCAGCGTGCTGCCAGCGGGCTCTTTGAGCAGCGCGCAGAGCAGGTGCGCTGGCGTGATCTGCGCGTGCCCGCGCTCGGCGGCAAGCCGCTGCGCTTCCGCCAGCGCCTGCTGAGATTTCAGTGTGAGTTTACTCTCGCGCATGGCGCAGAGCGTGAGCACGC
>JAHRAN010000066.1 GCA_020027245.1 Myxococcota bacterium
TCAATCTGGCTGGGGCCGTCGCAGGGGGCGGTTTCGGGGGTTGGGTGAACCTCGATGAAGAGGGCGTCAACGCCGACGGCCACGGCGGCGCGGGCCAAAGGCAGAACCATCTCGCGCTCGCCGCCGCTGGCGTCTTCCTCGGCGCCGGGTTTTTGCACGGCGTGGGTGGCGTCGAAGCACACCGGCGCGAAGCGGCGCATCCGCACCAAGCCGCGCATGTCCACCACCAGATCGTGGTAGCCAAACGCGCTGCCGCGCTCGGTCACCAGCGCCGTGCCGCCCGCAATAATTACTTTCTCCACGGCCAGCCGCATATCCTCGGGCGCGACAAACTGGCCGCGCTTGATGTTCAGCGGCCGGCCCGTCGCCGCGGCGGCGCTCAGCAGATCGGTCTGACGACACAGAAAGGCCGGAATCTGCAAGCAGTCCGCAACTTCGGCGGCGGGTTTCGCCTGGCTCGGCTCGTGGATGTCGGTGGTGAGCGGCAGACCGGTTTCGGCGCGCACCCGCGCGAGAATGCGCAACCCCTCGTCGAAACCGGGGCCGCGAAACGAGTGCGGGCTCGAGCGGTTGGCCTTGTCCACCGAGGCCTTGAAGATCAGCGGGAAGTCGTAGCGCTCCGCCAGCGCGCGCAGTTCACCGGCGACGGACAGGGTCGCCTCCTCGGACTCCACCACGTTGAGCCCCGCCACCAGCGCCAGCGGCGCGCCGCCGCCAATGGGAATTTTTCGAATCCAGATCGCCACGGCGTTTTAAGCTCCTCGCGCAAATACGCTCAGCGCGCGTCGGCTTCGATGACAGACAGAAACTCGGGCAGAAACTCGGGCAGCGCAGACGACACGCGGTTCCAGTTTGGAATCTGGGGCGCGCCCATCGGGTCGCGCACGAAGTCGAGACCAGCGGCGCGCAGCGCGCCTTGAAAAGTCTCCACCGCCAGCTCCTCCTCGTGGCGGTCGAAGGGGATGCCGTTCAGCGCCGCATCGTCGTGGTAGCGGGCGACGGCGTCCTGCGCCAGGCGCATGTAGGCCGCCGTCAGCGTGTTCAGGAAACCGGCGTCGAACTCGACGCCGAAGCTCGCCAGATTGCGGATCAGCGAAGCGCCGATGTCCGCCACCATGCGGTGCAAGCCGGTGCTCGCATCGTGCTCCGACAACGCGCGGTGCTTGTGGTCATAATTTTCGACCAGCTCCACCTGACAGACGCGCTTCAGCGAGCAACTGCGATAGACCTCGGCCAGAATGCCCACCTCGAGGCCCCAGTCGGAGGGCACCCGGATCGAGCGGGCCAGGTCGGTGGTCATCGCGCACTCACCGGCGAGCGGGAAACGGAACGAGTCCAGAAAATCGAGCAACGGGTGGCGCCCGAGCACCGATTTCATCGCGCGCAGAAACGGCGTCATGAAAAGGCGCGTGACGCGGCCATAGAGCCGGTCGGCGAAGCGCGCGTAGTAGCCCTTGGCGAATTCGTAATTCGTGTTGGGGTTGACGATCGGATAGCAGAGCCGCGCCAGAAGCTCGCGGTCGTAGTCGCGGATGTCGCAGTCGTGCAGCGCAATCACCCGCGCGCGCGCGCTGGCGATCACCACGCCGAGCGCCATCCAGACGCCCCGCCCCTTGCCCGGAGGCCCGGGGTCGAG
Organism: Myxococcota bacterium; assembly: GCA_020027245.1. GTDB lineage: Bacteria > Myxococcota_A > UBA9160 > UBA9160 > UBA6930 > JAHRAN01. Next base: position 1,637 of record JAHRAN010000066.1, read on the forward strand.
CCCCTCGTCGGCAAGGGTGCGGTAGAGGCCGCGCACGCCGGGGCTGTCGTTCCAGATCAGGGTCGGTGGCTCGCCGCTGGTGGTGCGCAACTCGGCGAAGAACGCGCGCACCTCCTCGAAGGCGGCCCGGCTCGGCGCGCCATCCACCGACACGATGATCTGGCTCAAATAGTGGACGCTCTTCAACTGGTCGAGAATGCCCTTCAGCGCAATGCCGCCGATTTCGGAGTGCAGACAGGGCAGCAGCAGCGCGATGGGCCGGGCCTCCGCATGGCGGCGCAACTCCTCCTCGAGCGGTCTGAGCCCGCGATGGCCGAGGCGGTGCAGCGTGCTGATCACGCCGGTCTGGTGAAAGTCCGACACGCGGAAACCCTGACAGCCCACGCGCAGCCATTCAACCCCGCACGTCTTGGGCCGCACCGAGCCGCTGCCGGACTGGGTTTCCGCCTTCGCGAAAATCATTCCCGTATAGACGGGAGTGACGGAGTGGGCGGAGCTTGGTTGGCTCCGATTCTCCACTCCTTACCGCTCTCCCTCCGGGAGATGGCTCTTGAAGTCGAACAACTCGGGTTGCTGATCGCCACGGCGGCGCAGCAAGTGGACGGCGAGGCCAAGGCCGCGAATCGCGCGCCGCCCGGCATCGGTCCGCGCGAGCAGGATGTCGGCGCGCGCGCGCAACTCGTCGGCGCGGCGCAGCGCGCGGGGCAGCGTGTTGCTGCGCGTGATCGGCTCCGCGCCGTCGGCGTATCGCACCTTGAGCACGACCCGGCGCGCCACCAGCCCCTCCCGCGCGAGGGCGCGCTCGAGGCGCAGGGCCAACTCGCCCATGCGCTCGCCGAGTTCCTGCCGGTCGAGTTCCGCCGTCTCGAAGGTCGCCTGCTGCGACAAGCTGCGGGGATGCGTCGCGCGCCGCACGCTTGCGATGTCGCGCCCGAGCGCGTAGTCGAAAATCGCCGCCCCGTGGCGACCGAGTTCCGCTTCGAGTTGCTCGCGCCCGCGTGCGCGCAGGTCGCCAACCGTGCGCACGCCGAGCTTCTCGAACACGCGCTCGGTGCGCGGGCCGACGCCGGGCAGGCGGGCCGCCGGCAACGCCCGCAGGAAGTCCTGAACCGCGTGCGGTTGAACACAGAAAAACCCTTCCCGTTCGGCGCTTTCCGCCGCAATCTTCGCGAGAAACTTGATGGGGGCGACGCCCACTTCGAGGGGCAGTTGCAGCGCCTCGGCGACGCGCGCGCGCAGGCCGCTCGCAATCCGCTCCGGCGCTTCCTCGCGCCCGCTCACATCGAGATACACGGCGCCGAGTCCGGCGGCCTCGACGCGCGTTGCGCCCTGACGAAAGACCGCCTGAAAGTTCGCCGAGACCTCGCGGTAAAGGCGCATGTTGGTGCGCAGTGCGCGCGCGTCGGGGCAGCGGTCGAGCGCCTCGAGCATCGGCATGCCGGGGGCGACGCCCGCGCGCTGCGCCTCGCGGCTCGCCGACTGCACCGTGCCGCGCTTTCGCGGATCGCCGCCGACGATCAGCGCGCGGCCCTGAAGCGCGGGCCGCGTGCGCCGCTCGACCTCCGCATAAAACCCGGGAACGCGCGCGTAGATGAACATCAATCCACCCGGAAGGTCGGCTGAAGGCGCAGCCGCGCGCCTTCCCCCGGCGGCGCTGCGTGCAGCGAGAGCGGCTTCGGATGGCCGGCGCGCCAGCCCGCGATGCCGTCGGTCGCGTGGGCGTGCCCCGGCTGCCCCGACTGTCCGGGCGCAAGCGCAGTGAGCGCGCGGTCGAGGCGCCCGGCGTCCACCGCAAAGCGATAGACCGGCGCGCTGCGGGCGTCAAACCCGTTGACCGGCCAGGGCGCCTTATCGGACTCGTTGACCGGCCAGGGCGCGCCACGCCAGAGCCGCACATCGCCACCGTAGGGGAAGGGGCCGAGGCCCGTCGGCGCGGGCCAGGCGCCGGGCCAGAGCGGGCGAAAGCGGAGCCGTCGCAGACGTCCCCAGTTGCCCGCGCCAGCCGCAGCGATGCCGCCCGTGGGCAGCGCCCTGCCCACCTTATGCAAACTGTCTATCAGCACCTCGGTTACGAAGCTCGGTCTGGTCCAGGGGCGTTCCGCCACACCGCCGTGGCGGGCGGCGCGCAGCGTGGCGGCGACCCAGCGCTCGGGACGACCCCAGTGCAAGGCGAGCAGCGCGTCGCACAACTCGGGGCCGAGCGTCGGCTCAAAAAGCGCTGGCGCGAGCAGCGACAGGAAGTGGTGATAGACGCGCGCGCCCCGGCTGGCGGGGGCCGTGCTGCGATCCCAGTCCGCAAGGCGGCGGGCGGCGCGACGGGCGGCGCCGGTAAGCGGGCCCGTCAACGCGAGCGCATCGCGCAGCAGCGCGTCGGCATCGGCGGCGTGGGTGTCGTGTTGCACTTCCACAAGCCGCGCGAGATCGAGCGTCCCGCGCTCGGCGGCGGCGCGCAGCAGCGCCTCGATGCGCGTGGCGCGTCGCCCGGGGGCCGTGAGCACTTCGAGATCTGGCGCAGTGGAACGCTGCAGCGCGCCGTCCGCCACGACGATCCAGGGCTTCGCGGGGCCGGTGCGCTGCGCGGGCAGACGCGCCGCGGGCAAGCGCCCCCACCACCTGAAAGAGGCGTTGCCCGCCGGCACCGGTTGCAAACCCGAGGGCAGTTGCCGCTGCGGCGCAAAGCCCGCCACCTGCACCCCGGCGTCGCCCGCACTGCTTAGCCAGGCCACGGCCAGCAGCGGCTCGCCGTGGAGACGCAGCGCGCGCGTGATGTCTGCCGCACTGCGCGCGTGGGTGAGCTGCAGCAGGGCGTCCACACCGCCGACCTGCTGCCCGCTGAAGCGCAGCGAGAGCGGACGCCCGGCCCCGAGCAGCGTGTGAAGCAGCGGCCCGCGCTGCGTCTCCCACACCACCTGCTCCTGCGCCGGCACTGCGCCACGCACGGCGATCAACTCGCGCCGCTGGGAAAGCCGGCGCCAGCGCAACCCCCTGCGATAACGCGGTGGCGGCGCGAGACTCAGCGTCTCTTCGACCAGATCGCTCGTCAGCGCGGGGAAGTGGGTCGCCGCCCAGGCCACTCGGCCATTCAAGCCAGCCCAGAAGACCGGCACGCCTGGCAGCGTGGCGCCGGCGACATTAAGCGCGCCGCCCTGCAAGCGGGCCTCGTATAACGGCGCCGGAAACTGCGGCGCGGCGCGCAACTCGGCCGCCAGTAGAGGCAAGCCCTTTCGGGTGCGGCGCGCATCCACCACCCAGGCCGCGCTGCCCGCGGCGGTGGCGCGGATCCCCCCTGCCCGCTTGAGCGGCGCGCGATCCATGCGCAAGGCGTTGCGCTTCGCATCGGGCGCCGCGTTCAGCACCCGCAGCAACTGCCTGGCGGCGCTGTTGGGTTTTGACAAAACTTCGCTGCGTGCGGCGCCCCCGGGCGCGGGCCGGGGCAGTACATCGTCCTGCGGAAAGAACGCGCGCGCCGGGCCGGGGCCGATGGCTTGCACCAGCGCTTCCAGCACGAGCAGCTCATCGAGCGCGCTGCCGGTTTGCCAGGCGCGCAACTTGGCGATGGCGAGTGAATCCACGGGCGTCCAGCCGTCGGGGTGCTCACGCACCCCGGCCCACCCGTTGACCGCCCCGAGCGGCTGCCGGAGCTGTCGCACCCCGCCCAGCCCGTTGACCGCCCCGAGCGGCTGACCGGGGTGTCTTAAGCCACCCCGTCCCATCCTGTTGACTGCCCCGAGCGGCTGCCGGAGGGGCAAGCCATGCGGCGCTCTCGCAAACCCCCCTTCGATTTGTTCGAGCCAGGCGTTGACGCCAGCGCTGTAGGCCTCGAGCACGCGACGCGCGGCGGCGCCGGCGGTTTCGAAGTCGCGCTCGGCGAGCTGCACCAGACCGAGACTGCGCGCCATCCGGTCTGCCGGCAGGCCCGCCTCGCCGAGCCATTCGGCACTGCGTCCCCGGGCCTGACGGCGCAGCCACAACAACTGCCCGAGGCGGTCCTGCGCCTGCGTGAAGCCGAGCCCGAACCAGGCGTCGCCCTCGTGACGGGCCAGCACCTGGGGGACGCCAGCGGCGTCGCGCCAGATGCTGAGCGGCGCCTCGATACCGGTCACGAGCAGGGTCGGCGGCGCGGCCGGCGGCGCAGATTGAAGCTCCGCCCAGCACAGCCCGAGGCCCGTCGCCAGCAGCAGCGGCAGCAGGGCGCTGGCGACCGTCCTCCCCTTCACCCGAAGTGTGCGAAGCGGCAGGCGCAGCGTCATGCCTCGCCAGCGCGGCATTTTGCAAGAACGCGCTGGCGCCAGCGCGGCGGGCGCGGACGCCGACGGCGCGCCGCCCGGCTTCGAACCTTTATGTTTATCCACCCCCCGCACCTCCCCGCTCGACAGAATATCGAAGCGCCGCCGCCGGGTCGGGTGCGCGCGGACGCTGCGCCGGGTACAGTGCCGGGGCTGGCGTTCGCTATCGCTGCGTGGCGTCGCAGCCATCCGGGTTGACCGGCCTGCGGCCTTTTACAAGAACGCGCCAGTCGCGGCGCCCCGAATGCAAACGAGGAGACGGCGATGAGCATCAAGGTGGGGATCAACGGGTTCGGGCGCATCGGGCGGCTGGCGTTTCGCGCCATGCAGCGCCGGGACATCGAGGTCGTCGGCATCAACGATCTGGTGGATGCGGCGACGCTCGCGCACCTGCTGAAGTACGACTCGGTGCACGGCCCCTTCCCCGGTGAGGTGGCTGCCGACGGGGAGCGCATCGTGGTGGAGGGCCGCGCGATTCCCGTCTCCGCCGAGCGCAACCCGGCCGATCTGCCCTGGCGCGCCCTCGGCGTGGATGTGGCGATCGAATCCACCGGCCTCTTCGCCGCCCGCGACAAGGCTGGCTTGCACCTCGAAGCCGGCGCCGGGCGCGTGATGATCACCCAACCCGCGAGCGATCCGGATGTAACCCTCGTGCTCGGCGTGAACGACGAGGCCTACGACCCGAGCCGACACCGGATCGTGTCGAACGCCTCGTGCACCACCAATTGTCTGGCGCCCGTCGCCAAGGTGCTGCACAACGCCTTCGGCATCGAACGCGGCCTGATGGTGACGGTTCACGCCTTCACCTCCGACCAGCGTCTGGTGGATGCGCCGCACAGCGACCTGCGCCGCGCGCGCGCGGGCGCGCTTTCGATGATCCCGACCAAGACCGGCGCCGCGCGCGCCATCGCTCTGGTGCTGCCCGAGTTGAAGGGCCGCCTCGACGGCTACGCCCTGCGCGTGCCGACGCCGGATGTCTCGGTGGTGGACCTCTCGGTGCAACTCAAAACGCGCTGCAGCGAGAGCGACATCAACGACGCCATCCGCAGCGCCGCCGACGGCGCGCTGAAGGGCATCTTGCAGTACAGCGAAGAAGAACTCGTCTCCGCGGACTTCGTCGGCAACACCCACTCATCCATCTTCGATGCCCCCTGCACCCGGATGATGGACGGCGACTTCGCCAAAGTTCTCGCCTGGTACGACAACGAGATGGGCTACGCGACGCGCGTGGCCGACCTCGCCGCCAAAATGGGCTGACGATGGCGCTGCCCGACCTCGACGCGCTGCTCCAAGCGTGCGTGCGTGGCCAGCGCGTGCTGCTGCGCGCGGACCTGAATGCGCCGCTGAAGGCGGGCGTGGTTGCGGACGACACGCGCCTAAGCAAAGCCCTCGGCAGCCTGCGGCGGCTGCTGGCTGCGGGCGCGCGCGTGGTGCTGGCCTCGCACCTCGGTCGCCCGCAAGGCGAAGTGCGACCGGAGTTGTCGCTGCAGCCGGTGGCCCGGCGGCTCACGGAGTTGCTGGGCCGACCGCTCGCGTTCTGCTCGAGCGTCACCGGCGCAACAGCCGAAGCCGCAAGTCAGGCGTTGCGCGATGGCGAAGCGCTGCTGCTCGAAAACCTGCGCTTCGACGAGGGGGAAACCCGAAACGACGCCGCCACCGCAACCGCGCTCGCCCGCCTCGCCGAAATCTATGTGAACGACGCCTTCGGCACAGCCCACCGCCGTCACGCCTCGACCGTCGGTGTCGCCAGACTGCTCCCGCGCCGCGCCGCTGGCGACCTGCTGAAGCGCGAGCTCTGCGAACTCGATGCAGTGCGCCACCCCAAGCGCCCGCTGCTTTGTCTGATCGGCGGCGCCAAGGTCAGCGACAAACTCGCCCTGCTGCGCACGCTCGCCGGGCACGCGGATCAGATCTGCATTGGCGGCGCCATGGCGTATACTTTTTTGCACGCGCAGGGTCAGCCGGTCGCGCGCTCGCGCTTCGAAGCCGAGTGTGTGGACGACGCGCGCAACCTGCTCCAAAGCGCAGCGGCAAAGGGCTGCACGCTGCACCTGCCAAGCGATCACCGGGTGGCCGAAAAATGCTGCGCCACGGCCAACGCGCGCGTGGTCGAAGTCATCCCCGAGGGCTTCATCGGCCTCGACATCGGCCCGGCCAGCGCGCGGCGGTACGCTGAGTTGATGCGCTTTGCTGTGACCATCTTCTGGAACGGGCCGATGGGGGTCTTCGAAATCGAAGCCTTTGCGCAGGGAACCCGGGCCGTGGCGCGCGCGCTTGCGGACTCGGATGCGCACAGCATCGTGGGCGGCGGCGATTCACTTGCAGCCATCAACCAACTGGGTCTCGGCGCGCACATCGCGCATCTTTCGACCGGCGGCGGCGCCGCGCTCGAGTACATTCAGGGGCGAACGCTCCCGGCTGTCGCCGCGCTGGAGGAACCCGCATGAGGCGTCCCTTTCTGGTCGCCAACTGGAAGATGCAAAAGGGGCGCGCCGCGGCGCTGGCCTTCGCGCGCGCCTTTCTGCCCCGGCTTGCGGATGATCTCGAAACCGAGGTCGCCATCGCCCCGCCTTTCGTTGCGCTCGACGCCCTCGGGCGCGCACTCGCGGGCAGCCCGGTGGCGCTCGCCGCGCAGAATGTTCACCCCGAAAGTCAAGGCGCCTTCACCGGGGAGATTGCGCCGGCGATGCTGGTCGAGGCCGGTTGCAGCTACGCCATCGTCGGACACAGCGAGCGGCGCGTGCTCTTCGGCGAGCAGAGCGCCTTCGTGGCCGACAAGGTCGCGGCGCTGCTCGCGCACGACATCGCGCCAATCGTATGCGTGGGCGAAAGCCTCGAAGCGCGCGAAGCCGGACGCAGCTTCGAAGTGATCGGCGCGCAACTCGAAGAGAGCCTCGCCACGCTGCCGCCGGCGCGCGCCGCCGTGCTGGTGATGGCCTACGAGCCACGCTGGGCAATCGGCACGGGGCGCACGGCGACGCCCGGGCAGGCGCAGGAAGTTCACGCCATGATTCGCGCGCGCCTCGTCGAGCGCTTCGGCGCCGCGGGCGACGCCATTCGCATTCAATACGGCGGCTCGGTCAAGCCCGACAATGTGGCGGCGCTGCTGGCCGAGCCGGATATTGACGGCGCCCTGGTCGGCGGCGCCAGCCTCGAACCCGAAAGCTTTGCGGCCCTGCTGCAGCAGAGCGGAGGTCCCCGATGACCCTGTTCATCACCGTTCTCCATGTCATCACCTGCCTGTTTCTGATCGCGGTCGTGCTGCTGCAGCGCGGCAAGGGCGCGGAGGTCGGCGCCATGTTCGGCGGCGGCGCGAGCGGCACCGTGTTCGGCGGACGCGGCGCGGGCAACTTCCTGACCCGGCTCACGACCGGCGCCGCCGTGGTGTTCATGCTCACGAGTTTGACGCTCGCCTACATCGGGCGGCAGGACAGCACCAGCGACCTCTTCGAAGACCCCCCCGTCGAGACGACGCCCGGCGATTTCGAGGAGATCGAGCCGGCCTCGCCCTTCGAGGAGGTGCCGCAGCCCGGCGACGCCGACGCGCCCGAGCCGGACGCCACGCCCTGATGCGCGCGCGACTACCTCGCGCGGAGCGTGGTCGTTAGACTGCAAGGCCCATCGCTGCGGCAGTGGCGGAACTGGTAGACGCGCATGGTTGAGGGCCATGTCGGGGTTACCCGGTGGAGGTTCGAGTCCTCTCTGCCGCACCATCGGGCGCTTCCGCGACCGGCGCTCACGCTATCGGGTGACTGGCAAGGCGCTCGAGCCAGCGGCGGTAGGTTGCAAGCGGTTGCGCGCCCAGCACGAAGGCTTCGCTGCCGACGACGCGCAGCGCGGGCACGCCGCTGATGCCGAGTTCGAGGGCCTCGTTGTGCTGCGCCAGCACTTCGCCCAGCAGCGCTGCCTCATCGTTCTGCTCGAAGGCGGCGGCGGGGAGCGCCGACTCGCGCCACAGCGCGCGCAGTGTGTCGTCGTCGCTGATGTCGCGGCTCTGCTCAAAATAGGCTGCGAAAAGCCGCGCGTGCAAAGTCTCAAAAGCTTCGGGGCCGAGCCGGGCGGCGGCGCGCGCGGCGATGTGCGCGGGAACGCTGTGACTCGGCGGCGACGCCGCACTCTCCCAGACCTGGAAGCGCGGCGCGTCCGGCTCGGCGGCCGGTCGAAGCCAGTGTTGCGTGTAGCGCAGGAACTTTTCGCGGTCGCGCACTTCGGGCTTCGGGCGCAGCAGGTAGGCGCGGAACTCGAGCTCGATAGTTGTGAACTCGCGGCGCAGAATTTTCAAGCGGTGATCGGCCAGATGACACCAGGGGCACAGGTAATCGGACCAGAATTCCAGGCGCACCGGCTTCACCGTTTTAATCCTCCTCCTCCGGCGCGAGCTTTTGATAGCCGCCGCCGTAGTAGAGCAGCGGCGGGCCGGGTCGAGTGATCGCCGCCTCGACCTGCCCCACGACGATCACGTGGTCGCCCGCCTCGTGCAGTGCGCTGACCACGCAGTCGAGCGCCAGGTGCGCGTCCGGAATCAGCGGCGCGCCGGTCTTCGCACGCGCGCACTCGAGGCCCTCGAAGCGCACCCACTCGTGCTGCTTCGAGGCGAACTTGTCAGAAAGCGCGCGCTGCGTTTCAGCGAGCACGTTGACCGCCATGTTGCGGCCTGTCTTGATGACGCCGAGCGTGTTCGCCGCCTTGTCAACGCAGACCATCACCAGCGGCGGGTCGAGGGACACACCGGCGAAGTCCGATGCCGTCATGCCGTGCACCTCGTCGCCGGCGCGCGCGGTGATGATCGTCACCCCCGAGGGCCAGAGGGAAAGCGCCTTGCGGTAGAGCGCCGCGTCAATCGGCAATTTAAAGCACCCCTTTTTGCGCGGACGATATCCCCCGGCGAAGCCGCTGCCGGTCGGGGCGGCCGTGTTCAGAAGTGGTACTTCAACCCGAAAGTCACCGCCCAGTATTCGATGTCGGAAAACGCCTGAGTGCTGCGGAACGGGGTCACCCCATCGGCCTGAACGGGGCGGTGACTGCGGATGAGATCCCACACATCGTCGTCGTCGAGATCCTGAAAACGAGCCCAGCGCCCTTTCACACCGACGGAGACTTGCTCCGTCAGCGCGTAGTCCAGCCCGCCGAGCAACTGAAAACCAAAGAGCGTCTCGGAAAGCCCGGTATTGAGGAAGCTGATCGTCCCGGCGGCCGCGGGCGGGCGAACCGCGTCGCCCGTCAGGGGTTGATCGTTTTCATCGAGCAGGTAGCCCTGGGCAATGGTCTTGCGCACAAAGCGGTTTTCATAACGCAAACGGGTGTGCGCCCAGCCCACGCCCGCACCCAGGTAGGGCGTCCAGCGCGACTGGTTCACAAAGTCGTAGTAGGCGTTCAGGAAGAACTGATGGGCGCGAAACTCGGCTATCCGCTCCGACGGCGGGTCGAGTTCACTCCACTCGTCGGCTTTGCTGCCGAGCGGCGCATTGCCCGGCGCGGCTTGCAACAACCTCGAATCGTCTCCGTGGGAGCGGTTCAGGTACTCGAACTCCACGCGCAACCGGTCCAGCGAATATCCCAGGCTGACGGCGCCGACAAACCCCGTGCCCGGATCAAATGCATTGAGCGAAAGCGGCTGCGCGCCGCCGACCTGACAGGCGGCGTCGGTCAGGGGCAGCACATTGTCAGACGCAACCGGCGGCGTACTCCGAAGCAGTTGGTCGCAGCGCGTCGGGTGGTTGACCCCGGACACGGCCGAGTTCAAATCCGTCGCGCTGGCGAGCCCCAACTCGATGCCGGTGTAGAAGCCCCGGCGCGCTTCACCACCAAGCGCTCCGGTCGCCAGAAACACGGTCCCGAGCGCCAGCGCCAGCGTGGTTTTCCGTTTCATCCATCACCCCCTTGGTCTGCACTCTGGTGCAACGACCTGGCGAAGTCGTACTGGATACGCGACGAAACTTCAAAGTACCGGGAACAAAAGCAGTGGCGCAGACGCTGGCCCGGGCGCGGCGCGCGCTGCCGCAAGCTCACTCGCTGGCCGGGGCTTCGGTGCTGGCGCCGGGGCCGGTGCTGCGCAGGCGGATTTCGATGCGGCGGTTGCGGGCGCGACCCTCTGTCGTGCCGTTGTCGGCCACCGGTTTTGTGTGGGCGTTCGAGATGACGCGCAGGCGCGTGGCGGGGACGCCGCTTTCGATCAGCACGCGCACCACGCTGGCGGCGCGCGCACCCGCCAGCTCCCAGTTGGACGGGTAGCGCCCGCCGCGGATCGGCCGGTCGTCGCTGTGGCCCTCGACATCCACCTGATGCGGAAGCGTCAGAAACTGCTCGGCCAGTTTGGCGATTACGCCCTGCCCCCCGGTGCTGAGCTTTGCGGAGCCGGAGGGAAACAGGATGGCCTGGGCGAGCTTCACCTTCAGCCCGTCGCGCAGTTGCTCGATCTCGATGCGCCCGGCCGCGACCTCGGACTGCAGATTGCCCACCAACTCGTCATACGTGCTGCGCAGTTCAGCGACCTCGGAGTTTTGCGCCTCGAGTTGCCGCTCGCGCTCGGCCAGCGAGGCGACGAGTTCGGTGCGCGACGACGCCAGTTCATCGAGGGAACTTTGAAGACGCCCGTGTTCGATGCGCAGATCCTCGATCTCCTCGGCCAGCGCCACGCGGTCGGCGTCGAGGCTCTCGGCCCCGGCTTCGAGCCGCTCGATTTTTTCGAGCGCCAGGTTGCGCTCCCGAAGCACCCGCTCGTGTTCGTCCATCGTCACGCAGGCCAGCGTCAGCAGCGCCGACACGGCGACGGCGACGCCGGTCAGCGCGGCGCTAGTGCGCGGGCGGAAGAATGTGCGCGAGCGCTTCATCAATGCGCTTAACGTAATCGAATGTGAGGCCTGCGACGAGTTCCGGTTGAATCTCGGCGACATCGCGCCGGTTCTCTGCCGGCAGCAGCACCCGGCGAATGCCGGCGCGCCGGGCCGCCAGCACCTTCTCCTTGACGCCGCCAATCGGCAGCACCTTGCCGCGCAGGGTGATCTCCCCGGTCATCGCCACATCGGGCGCCGGACTGCGCCCGGTCAGCAGCGAGGCCAGCGCCACCACCATGGCGATGCCGGCGGAGGGGCCGTCCTTCGGCACCGCCCCCTGCGGCACGTGCAAGTGGATGTCGGAGGTTTCAAAAATGGCTGGCGCGAAGCCGAGCTTTGCGCTGTTCGTGCGCAGCCAGGAGCGCGCCGCTTCCGCACTCTCGCGCATCACATCGCCGAGCGAGCCGGTCAGCTTGAGCGCGCCACGGCCCGGCATGCAAGTGCTCTCGACAAACAGAATGTCGCCGCCGACCGGCGTCCAGGCCAGGCCCACCGCCACGCCCGGCCGGCCGGCGCGAAAGGCCTGCTCGGGTTCGAACTTCACCGGGCCGAGCAGCGCGGGGAGCTTTTCCGGGGTGATCTGGAAACCCTCCGCCCCCGGCAAGTCTTTTTCGGCGCAGCGGCGCGCCACCTTGCGGCACACGGCGCCGATCTCGCGCTCGAGGTTGCGCACGCCGGCCTCGCGCGTGTAGCTCCCGATCAGGCGGCGCAGCGTCTCGTCCGGCAGCGTAAGCGCAACATTCTCGACGCCGTTCTCGCGCCGTTGACGCGGCAACAGGTAACGCCGCGCGATTTCGAACTTCTCCTCCTCGGTGTAGCCGGGAATCTCGATCACCTCCATGCGGTCGCGCAGCGTCGGGTGAATCGCGTCGCTCAGGTTGGCGGTGGCGATGAACAGCACCTTGGACAAGTTAAATGGGATCTCCAGATAGTGATCGCTGAAGGCGCGGTTCTGCTCCGGGTCGAGCACTTCGAGCAGCGCCGAGGAGGGGTCGCCGGCGTAACCCACCATGAGTTTGTCTATTTCGTCGAGCATGAAGACCGGGTTGCGCGTGCCGGCGTGACGCAGGTGCTGCACGATGCGCCCCGGCATGGCGCCCACATAGGTGCGCCGGTGGCCGCGCACCACCGCCTCGTCGCGCACGCCGCCGAGGGCGACGCGCTCGAAGCGCCGACCGAGGGCGCGGGCGATGGAGCGGCCCAGCGAGGTCTTGCCGGTGCCCGGCGGCCCGACGAAGCACAGAATCGGCCCGCGCAGGTCGCGCTTCAGCGACAGCACGGCGATGTAGTCAACGATGCGCTCCTTGACTTTTTCGAGGCCCCAGTGGTCTTCGTCGAGAACTTTTCTTGCGGCGGCGACGGACAGGCGGTCTTCGCTCTGCTCGCGCCAGGGCAGTTCCACCAGCCACTGCAGATAGCCGCGAATCACGCCGTGCTCGGCGGCGGCGGGGGGGGTCTGGCGCAGGCGCTCGAGTTCGCGCTGCGCTTGCGCGAGCGCCACACGGGACATGCCCGCCGCCTCGATGCGCTCGCCGAGGCTTTGCAGCATCTCCTCCTCGTCCTCGGTCTCACCGAGTTCGCGGCGGATGCGGTCGAGTTCCTGACGCAGCAGGTACTCGCGCTGGTTGCGATCAATGTCCGACTTCACTTTCAGGCGAATGTCGTTCTCGATCTGCGCCTGCTCGAAGGCCCGCCGCAGTTCGTCGCGCGCGCGCAGCAGACGCTTTTCGACATCGAGTTCCTCGAGCAGGGCCTGCTTGCCGGCGAGGTCGAGGTCCAGACTCGAGCCGACCAGATCCGCAAGCCGCGCCGGTTGCTCTTCGAGGCTCATCACCAGCTCCTGCACTTCCTCCGGGAAGGGGCGGATCATCAGCAGGCGCTCGAAGTGCGTGCGCACGTCGCGCGCGAGCGCCACGCTTGTGGCGGCGTCCGCCTCGCCCTGGTCGGCGAGCAGGCGGATGTCGCCACGAAAGAAAGGTTCGTGCTGGCTCAGCGCAACAATTTGCGCGCGCGAAAGGCCCTGCATCAGCAAGCGGAAGGCGCCGTCGGCGGCGCGCGCGTGATTCACGATCAACAGCACGCTGCCGACGCGCTGCAGATCCGCCGCCGCCGGGTCGCCCTCCACCTTGCCCCGCAGCGCGGTGGCCATCAGCAGTGGCGGGCCGTCGCCTTCGAGCACCGCTTCGATCAGCGCCTTTGCGCGCGCGCTGACGGCGAGCATCGGCGCCACCAGATTCGGGAAGATGGCCGCAGAGCGCAGCGGCAGGATCGGCAGCGTGCCGGGAATGCTTTCGAGCGCGACGGGCTCGCGCACCACCGGCGCCTCGAACTCCGGTCGCGCTAGCTCCTCGTGCTCCGCCACTTCCGCCTCAAGCCTTGTCGCTCTTGTCCTCTTCGGTGAACTCGGCGTCTATGACTTCGCCGTCAGCGCCGTCGCCCGAAGCGGCGGGGTCAGAGGGTTGCGCCTCGCCCGAAGCGTCCGCGCCCGCCTTGTAGAGCATCTCGGTCAGCTTGTGAAGCGCCTGCTCGACTTCCTGATGCCGGGCGTCGAGACTCGCGGTGTCTGCGTCCTCGTTTTCGAGGGTCTTGCGCGCTTCCGCAAACAACTCTTCGCAGCGCTTCTTTTCGGCGTCAATAATTTTGTCCGCGTTTTCCTTCACGGTCTTTTCGGCGTTGTAGACCAGGGTGTCGAGACGGTTGCGGCTCTCGGTGCGGGCGCGCCGCTCCTTGTCCTCGCCGGCGTGGGCCTCGGCCTCCTGCACCATGCGCTCGATCTCGCTCTCTTCGAGACCGCCCGCGCCCTCGATGCGGATGGACTGCGCCTTGCCGCTCGCCTGATCCTTCGCCGAGACCGAGAGGATGCCGTTCGCGTCAATGTCGAAGGACACTTCGATCTGCGGCACGCCGCGCGGCGCCGGGGGAATGCCCGAGAGGATGAAGCGACCGATCTCGCGGTTGTCGTCCGCCATCTCGCGCTCGCCTTGCAGCACGCGAATCTCCACCTGCTGCTGATTGTCCGCCGCCGTCGAGAAGGTCTGGCTGCGCTTGGTCGGGATCGTCGTGTTGCGGTCAATCAGCCGGGTCATCACCTTGCCCAGGGTTTCGAGACCGAGGGACAGCGGCGTGACATCGAGCAGCAGCACGTCCTTCACATCGCCCGCCAGCACGCCGCCTTGCACCGCTGCGCCGACGGCGACCACTTCGTCCGGGTTCACCGAGCGGTTCGCCTCGCGGCCGAAGAGCGCTTGCACCTTCGTTTGCACCAGCGGCACCCGCGTCGAGCCGCCGACCAGCACCACCTCGTCAATCTCGCTGGCCTCGAGGCCCGCGTCGGCCAGCGCGCGGCGGCAGGGTTCGAGGCTGCGCTCCACCAGCTCCTCGATCAACTGCTCGAACTTCGCGCGCGTGAGTTTCAGGTTGAGGTGCTTCGGGCCGCTTGCCCCCGCGGTGATGTAGGGCAGGTTGATGTCGGTGCTCTGCGAAGTGGAGAGTTCGATCTTGGCCTTCTCCGCGGCCTCCCGGAGGCGCTGCATCGCCATCGGGTCCTCGGAGAGGTCAATGCCCTGGTCGCGGCGAAACTCCGCGACCAGATGGTCAATCACCTTCTGGTCGAGGTTGTCGCCGCCGAGGTGCGTGTCGCCGTTGGTTGACTTTACCTCGACCACGTTCTCGCCCACTTCGAGAATCGAGATGTCAAAAGTGCCGCCGCCGAAGTCGTAGACCGCGATCTTTTCATCGGACTTCTTGTCGAGGCCGTAGGCCAGCGCCGCCGCCGTCGGCTCGTTGATGATGCGCTTCACATCGAGCCCGGCGATGCGCCCGGCGTCCTTCGTCGCCTGACGCTGGGCATCGTTGAAGTAGGCGGGCACGGTGACCACCGCGCCGGCGATCTCCTGCCCGAGGTAATCCTCCGCCGCCTTCTTCAGCTTTTGCAAAATCATCGCCGACAACTCGGGGGGCGTGCTCTGCTTGCCGTCCACCTCGACCTCGGCGGTGCCCTCGCGGCCCTCGACCACCTTGTAGGGCACCAGGCTGATCTCCTCCGGCACCTCCGAGAGCCGCCGCCCGACGAAGCGCTTGATCGAATAAATGGTGCGCTCGGGGTTGGTAACAGCCTGCCGCTTGGCGATGGCGCCGACCAGGCGCTCGCCCTCGTCCGTGAAGGCGACCACGGAGGGAGTAGTCCGCCCCCCCTCCTCGTTGGTGATCACGGTCGGCTGCCCGCCTTCCATCACCGCCACCACCGAGTTGGTGGTGCCGAGGTCAATGCCGATGATTTTGCCGCTGGTCGCCATGGGGTGGTCTCCCGCAGAGGGTTGAAGTGGCGGGAAGCTGGGCACAGCCGGCCCTGTGTCAAGGGCGGTGGGCTGCCGGGCGCTGGCTTGCGGGTGGCGTGGCGGGCTGGTTAATATCCATTCATCCTGATTCCTTGATTGAACCCTCTCCGTGAGCGAGGCCGCGATGAGCTCCGAGCACCTGCAAAAAATCTTCCGCACCCTCGGCGACCCGACCCGGGTGCGGCTGCTGCTGCTGCTCGAACGCGAGGAGCTGGCGGTGCAGGAGCTGATGGAGGTGCTCGGCATGGCGCAATCGCGGGTGTCGCGGCACCTCGGCATCCTGCGCGAGGCTGGCCTGGTGCGCGACCGGCGCGACGGCACTTTTGCCCTGTACCGCTTCGAGCCGCCCGAGGCGCCGAGTTGGCGGGACGCCTGGGCCCTCGCCCGCGCGGCGCTGGCGGGCGACCCGATAATCGCGCGCGACCACGCCCGGCAGGGCCACGTGCTGGCCCGGCGCGCACGGCGCGGGCACAGCTTCTTCGACTCCGTCGGCGGCGAGTGGGAAACGCTGCGTCAACTCTGGGGCGATGAACTGCTGCGCGCGCGGGCCTTGCAGCGCCTCGTTCCCGAGGGGCTGCCGGTGGCGGACGTCGGCACCGGCAGCGGCGTGCTCGCCCTCGAACTGGCGGCGCTGGGCTGCCGGGTGATCGCCAGCGACCCCTCCGAGGCGATGCTGGCGCTGGCGCGGCGCAAGCTCGAGGCGGCCGGCGACACCCGCGTCGAGTTGCGGGTCGGCGACACCAGCGCCCTGCCGCTGGCCGACGCCGAGGTGCAGGTGGCCTTCGCCCACATGGTGTTGCAGTACATCCCGGAGCCGGGCTTGGCCTTGCCCGAAATGCTGCGCGTGCTGCGACCGGGCGGGCGCGTGGTGCTGGCGGACTTCGTCACCCACGACCAGGAGTGGATGCGGCAGCAACTCGGCGCCCGGCACCTGGGCTTCGACCTCGAGCAGGTCGGCGACTGGCTTTGCAAAGCCGGTTTCGAAAAGGTGCGCATCGAGACGCAGGTGGGCGCACAGCACGAGAGCGCACTGCCCACCACTTTTGTCGCCGACGGGCAAAGACCGGAGGCGTGATGAGCACCCTCGCGCACACTCTGCAGGAACTCGCCAGGCAGCGCATCCTGATCAAGGACGGCGCCTTCGGCACACTGGTGCAGGCCGAGGCGCTCGGCGAGCAGGACTTCCGTGGCGAGCGCTTTGGCGATCACCCGACAGACTTGAAGGGCAACACCGACATCCTGACGCTGAGCCGGCCCGAGCTGGTGCGCGACATCCACGAGCGCTTTCTCGAAGCGGGCGCCGACCTGCTCGGCACGAACACCTTCACCGCCAACGCGATTTCGCAGGCGGACTACAAAGCGGCGGCGTTCGTGCGCGAGATGAACCGGCGCGCGGCGGAGCTTGCGTGCGCGGCCGCCGAGGCCTGGTCGGCGAAGACCCCGCACAAGCCGCGCTTCGTGGCTGGCGCCATCGGCCCCACCAACCGCACGCTGTCGCTCTCCCCCGATGTGAACGACCCCGCGGCGCGCAGCATCACCTGGGATGAACTCGTCCGCGCCTACCGCGAGCAGGTGCGGGGACTGCTCGAAGGCGGCGCGCAGTTGCTGCTCATCGAGACCATCTTCGACACGCTGAATGCGAAAGCCGCGCTGGTTGCGATAGATGAGGTGTTCCGCGAGCGCGGCAAGCGCGTGCCGCTGCTGGTGTCGCTCACCGTCACCGACAACAGCGGCCGCACCTTGTCGGGGCAGACTGTTGACGCCTTCTATCATTCGATCCGCCACGCCGACCCGCTCTTCGTCGGCATCAACTGCTCGCTCGGCGCCGCGCATCTGCGGCCCTACCTCGTTGAACTCGCCGGGAGCGCGGACACCCTGACTTCCTGTTACCCGAACGCGGGCCTGCCGAATGCGATGGGCGAATATGATGAATCGCCAGCGCAGAGCGGCGCGCTGCTGCGCGAGTTCGGGGAGAGCGGCTTGCTCAATCTGGTCGGCGGTTGCTGCGGCATGGGGCCGGCGCACATCAAGGCCATCGCCGAGCAGGTCGAGGGCCTGCCGCCGCGCCAGCCGAACCGGGAGCGGCCCGCGCGCACCCGGTTCTCCGGGCTCGAAACCCTCGAACTGCGCCCCGAGAGCGGCTTTCAGATGATCGGCGAGCGCACCAATGTGACCGGCTCGGCGCGCTTTCGCCGCCTGATCCGGGAGCAGGACTTCGAGGGCGCGAGCCGCGTGGCGCTCGATCAGGTGCGCGGCGGCGCCAACCTGCTCGATGTCAACATGGACGAGGGCCTGCTCGACAGCGCCGCCTGCATGCGCCGCTTCCTGAACACGATCGCCGCCGATCCCGAAATCGCGCGCGTGCCGGTGATGATTGACAGCTCGAAGTTCGAGGTGATCGAGGCCGGGCTGCAGTGCTGTCAGGGCAAGAGCGTCGTCAACTCCATCTCGCTGAAGGATGGCGAGCCGCGTTTTCTGGAAACCGCCAGACAGGTGCGGCGCTACGGCGCGGCGGTGGTGGTGATGGCCTTCGATGAAAAAGGCCAGGCCGACACGCTCGCGCGCAAGGTCGAGATCTGCAAGCGCGCCTTCGATCTGCTGACGCAGCAGGCCGGGTTCCCGCCCGAGGACATCATCTTCGACCCGAACATTCTGGCGATCGGCACCGGCCTGGAGGAGCACGCCGCCTACGCGCTGGCCTTCATCGAGGCGACCCGCGAGATCAAGAAGCGCTGCCCCGGCGTGCACATCTCCGGCGGCGTTTCGAACCTCTCGTTCTCTTTCCGCGGCAACGACCGGGTGCGCGAGGCAATCCACTCGGCGTTTCTCTATCACGCGGTGCAGGCTGGCCTCGACATGGGCATCGTGAACGCCGGGCAGCTCGAGGTGTATGAGGACATCCCCGAAGCGTTGCGCGAGCGCGTCGAGGACCTGCTGCTGAACCGCCGCCCCGACGCCACCGAGCGGCTGGTGGACTTCGCAAGCAGCGTTCGCGGCGGATCAAAAACAAAAACGCGCGAGCGCGATGAGGGCTGGCGCGAGCTGCCGGTCAAAAAGCGTCTCGCACACGCGCTGCGCCACGGCATCACCGACTGGATCGAAGCGGACACCGAAGAGGCGCGGCGCGAACTCGGCCAGCCGCTTCTCGTCATCGAAGGCCCCTTGATGGACGGCATGAACGAGGTCGGCGAACTCTTCGGCAGCGGACAGATGTTCCTGCCGCAGGTGGTGAAGAGCGCGCGCGCAATGAAACAGGCGGTGGCCGTGCTCGAACCCTGGATGGAGACCGAGCGCGCGCAGGGCGGAGCATCGAACAAGGGGCGCGTGGTGATCGCCACCGTGAAGGGCGATGTACACGACATCGGCAAAAACATCGTCGCCGTGGTGCTGCGCTGCAACAACTATGAGGTCATTGATCTCGGCGTGATGGCGCCGGTCGAGAAAATTCTCGAAACGGCGCGCGAGAAGGACTGCGATCTGATCGGCCTCTCCGGTCTGATCACACCGAGCCTCGACGAGATGCAAAATGTGGCGAAGGAAATGCAGCGGCGCGGCGTGACCCTGCCGCTGCTGATCGGCGGCGCCACGACGAGCCGGAAGCACACTGCAGTGCGCATCGCGCCCGCCTTCGAGGCGCAGCCGGTGCTGCACGTGAAGGACGCATCGCGCGCGGTCGGCGTGGTCGCGCAACTGCTCGACCCCGACAAGCGGCGCACACTCGACGCCGATAACCGCCGCCAGCAAGAGCAACTGCGCGCGCTGCACGCCGGGCAACTCCAGCGGGAGCGGCTCAGCCTCGAAGCGGCGCGGGCGGCAAAGCCGCAACTCGAATGGCGCGACGAGGCGCCGGCCACGCCCACCTTTCTGGGCCGCCGCGCGCTGCAAGCGCCACTCGAAGAATTGCGCGAAACCATAGACTGGAGCTTCTTTTTCAGCGCCTGGGAATTGCGCGGGCGCTACCCCGCCATCCTCGATCACCCGCAGAAGGGCGAGGAGGCGCGACGGCTTTACGACGACGCCAACCGCCTGCTCGACCGCATCATCGCCGAGGGGTTGATCGAGGCGCGCGGCGTTTATGGCTTCTGGCGCGCCGCCGCAGACGGTGACGACATCGTGCTCTACGACGACAAAGACCCGACCCGCGAGCGCTGCCGCTTCCCGATGCTGCGGCAGCAACACCCGAAGGGCAGCAGCGAGCCTTGCCGGTCGCTCTCCGACTTCGTGGCGCCACGGGGTTCGGGCAGCGGCGATTCGGTCGGCGCGTTCGCGGTCACCGCGGGCATCGGCGCCGATGAACTGGCGCGGCGCTTCGAGCAGGACGAGAACGACCCCTACCAGTCCATCATGGTCAAGGCGCTGGCCGACCGGCTGGCCGAGAGTTTCGCCGAGTGGCTGCACGCACGCGTTCGCCGCGAGTGGGGCTACGGCCGCGACGAGAACTTCACGAACGAGGAGTTGATAGCAGAGCGCTATCGCGGCATCCGCCCGGCCTTCGGTTACCCGGCCTGCCCCGATCACAGCCGCAAAGGCACCCTCTTCGAGTTGCTCGACGCCGAACAGCAGGGCATCGCGCTGACCGGGAGCATGATGATGACTCCCGCCGCCAGCGTCTCGGGACTGTACTTCGCGCATCCGAAAGCGCGGTACTTCGACATCGGGCGCATCGGACGCGACCAGGTGCAGGACTACGCCGCGCGCTGCGGCTGCGAGGTCGCCGAGGTCGAGCGCTGGCTCGCGTCGAACCTCGGCTACGAACCGGCAGCGCGCTGAACTCCGGCAGCGGCTCGGCGCGGTCAACGGGCGGGGCGGGTTCCGGCGGCGGCTCGGACAGCCGCTCGGGGCGGTCAACAGGATGGGCGGGGTGCGTAGCACCCCGGTCGCGGTCAACGGGAGTGAGGCGCTGTGTTGTTAAAGACTCGGCGGGGGGCGACAGCACACGCCCCGCGGCTTTTGCTCTAGGCTCGTGGCATGACCCGGCGCATTCAGGCTGCGCTCTTCGATGTGGCGGGAACCCTGCTGCTGCTGCGCGAGCCGGTCGGCGTCTGCTACGCGCGCATCGCCCGAAGTCACGGCGTAACGCTGCCCGCCGCGCGGCTGGACGAGGCCTTCGCGCGCGTATTTGCGGCGGCGCCCGCCAATGTTCACCCGGGGCAGCCGATGTGGAAGAGCGCCAGGCTCGAGCGCGAGTGGTGGCGCGCGCGGCTGCGTGAGACTTTTCGCGCCGCCGACCAGAGCGTGTGCTTCAATAACTTCAATACTTTTTATGACGAGGTCTGGGCGCACTACGCCTCGCCCGCAGCCTGGCGCGTGGCCGACGGCGCGCGCGAAGCGCTCAGCAAGCTGGCGGCATCCGGCGTGCTGCTCGGCGCGCTGTCGAACTTCGATCAGCGCCTGCGGCCACTGCTCACCGCCTTCGAGCTGCACGCCTGCTTCGACGCCGTCACCACCCCCGCCGACGCAGGCGCCGCAAAGCCCGACCGCGCCATCTTCGATGTCTGCCTGAAGCGGCTCAACACGCCTGCGCCGCGCGCGCTGTACATCGGCAACCAGGCAGCCGGGGACATCGAGGCGGCCCGCGCCGCCGGCCTTCACGCCATCGCCGTGGAGCAAATCCAGAGCCTCGCGGCGCTGCCGGACGAAGTCGCCCGCATCGAGGCCAGCGAATGACGAAACCCCGGCCGCACTCCGCTACGCTGCTAGATTGGCAAGTGCGCAGGCGGCGCCATACGACGCCTCCGGCAGCCGCCCGGGGCGGTCAAAAGGATGGGCGGATTCCGGCAGCGGCTCGGCGCGGTCCAAAGGCTGGGCGAGTTCCGGCAGCCGCTCGGGGCGGTCAACGGGATGGAGCGCGCCGCGCGACGCAACGCGTCGCTCGGCGCGCGGAGGATTGATGGCGGACGCACCCGTACTGCTGGGGATGGAGTTGCCGGACACCGACGTCTGGTCGGAGCGCGTCACCGTGGCGCTCGGCCAGAACCCGGGCGCGTTCACCGGCCCCGGCACCAACACCTACCTGATCGGCCGCGGGGTCAAACGCCTGCTGCTCGACCCCGGCGAGGGGCGCGCGGCATACCTGCCGGTGCTCGAAGCCGCCCTCGAGCGCGCGGAATGCGAGGGCATCGAGGCCATTGTGCTGACCCACGCGCACCCCGACCACATCGGCGGCGTGCGCTCGGTGCGGGAGCGCTTTGGCCGTGTGCCCGTCTTCAAGTTTCTTCACGCCGAGTGCGACGCGGGCTACGAAGACCTCGATCTCCAGCCGCTCGCCGACGGTGAGCGCATCGAAACCACGGGCGCCACGCTGCGCGGTCTGCACACGCCGGGGCATGCGCGCGATCACCTCTGCTTCGTGCTCGAAGAAGAGCGGGCGCTGTTCTCCGGCGACAACGTGCTGGGCGTCGGCACAACCGTGATCCCCCTCGGCAGCGGCGACCTCGGCGCCTACATGGCCTCGCTCGAGCGGCTGCTGGCCGAGGCGCCGCGCTGCATCTACCCGGCGCATGGCCCGAAAATCGAGGACGGGGTCGGCAAGCTGCGCGAGTACATCGCGCACCGAAATCAGCGCGAAGCGCAGGTGAGAGCGGAACTCGAGCGCGGGCCGCGCGACGCCATGGGCATCGTGCGCGTGCTGTATGAGGCGTACCCGGCCACTCTGCATCCGGTGGCGGCCCAGTCGGTGTGTCAGCACCTGCTGAAGCTCGAACGCGAGGGGCGGGTGCGTTGCGATGGCAAAGACCCGCTCGAAGCCACCTGGCGCGCGACCACCGAAGCCTGATGTGCGCCACCCGTGGCCGCCACTTGCCCACCCGCGCCACGGGCTGTATTTTGGAACACACCGTCACCTGCAAAGGAGAACCAGACCATGGCCACGTTGAAAGGCAGCCGCACGCATCAGAACCTGAAGGACGCCTTCGCCGGCGAGTCCCAGGCCAACCGGCGCTACCTGTATTTCGCCCGGCAGGCGGACATCGAGGGCTACCCGGATGTCGGCGGGTTGTTCCGCGACACGGCCGAGGCCGAGACCGGCCACGCCCACGGCCACCTCGACTACCTGAAGGCGGTCGGCGACCCGGCCACCGATAAACCCATCGGCTCGACCGACAAGAACCTGGTCGCCGCGGTGACCGGCGAGACTTTTGAGTACACCGAGATGTACCCGGGCATGGCGAAAACCGCGCGTGACGAGCAGCACGCGGAGATCGCCGAGTGGTTCGAAACACTCGCCAAAGCCGAGAAGAGTCACGCGGGTCGCTTCCAGAAGGCGCTCGACGAACTCGAGAGCCTCTAGGCGCGGGGCGGCGGCGGCAGCCCCGGCGGGCGACCGCCGCCCTGCCCCAGCATCCACGGGGAGGGGTTAAACGGCAATGAAGGTCGAGTTGCCGGAAAAGCCGAGTGGCGAGTGGCGCTACCACGACCCCGATTTTGGCGATTTCCACAAACTCGAACGGGAGCTGCGCCGGGTCGCGGACATCTGCCACCAGTGTCGCCGCTGCCTGCCGCTCTGTCCCTCGTTCCCGAAGCTCTTCGAGCTGGTGGACGCCAGCGCGGACGAAGTGGCGGGCGTCGCACTCGAGGGTTTCGATCAGGTCAACGAACTCTGTTACCACTGCAAGCTCTGTTACAACCACTGCCCCTACACGCCGCCCCACGAGTGGGATGTTGATTTTCCCGCGCTGATGCGCCGTCACCAGCAGGCGCGCGCAAGGCGTGACGGCGTGCCGCTGGCGCGACGGCTCACCACGCGCACGGATCTGCTCGGCAAGCTCGGCGCGCTGACGCCGCCGCTGATGAACTTCGCCAACCGGAACCGCCTGTCCCGCGTGATGATGGAAAAAATTCTCGGCATCCACCGCGACTGGGTGCAGCCCGCCTTCCACCATCAGACCGTGAAGCGCTGGTTTAACCGCCGCCGCCGCCGCGCCGCCGCGCCAGCGACGGAAAGCAGCGCCCCGAACGGGCGCGTGGCGTTCTTCACCACCTGCTCGGTGAACTACAACGACCCGGTCGTCGGACGCGCCGCCGTGCGCGTGCTCGAACACAACGATGTGCTGGTGGAACTGGTCTATGAGCGCTGCTGCGGCATGCCCTTCACCGATACCGGCGACCTCGACGCGGCACGACGCAACGCCGAGCGCAATGTCGCCGACCTGCTGCCGCAGGTCGAAGCCGGCGCGCTGATCGTCGCGCCGGGGCCGTCGTGCTCGCTGATGCTGAAGGAGGAATACCCGCGGCTCTTGCCGGAGAGTGCCGCTGCAAAGCGCGTCGCCGCCGCCACGCGCGACCTGATGGAATACCTGCACGGTCTGGCGAAGGAGAAGAAACTGAAGCGGGACTTCAAACATTCCTTCGGGCGGGTCGCCTGCCACGCGCCCTGCCATCTGCGCGCGCAGAACATCGGCTTCCGCTCGCGCGACCTGCTCCGACTCTGCGCCGATGAGGTCGAGTTGGTGGACGCCTGCTCGGGTGTGGACGGCACCTGGGGCATGCAGGCGCGCTTTCACGACGCCTCGCTGCAGGTGGCGGACAAAATGCTGAGCCGCATCAAAGCCACCGCTGCCGACCAGGTCAGCACCGACTGCCCGCTTTCTGCGCTGCGCATCGAAGAGGGGCTCGGCATCAAGGCCCGTCACCCCGTCGTGCTGCTCTGCGAAGCGTATGGGCTGCCGACGACATGAAGCCGCTCGCGCCCGGGGACATTCCGACGCCGGCGGTGTTCGAAGCGGCGCGCAGGGAATTGCGCGCGCGCATCATCGCGCACAAGGCGCAGCGCCGGGTCGCCATCGGCGAGAATGTGACGCTGCTCTTCGAGGACCGCGAAACGCTGCGCTGGCAGGTGCTCGAAATGCGCCGCGCCGAGGGCGCGCACAGCGCTTCGAGCCTGCAACACGAGCTCGATGTGTACAACGAGTTGATGCCCGGTGAGCGCGAGCTTTCCGCCACGCTGTTCATCGAGATCACCGAGCTCGCAAACATCCGCCCCGAACTCGACCGGCTGGTCGGTCTCGACGAGCATGTACAGATGCGCATCGGCGAGAGCGCGTTGCGGGCGCGCTTCGACGAGAAGCAACTCGAAGCGGACAGGCTTTCCGCCGTGCAGTACATCCGCTTTTCACTCGATGCGGCGCAGGTGCGCGCATTCGGCGACCCGGATATTCCCGCGACGCTGGCCACCACGCACCCCGCCTATCGGAACGAGGCCACGCTGACGAGCGAGCTGCGCGCGGCGCTGGCGCGCGACTTCGAAGGCGGCTGCAGTCCGTTGCTGGATTTTGCGAAATTCGCGCCGGTGACACAGGAAATGCGGTCGCAGGAATTGTTGCGGGCTGCAGAAGCCAACGCAATGGAAGCGCGACGCCTGTTCGACATCGCGCCGGATTCTGTTGAAGACAAAGCATTCGAACTGATGAACGCGGTCGTCAACGCGGAAGCACAGGCGCGCGCTTTTAACGCGCGCGCGCGGCGCGCGGCGCGGCTCAAAAAAGACCCAAAAAGCGCGGCGCATTTCGAAGCGTCCGCAACCGAACACATCAACGCTGGCGCCGCCCGGCTCGCAGAACTCGGCGAACTTTGCGAGCGCAGCGACTAGCGCGCATTTGGGGGTGACTCCAGATGAGCTCTCGAACTTTCACCCTCGCCAGCGGCTCTCCCCGTCGGCGCGCCCTGCTCGCTGCGGCCGGCTTGCGCTTTCACTGCAAGCCCGCGCAACTCGACGAAAGCGCGCAGCCGGGAGAGCAACCGGACGCGCTGGTAACCCGGCTCGCCCTCGCCAAAGCGAAGCGGGTGGCGCGCGAAAAGCTTGATCATGGCCTGCTGCTTGGCGCGGACACCATCGTCGTGTTGAACGGCAAAATCCTCGGCAAACCACGCGACGCCGCGCACGCGCTCGCCATGTTGACGCGGCTCTCGGGCTGCACGCACGAAGTACGGACCGGCGTTGCGCTGCTCGACGCAGCGAGCGGACGCGCCGAGACGGTTTGCGTCACAAGCCGTGTGACATTCCGCCGGGCTTCCGAGAATGTGTTGCGCGCCTACATCGCAACGGGTGAGCCCTTCGACAAAGCGGGCGCGTATGCGCTGCAGGGCGAGGGTGCGCGCTTCATCGAGCGCGTCAAGGGCAGCCACAGCAACGTGATCGGGCTGCCGATGGACGAAACCCTGGCGCTGCTCGCGCGCGCGGGCGTGGTTCAGCCCGCCACGCAGCGGGACATCGGCGCGCGGCTGGGTGAAGTGCGAGAGCGCATCGCCGCCGCCGCCGGGCGTGCAGGGCGCAGTGCGGAGGACATCACGCTGCTGGGCGTCGGCAAACAGCAACCGGCCGAGGCCGTGGCGGCCGCAGTGCGGGCCGGGGTCACCTGCGTGGGCGAGAACTACGCGCAGGAGTTGCGCGACAAAGCGCCGGCCGTCAGCGAGTTGCTCGCAGGCACGGGCCTTGAAGCGCCGCGCTGGCACTTCATCGGCCAGTTGCAGCGCAACAAGGCGCGGCTGGTGGCGCCGATTGCAAACTGCGTCGAGAGCGTTGACCGCGAGAGCCTGGCGCGCGAACTCGACACCCGCGCGCGCGCCGCCGGGCGAAAGCTCGATGTGCTGCTTCAGGTGAAACTCGACGACGAAGCACAACGGAAAGGCGGCGCGACGCCGGACGAGTTGCCCGCGCTCTGCGACAGCATCCACCGCCTCGACCATCTGAACCTGCGCGGGTTGATGACGGTGCCGCCCGCCGACGGCGGCGGCGAGTCAACGCGCCGTGCATTTGCGCGGCTGCGCGAGTTGCGCGATGAACTCGGCGGGTCAAAAGAGCTGCCCGAACTCTCGATGGGTATGTCTTCGGACTTCGAGGTGGCAATCGAGGAAGGAGCCAGCATCATCCGCATCGGCACCGCAATCTTCGGGCCACGGAGAAAGTAATGGCTGCGGCATTGGCCAGAACCCGGATTGGCATCATCGGCGCGGGCGCGATGGGCGGCGCGCTGATCGGCGGAATGCTGGCCAAGGGCGTTCCGAAGAAACACCTGCGCGCCTCGGACCCGGATGCGGAGCGCCGCCGCCGGCTCGAAGCGCAGTTCGGCGTCGCCGTTCACGAGGGCAACGCCGCGCTGGTGAACGCGAGCGACCTGGTCATCCTCGCCGTGAAGCCGAACCGTGTTGACCTGGTGCTCAGCGAACTTGCCACTGGCTGCGAAAAACTCGGCGCGCCGCTCTGGGTGTCCATCGCCGCCGGCGTGAGCCTCGCCCAACTGGCCGAGGGGCTGCCCGCGGGCGCGCGCATCGTGCGGGCGATGCCGAACACGCCAGCGCTGGTGGGCGCTGGCGCCGCGGCCTTCGTCGCCAACCCGGCCTGCGCGACAGTGGACCGCGAGCGCTGCCGCGCGCTCTTCGAGTGCGTCGGCGTCGTCTGGGAGGCGCCCGACGAAGCCCTGCTCGACGCGGTCACCGGCCTCTCCGGCAGCGGCCCCGCTTACCTGTTCCTGTTGCTCGAAGCGCTGATCGAAGCGGGCGAGGCGCAGGGCATCCCGGCAGACGCCAGCAAACTACTCGCCACGCAGACCGTCTTCGGCGCCGCCAAACTCGCCAGCGAGAGCGACCAGAGCGCCGCCGCGTTGCGCAAACAGGTGAGCTCCCCCGGCGGCACCACCCTGGCCGGCCTCGAACGCCTGACCACCGCCGGCTTCCGCGAAGCGCTGGCGGCCGCGGTCACCGCCGCCACAAAGCGCAGCCGCGAGTTGGGAAAGCGCTCGTGAATCGCTTTTGCGAAATTAATACCGATCCACCGGGACCAGACACTGGTATTCGATGGTCACCGTTTTCACGCCGTCCTCTTCTTTGATCACCTTGCCGCCAAAGGCCTCGGCGCCGGCATAGCCCCAGCCGCGACAGCGAACGCTTGCGCGTGCGTCCATGGCGGCTTCGTCAACTCTGGGGAATTGAAAAGTCCGGTACTGATACGACATCGTGATGGTTCCATCGGAGCGGCTTCCACCGGTGGCCTGCGGCTTCACTCGGACTGCACAGCCGACGAGCACCAATGCGAAAGCCAATAAAGCAACGACTCTGAACACTTGTAACCTTTCTCCCTCTCTCCGCCGGTGCTGGCGACCCCGGTAGGATTCGAACCTACGACCTCCTGCTCCGGAGGCAGGCGCTCTATCCATCTGAGCTACGGGGTCCAAGAGTGGTGGGGCGTACTGGACTTGAACCAGTGGCCTCCGCGGTGTGAACACGGCGCTCTGCCAACTGAGCTAACGCCCCCGTGTGCGGCTTAAAGTCTAGGAAATGCAGCCCCGTTGCGCAGCGTCCCTTCAGCGCGCGCTGGCGCGGTCGAGCGCGGCGCCGATGAAGGCCGTGAAGAGGGGGTGCGGGCGGAAGGGGGTGGAGTTGAACTCCGGGTGAAACTGCGTGGCCAGAAACCAGGGGTGGTCTTCGAGTTCGATGATCTCGACCAGCCGCCCGTCCGGTGAGATGCCCGAGAGCATCAGCCCCGCCGCCTCGAGTTCACTGCAGTACGCGGGGTTGAACTCGAGGCGGTGGCGGTGGCGCTCGCTGATTTCCCGGCAGCCGTAGATCGCGTGCGCGCGGCTGCCTTCGCGCAGCACACAGGGCCAGGCGCCAAGCCGCATCGAAGCGCCCTTCTCCTCGACCTGTTCCTGCTCGGGCAGAAGGGCGATCACCGGGCGCGCGCAGTCCGGGTCCACCTCGGTGGAGCTCGCGTTCTCGAGCCCGGCGACATTGCGCGCGAACTCGACCACGGCCATCTGCATGCCGTAGCAGATGCCAAAGTAGGGGATGCTCTGATCGCGGGCGAAGCGCACCGCGCCGATCTTTCCCTCTGCGCCACGCCCGCCAAAACCGTGGGGCACCAGAATGCCGTCCATGTCCGCAAGCTCCGTCGGGTCATCGAGCTTCTCGCTGTCGAGATACTCGATCTCGACCCGGGCCTGGTGCGCGATGCCGCCGTGGTGCAGCGCCTCGTTCAAACTCTTGTAGCTGTCCGAGAGATCCACATACTTGCCGACCATGGCGATGCGCGCGACGCCCTGCGGGTTGCGCACCGCCTGCATCACCCGCTGCCAGGGTTCGAGCCGCGGCTCGCCGGTCCAGA
This sequence comes from Myxococcota bacterium, assembly GCA_020027245.1. Classification (GTDB taxonomy): domain Bacteria; phylum Myxococcota_A; class UBA9160; order UBA9160; family UBA6930; genus JAHRAN01. The sequence continues at coordinate 30,189 of JAHRAN010000066.1, forward strand.
TGCCGAGCACGCGGGTGATCTTCTCGTCGAGACCCTCGTCGTGGAACAGCAGCGGCAGTTCGTAGATGTGCTCCACATCGCGCGCGGCGATCACCGCCCTGGCGTCCACGTTGCAAAACAGCGCGATCTTCTCCTTCAGCGCCTGCGGGATGTCGCGGTCCGTCCGGCACAGCAGCACATTCGGCGCGATGCCCACCGACTGAAGCTCCTTCACCGAGTGCTGCAGCGGCTTGGTCTTCAACTCGCCCGCGCTGGCGATGAAAGGCAGCAGCGCCAGATGCACATAGCAGACATTCTCGCGCCCGATGTCGCTGCTGAACTGCCGCACCGCCTCCAGAAAGGGCAGAGATTCAATGTCACCGACGGTGCCGCCGACCTCGCAGATCAAAAGATCGGCGCCCTCGGCGGCGCGGTGGATGCGCGCCTTGATCTCGTTGGTGATGTGCGGGATCACCTGAATCGTTTCGCCCAGGTAATCGCCGCGCCGCTCCTTGCCGATCACCTCGTGGTACACGCTGCCAGCGGTCACATTGTTGACCTGCCCCATCCGGGTGTGCGTGTAGCGCTCGTAGTGACCGAGGTCGAGATCGGTCTCGGCGCCGTCGTCGGTCACATAGACCTCGCCGTGCTGCACCGGGTTCATGGTTCCCGGATCCACATTCAGGTAGGGGTCGAGTTTCAGGAAGGTGACGCAGAGGCCCCGCGATTCGAGCAGCGCGCCGATGGATGCGGAGGAGAGCCCCTTGCCGAGGCCCGACAGCACCCCGCCGGTGACGAAGATGAATTTGCCGGGGCGCGCGCTCATTGTGGAAACTCCTGTCCGTTGACCCGGCGCTCGAAGGGCCGAGGTTGTTCGCTGTGCCACGCCGGGTGC